>JAACUH010000030.1 GCA_009993005.1 Rhodobacterales bacterium
CGACCAGAAAAGGCGACACGATCCAGTGCAGCGCCAGCCCGAAATAGCCCAGACCAAAGGCAAATCCGTCAGCCAGCGCGCCACGCGGGCCGGTTGCACCGCGCGCCAACGCCATCACCGCCACCAGCGCCAGCAGCGTCAGCAGCGGCCAGTCCCACGGCGCCTGTCCCAGTCCCGCCGCCAGCCCCAGCACCAGATGCAGCGCCAGCCTGCGGCCACGCCGCATCTCTGAAAACTGGCCCGAAACCCGGCCCGCCAGCCGCCGCAGCGGCTCTGCCAGCCCGCCCGCCGCGCGCAAGACCTAGCCCTCGGCCTTGTGCGAGAGGCGGACGCGCAGGCGCTTGATCCGCCGCGGATCGGCGTCGATCACCTCGAACACCGGGCCATCGGGATGCTCGATCACCTCGCCGCGGGCGGGCACATGGCCTGCCAGCATGAACACCAGCCCGCCCAGCGTATCGACCTCTTCCTCGTCGATGGCCTCGTTCGCGGTCAGGTCCATGCCGATCTCCGCCTCGAACTCCTCCAGCGGGGTCTTGGCCAGCGCCAGCCAGACGCCGTCCTTTTCCCGGGTAAAAGTGTCGGCCTCGACCTCGTCATGCTCGTCGTCGATCTCGCCCACCACCTGTTCGAGCAGGTCCTCGATGGTCACAAGCCCGTCGGTGCCGCCATATTCGTCGATCACCAGCGCCATGTGGATACGGTCTGCCTGCATCTTTTGCAGCAGCACGCCCAGCGGCATCGACGGCGGCACATAAAGGAGCGGGCGCAGCAAGTGGCGCATGTCGAACTCGGCGCCATCGCCGTCAAAGCCGTGGCGCAGCGCGAAATCCTTGAGGTTGACAAGGCCCATGGGCGTGTCGAGCGTGCCCTCATAGACCGGCATCCGGGTCAGCCCTTCCTTGCGGAAGATCGACACCAGATCCTCGATCGAGATGCTCACCGGCACCGCCACGATATCGGCTTTGGGCACGGCCACATCCTCGACCCGCATCCGGCGCAGGTTGCCCATGCCGGGCATCGGCCCCTGCACGGCCATCGCGGTATCGCCGGCGCCGTCGGCGTGGCCATTGTCCTGCGGGCTCAGCGCCTCGATGATACGGCTGAAAAAGCCACGACTGTGGCTTTCGGACCCCTGATCGCCCGACCCATCGTCGCCCTGTTCAAAGGCGGCGGCCGGGGCCGTGCTGGACTCGTCACTCGTCTGACTCATGGTCTCCTTCCCTGGCGACCCCGGATGTGCCCGGTGCCGCGCCTTTCAGTTGTCCTGCGCATATGGGTTGGGAATGCCCAGCGCGCCAAGGATCTCGGTCTCGAGCCGCTCCATCAGCGTGGCGTCAGGGTCACGCTCATGGTCAAAGCCCAGCAGGTGCAGCGTGCCATGCACCAGCAGATGCGTGGCATGATCGGCCAGAGGCTTGCCCTCGGCGGCGGCCTCGGCCGCGCAGGTGTCATAGGCGATCGCGATATCGCCCAGTTCGACCGCATCGCGCGGGTCGGGCTGGGGCAGCGCGGGCAATGCGCCCGGCACCTTTGCCGCGCGTTCCTCGGATGGCCAGCTCAGCACATTGGTCGGCATCGGCTTGCCACGGAAATCGGCGTTGAGCTCTGCAATGCGGGCGTTGTTGCAGGCCAGCAGGCTGATCTCGAAGGCGGCAGGGTCAAGCCCGAGCCGCGTCAGCGTCGCGCAGGCGGCCGTTTCGGCCAGCGCGCCCAGGCGCAGCGCCTCCCAGCGGTGATCTTCGATCAGGCAATCGACAAGCATGATCCGCCTATAGCCATGTCACGCGGCGCTGTCAGCATCATATGCTTCGATGATCGCGGCGACGAGCGGATGGCGCACGACATCCTTTGACGTGAAGTAGCTGAAGCTGATCTTGGGAATATGGCTCAGCAGCCGTTCCGCATCGGCCAGCCCCGAGGACACGCCGCGCGGCAGGTCCACCTGGGTGCGGTCGCCGGTGATGACCATGCGCGACCCCTCGCCCAGACGGGTGAGGAACATCTTCATCTGCATCGAGGTGGCATTCTGCGCCTCGTCGAGCACCACAAAGGACCGCGCCAGCGTGCGCCCGCGCATGAAGGCCAGCGGCGCGATCTCGATCTGCTTGTCCTCGATCAGCTTGGCCACCTGCTTGCCCGGCAGGAAATCCGCGAGCGCGTCGTAAAGCGGCTGCATGTAGGGATCGACCTTGTCCTTCATGTCGCCGGGCAGAAAGCCGAGCCTTTCGCCCGCCTCGACCGCCGGGCGCGACAGCACGATCTTGTCCACCTGCCCGCCGATCAGCATCGACACGCCCACCGCGACGGCAAGATAGGTCTTGCCGGTGCCGGCGGGGCCGATGCCAAAGGCCATCTCGTGGTCAAAAAGCGCGCGCACATAGGCCTTTTGCGCAGCTGTGCGCGGCTCGACCAGCTTGCGGCGTGTCTTGATCTCGACCCGGTCGCCGGTGGCGCCGCGGAACATCTCCATCTGGTCGCCGGGCAGCGTGCCGGTGCCCTGCTCGGACGGGCCCATGCGCAGTTCGCGGTCGATGTCGCCCGCCTCGACGCTGCGCCCGGTCTCGAGCCGCTGGTAGAGCGCCATCAGCACCTGCGCCCCGGCGCGTGCCTGCGCCTCGTCGCCCACCACCGCCAGCCTGTTGCCCCGCCGCAGGATCTGCACCCCCAGCTTGACCTCGATCGCCGCCAGATTGCGGTCATGTTCGCCGCACAGGTCGATCAGCAGGAAATTGTCGGGAAACTCCAGAACCTGTTCTGTCAGATCCTGCGGGAGGGCGGGGTGAGGCAGCATCGTGGTTGTCAAACAACTCTCCTGTCCGGGGGCCGCGCGGGCGCCATGGGGTGATGGTTGCAAGTTAGGTCGCGCCGCGCAAGCACCCAGCAGCAAATGTCACGAAACGATAATGCAAAAGGCCGCGGACTGATCCGCGGCCTGAGATGTCTGCCTGATCGCGCACCGATCAAAGGATGTCGGGGATGGGCGAGCCTTCCTTGAAGGGGCCCACGGCGGTGTTCGGCGCCGCCACGCCCGAGCAGACCGGGCGGCCATCGGGCTGCATCCGCTCCGACAGGTAGCCTTCGACGCCATCGTCGATGATCCAGTGGTCGCAGCCATTGGGATCGACCCAGATGCCCGCCACGAGGGTGGACAGGTGGTGGGCGTTGATGCCCCGGTCAACGGATTTGTCCGGGCCGATCCCGCAGGCGGCGAGCGATCCGGCGGCACCGAGGGCAAGAAATGCTTTCACGATTTTCATGGTTCCTGTCCCCTCAGCGCAGACAATAGATTTCGACGCGGCGATTCTGCTGCATCCCGGCGGCGGTGTCGTTGGACGCGCGCGGGTTGCGCTCGCCAAAGCCGCGCACATCGACCACGCGGGCGCCGATCCCGGCGGCGACCTGCGCCACGGCATTGGCGCGGTTGTTGGACAGGCGGATGTTGTATTCATCCGAGGCGCGGCTGTCGGTATGCCCGTAGATCAGGAACCCGAAGGCATTGGCGCTGCGGAAGAAACTCTCGAGCTCGGCGCGGCCCTGCGCGGTGATGTTGTAGCGGTCGGTCGCAAAGAGCGTGTCCGTCGGCATCACGCCGCAGATTTCGCTGCGGTGGCAGACCGGCGTGCCGTCGCGACGGCGATGGGGCGACA
>JAACUH010000195.1 GCA_009993005.1 Rhodobacterales bacterium
GGAAATTGCTCATCGTCGCTCCGATCAATCATGCGAAAACCAACCCATGCCAATGAATCTCATTCCCGGCCTCGGATCAAGTCCGACAGGCTGCTAGGAAGCAATTGCCTACAGCGGCTTGTGGGCGTTGATGATGTGACCGCCCCCCCCGACGGCAGCGATGGGCCAAGGTGGGTCTGCGAGGATCCACCAAGGGGACCCGCAGTATTCGGCAAGGCAGGCGCGCGACTGCCAGGCTAGGTCAGCCTCAAGGGTGGCGAACGAGGCTGAACCGTGGCCCGAAAGTTTGCGGCACTGGCGGCAATGGCAGGCGATGACCTCGCGGGGTGTGCCGGTGACCTCGAAGACCACCGCGCCACACAGACAGCAACCCTTCACGATGCTCGCCGCTGGCAGGGAATGGATGGCGGCAAGGGTATCACCGCCGCAGCGCTGGATTGGCTGCAGGGCGACCGCAGAGTGCGCGGCAACGACGCCCCGAAAGCGGATCGCCTTCGATTTGACCCGGCCAGTGCCCGCTCGTCACTCCCTTGCGGTCTTTCCTCGCTGGCGCCAGCGAGGAAAGACCGCAAGGGAGTGACGAGCGACGGGTTCGGATTTTTCGAGAAACCACTTTAACCCACATCGCGGAAGACCTCGTTCAGGATCGCCGCAAGGGCGGTTGCATCGGCGGCGGTGAAGGCGGTGGGGGTGTTGCTGTCGAGATCAAACACCCCCAGCAGGCGGCCCGCGCCGTTCAGGACCGGCAGCACCAGTTCCGAGCGGGTGGTGGAGGCGCAGGCGATATGGCCGGCAAAGGCCGCCACGTCAGGCACGATCAGCGCCCGCCCGCTGCGCGCCACCGCGCCGCAGACCCCGCGCGCAAACGGGATGACCAGGCAACCATGGCCGCCCTGATAGGGACCGATCTTCAAGAGCTCGGGTGCCGTGACGCGGTAGAACCCGGTCCAGTCGGCCAACGGGTGGGCGTGGTGCACCTCGCAGGCGACGGTGGCCATCAGCGCGACCGTATCGGTCTCAGCGTGGCACAGGGCGCGGATTCGGGTGGTCAGGCGGGGGTAATCGACGGGCACGGATAGGCCTTTGTTGCCGGAGCACTGGTGGTTTTCCGCCACCCAAGCTGGTCATAGTCCGGGCATTCGGCGGTGAAAAGGGTCCACCTTGCGCGACCGGGTGCGCGCTGGGCCGGCCGAGCAACGGTGTTCGCGTGCGGACAAGTCCCCGGCGAGGGTGACGTGGCGTTGGCCCGTGACAGGACGCGGGCTTGCGGGCAGAGTGGTGCTGCGATGGAGGGTATCATGGCCGAATTTCCACACCTGCTGGCACCGCTTGATCTTGGCTTCGTGACCCTGCCCAACCGGGTGCTGATGGGCTCGATGCATAGCGGGCTCGAAGAGCGCGGCGACTGGGGGGCGGTAGCCGAGTTCTATGCCACGCGGGCGCGTGGCGGGGTGGCGCTGATGGTGACGGGGGGGATGGCCCCCAACCGCGAG
>JAACUH010000076.1 GCA_009993005.1 Rhodobacterales bacterium
CGCGGGCGGGATCACCGAAGCCAAGGGCGACCGGACCTTGCCCGGTGCCACGGGGTCTTTCAACTGGTGGACGGCCACGAGCGTCCGCAACTTTCACCTGCCGGACGCCGGGTTCTGCCTGCATGCGCCGGGTGGCAACTTTTCCATCCGACGGGACGTGATCGCCGCAATCGGCGGGCTGGACGAGCAACTCAGCATCGGCGCCGCGCTCTATGAGGAAACCGAGCTGGCGCTGCGGCTGCGGGCCGCCGGCCATCGCTGCTGGTTCGCGCCAGAGGCACATCTGACGCATCTGGCCGCCCCGATGGGCGGGTGCCGGGTGCCGCACGATGTGCCGCGCTACATGCACGGGCTTGCGCATAACCGGGCCTTGCTGATCTATCGCCACTTGCGGGTCTGGCACCGGCCAACCGCAGTTTTGCGGCTCTTTTTGCTGGGCCTGTCCTACAGCCACGCCGACCGTTCGCTCGCCCCGCTGCGCGCGACGCTCACGGGGATGCGTGCCGGCAGGCTGGCGGCGCATTCCCTGCCATGACCGGACAGAAGGACAACATGAGAATGCGCGGATGAAGGTTCTGCTGACCGGAGGGGCCGGTTACATCGGCAGCCATACAACGCTGGCGCTCTTGCGGGCGGGACATGACGTGTTCGTGGTGGACAACCATCGCAACAGCTCTCCCGTGGTGCTGGACAGGGTGCGTGCGCTGTCGGGGCGCGATTTTGGCGCGGCGGAGATCGACATCTGTGACGCCGGAGCGCTGGCGGCCTGCCTCGCGGCGTTCCGGCCCGATTGCGTGATCCATTTCGCCGGGCTCAAGGCGGTGGCAGAATCGATCCCCGAGGCGGTCGAATATTACCGCGTCAACGTCGGTGGAACGATTTCTCTCTTGCAGGCGATGGACCTCGCAGAGTGTCGAAAGCTCATCTTTTCGTCCTCGGCCACGATCTATGGCACCGCGCTGCCCCCGCCCTTTGCGGAGGATCACCCGATTGCGCCGTCATCGCCCTATGGTCGCACCAAAGCGCAGGTCGAGCAGATCGTGACCGACTGGGTTGCGGCCGCCGATCACCGGGGCGCCGTGCTGTTGCGCTATTTCAATCCGGTCGGCGCCGACCCGTCGGGCCAGATCGGCGAGGACCCGCGCGGCATCCCCAATAACCTGATGCCCTATGTCCTGCAGGTCGTGGCTGGCCGGCGGGAGGAGTTGCTGGTGTTCGGCGATGACTATGACACGCCCGACGGCAGCGGAGAGCGCGACTATATCCATGTGGTCGATCTGGCGCGCGGTCATATCGCGGCGCTTGACTATGTGATGACGACCGAAGCGAGCGCCGCCTTCAATCTGGGCACCGGGCGCGGCGTGACCGTGCGCGAGGTGCTGCGGACCTTCGAGGCCGCGACCGGCTGCACGGTGGCGCACCGGATCGTGGGGCGCCGCCCCGGTGATGTCGGCAGCAGCGTCGCGGATGTGGCAAAGGCGGCCAGGCTGCTTGGCTGGTGCGCGCAAGAGACCTTGGCCGACGCCTGTCTGTCGGGCTGGAACTGGCAGCGCCGCAACCCTGACGGATATGGCCCTCATGACCGATGAACACCGCCTGTCGCCGCTGGTCCTGTCCTTTGACTATCCGCCCAATGATGGCGGCATCAGCCGGCTGGCTCTGGGTCTGGTGCAAGAGATGATCGCGGCGGGCCGGGTGCCGGATGTGGTGACGCTCGATCCGGCAGGGGCCGAAGGGTTGGCGCGACCTGATTGCCCCCATCGGGAGGTGCCGGCGCGCCGCGGCCCGCGGGAATGGGCGCTGCTGCGCATCCTGTGGCGCCAGCCGCGCAACCGGCCGGTGCTCTGCATGGTCTGGAACCCCGAAGCGACCATGGCCCTGTTGGCCGGGCGGCGGCGGGTCTCGGTCTGGGCGCATGGCAACGAGGTGATGCCCTATCGCGGCCGCCGATTGCGGGGCTGGCTGCGGCGACAGGTGCTTGAGCGTGCTCATGTCGTCGTCTGCAACTCGACATTCACTCAGTCACTGGTGGCCGCGATTGCACCGCAGGCGCATACCGTGGTCGTCAACCCTGCTGTTGATGCGGCGCAGTTCCACTCTGACATGGACCGCATGGCTGCACGGGACGCGCTGGGCCTGCCACAGGACCGGCGCATTGTGCTCACCGTGTCGCGGCTGGACCCGATGAAGGGGCACGAGACGGTGTTGCGCGCCATCGCAGCGCTGCCGCCGGACCAGCAAGCGCAGTTGTGTTATGTGATCGTGGGCAAAGGGCCTGCCCGGCAGGCGATCGAGGCCTGCGCGCGGGCGATGGGCGTTGCCGATCGTGTCCGCTTTGAAGGCTTCGTGAGCGACGACCGCCTGCCGCATTATTACGCGGCCGCTGACCTGTTCACCCTGTGCAGCGTTGTGGACCATGATCGGTCCAGCCTGGAGGGGTTCGGCATGGTCTTTACCGAAGCGCAGGCGGCCGGATTGCCCGTCATCGGCACCCGTTCGGGCGGGATCGTGGATGCGATCCGCGAAGGCGAAGGCGGCTGGCTGATCGAAGAGCGGGACGCAGGCGCGCTGGCCCTGCATCTCGGGGCGCTGGTCGCCGATCCCGCAGCCTATCGCGCGCAGGGTGCGCGCGGCCGCGCAAGGGTGTTGCGCGAGATGACCTGGCGCGGCTATGCCGACCGGGTCCGTGACGTGATCTGAGCCCATGCATCCGCTTCTTCCCATATACGGCGTGCTTTGCCTGCTCCTGCTCGGGGGGCTCAAGGCCCGCACCCGTGCCGAGCGCACCGTGATCTGGTTTGCCGCCTGGGGCGCGGTGCTGACCGTATTCGTCGCGGTCATCTTTCGCGAGATCAATGGCGACACCTGGCGCTATTACATGACCTACCTGAATCTGCGCCAGCAGCCATTCTCGACGGTGTATGAAAGAACCCAGGATAATGTCCTTTTCGCCTATCTGAACTGGGTGCTGGGGCAATTCGGGGCGCATCCGCTTTACCTGCTCGCACCGATTGCGCTGTTCTGCACGATGATGCTGGCGTGGTCGCTGCGCAAGATGTTTTCGAGCTTTCACACCGCCATCCTGCTTTTTGTCTATTCGATGTATCCGTTCTTTGTCTTTTACATGGCGTCCGGGATGAAGCAGAGCATTGCAATGGCGCTACTGCTTCAGGCCTATATAAGGTTGTTCCAGGGGGCCAGGTCAGGCTGGATCTGGTTGCTTGTGGCGCCGATGTTTCATAGTGGCGCGTTTCTGGTGTATCCCTTTGTCATCCTGCAAAAGCTGACGTTCAATTCGACTTTCGGGCAGCGGAGGGCGCTGGGAGGGAGCCTGCTGCTGCTCGCGGGCGTGACACTGCTTTCGATCACCGGCCTCAACGAGACGTTGTTGCTGCCGTTGCAAAAGTACCTCGTCATTTCTGACAACTATCAGTTATATTTCCAGAATGCCGAGGACTTCGACTATCGGGCCGGTTTCCGACCGGATTTCGCCCTGTTTTCGCTTGTGCCGCTCGCCGTGGGCTATTGGCTCTGGCGCAATGGGTATCCGGTCACAAGCACATTCACCGGATGGTGGCTCAATTTCTATATCCTGCTCATCAGCATCTACCATGTGTTTTCCTTTGCGCCTTTCGCAGATCGCTTTGCCGGGTTCGGCTGGTTCATCATGCCGCTCCTGCTGATGGTGATGGTGGTCGAGTCGCGGGACCGTCGCGTGTTGCAATTGTTTCTGCTTGGCTTTGTCGTCTCGAACCTTCTCTTGCTGCAATTCTATACCGGACGCGTACTGACGATGGGACTGACATGACCCCGCCCCCGCAACTGACGGTGCTGACACCGACCTACAACCGCCGGCACCTGCTGGAGCGCGTCTATGCTTCGCTGCTTGCGCAGGACGCGCCTGCGGGGTCCTTCGAATGGCTGGTGATCGACGACGGATCGACGGACGGGACCGAAGGCCATATTGCCGGGCTGGTCGCACAGGCGCCTTTCCCGGTGCGGGTCGTCCGGCAGGAAAACGGCGGAAAATGCAGCGCGCTGAACCTTGGGGCACGCCTGGCGCAGGGGCGCTGGATCGCCGTGCTCGACAGCGACGACCAGTTTCTGCCCGCCGCAGTGCGGCTTGTCTGCGACAGCATGCCTGCCGCCGAAGCGGGTGGATGCGCGATCATCTTCGCCCAGTCCACCTTCGTCAACCGGCCCGCGCGACAGTTTGCGCTGGTGCAGAACCCGTGGCGCTATTCGGCATGGGTCAGGTCGCGCGACAAGTTCGACTGTCTGCCGGTCCTGCTGACCACCCAGATGCGCGAATACCCCTACCCGCTATTTCCTGACGAAAAGTTCATGGCCGAGGGGTGGCAGTATCTGCAGATCGACAAGACCTTCCGGACACTGTTCATCACGACGCCGGTCATCCTTTGCGAATATAACGACGATGGTCTGAGCGCGCAGTCTCGCAAGCTGCGGATGGCATCGCCCAACAATGCAATGAGCAATTACGCGGCGGAGTGGCAGGCCGATCTGGGTTGGCGATTGCGGCTGCGTGCCGCGGTCAATTTCTGGAGGTTCCATTTCCACGCGATGCGGCGAGGCGCGGTTGCGAAAATGCCGAAACGCCCGACTTGGCTGATGGTGCCATTTGGCTATGCGTCGGGGGTCATCGACCTGATCTCGGCCAGGCGGCAAGGCTGAGATGTCGTTTCGGACGTCCGGGTCATGACCGGCAAACCGCGTCACATCGTGATGACCGTCAACGCGAGCTGGAATGTGCTCAACTTCCGATTGCCGTTGCTGCGGGCGCTTCTGGCACGCGGGGACCGGGTCACGGTGCTGGCGCCGCCGGATGATGCGGTGGCGGCGCTGATCGGCGAGGGCGCGCGCCATGTGCCGCTCAAGATGGATACCAAGGGGCTCAACCCCTTGCGCGACGGGGCGCTGGTGGGGCGGCTGGCGCGGCATTTCCGGGCGCAGGCGCCCGATGTGGTGCTGTCCTGGACGATCAAGAACAACCTCTTTGGCGCGTTCGCCGCGCGGCGGGTCGGGGTGCCGTTCATCCCCAATGTGACCGGGCTGGGCACGGCGTTCCTGTCGGGCGGGCTGTTGCAGAGGGTGGCCGAGACGCTGTATCGCGCGGCCTTTCCGCGGCTCGATACCGTGTTCTTTCAGAATGAGGACGACCGCGCGCTGTTTGTCGGCCGCAAGCTGGTGCGCGCGGGTCAGGCGCGGCTGCTGCCCGGGTCGGGCATCGACCTTGCTCGCTTTGCCCCCGCGCCGCTTCCCGATGGGGGGCCTGATGCCGGTCCGGCGTTCCTGATGATCGCGCGTCTCTTGCGCGACAAGGGGGTGGTGGAATATGCGCAGGCCGCGCGGCTGGTGCGCGCGCGCCATCCGGGCGCGCAGTTTCGGCTGCTGGGCGCGCTGGGGGCCGAAAACCGCAGCGCGATTGACGCGGCCACGCTCGCAGGCTGGCAGGCGGCGGGCGACGTCGTCTATCTGGGCCAGACCGATGACGTGCGCCCTGCCATTGCGGCGGCCGATGTCGTGGTGCTGCCCTCCTACCGCGAGGGCGCACCGCGCACGCTGATCGAGGCCGCGGCGATGGCGCGCCCGCTGATCGCGACCGACGTGCCGGGCTGCCGCGCGGTTGTGGGTGACGGCGTTTCGGGGTATCTCTGCGCGGTGCGGGATGCGGCCTCGCTGGCCGAAGCCTGTTTGCGGATGATCGCCCTGGCGCCGGCGGCGCGGGCCGCGATGGGGCAGGCGGGGCGGCGCAAGATGGAGGCGGAGTTCGATGAACGGATCGTGGTTGCGGCCTATCTCGACGCCATCGCGCGGGTGACGGGCGGCGCATGAACACCGCGTTTTTCGTCGCCTCCAAACTCATCTGGGCGCTGGTGCGGCCTGAGAGCTGGATCGTCCTCGGGCTGGCGCTGAGCCTGCTCGCGGCGGTGCGCGGGCGGGTGGCGGCTGCGCGGCGCTGGGGCGGGCTCACGCTCGCCTTTGTGCTGGCGGTGGCGGTGCTGCCGCTGGGCGACCTCGCGATCCGCCCGCTCGAGACGCGCTATCCGGCCGATCCGCCATTGACGCAGGTGGCGGGGATCATCGTGCTGGGCGGGGGCGAGGACGCGCAGCGGACCGCCTATTGGGGGCCGCCGCAGTTTGGCGAGGGGGCCGAACGCTTTACCGCCGCGCTGGAGCTTGCGCGCGCCTGGCCGCAGGCGCGGGTGCTGTTCACGGGTGGCAGCGGGTCGCTGCGCGATCTGGGCAGCGGGGCGATGTCGGGCGCCACGGTGGCAGAGGCGTTTTTTCTGGCGCAGGGGCTGGCGCCCGAGCGGCTGCTCTTCGAGCGCGCGTCGCGCAACACGGCCGAGAATGCGGCGCTGTCGCTGGCGTTGGTCCAGCCGGGCGAGGACGAGACCTGGGTGCTTGTGACGAGCGCTTTCCACATGCCGCGGTCGCTGGCGAGCTTTGAGGCGGCGGGCTGGACCGGCCTTGTGCCCTATCCTGTCGATTATCGCAGCGGCGGTTTCGGGGATGGCATCGGCTGGGATCTGGCGCGCAACCTGCTCACGCTGAACACGGCGGTGCGCGAATATATCGGTCTGGTCGCCTACCGGGTGACGGGACGATGAGCACGACCCACAGCATCGACGACCGTCTGGCGGCGATTCTGGCGGCGATCCTGTGTGACGGGGATGTGCCGGTGGACGATCTGCCGGCGACGCAGGTGGTGGAGCGGGTGCTCTATCACGGGATCGCGGGGCTGCTGGCCGGACGGCTTGCCGCCTGGCCCGAGGCCATCGCCGCGCCGCTGCGCGGTCAGGCCCGCGCGCAGGCGATGTGGGAGATGCGGCACCGCGTCGTGCTGGGCACGCTGCTGGCCGATTTCGCGGAGGCGGGGGTCGCGGTGCGGGTGCTCAAGGGCACGGCGCTGGCCTATGACCTCTATGCGCGGCCCGCCGACCGGACGCGCGGCGACACCGATCTGCTGGTCGCGCCAGACACGCTGGTGCGCGCGCGTGCGGTGCTCGAGGCGGCGGGGTATCAGCCCTTCTACGACGACCCGGTCGCGCCGGGCGAGGCGCGTCTACAGGAGCCATGGCGGCTGGACCATGCCGATGGCACCGGGCATGAGATCGACCTGCATTGGCAGGTTTTCAATCGGCGCAGTCTGGCCGATAGCCTGTCGGTGACAGACGCTTTTGCCGGCGGACAGCCGCTGCCGGCGCTTTGCTCCGTGGCGCAGGCGATGCCGCGCCATCTCTCCCTGATCCATGCCTGTGCGCATCGCGCTGCGCATGTCACCTCACCCTATTTCGTGGGTGGCACGCGCCATTATGGTGGCGACCGCCTGATCTGGTTGTGGGATATCGTGCTGCTGGCGCGCGCGCTGGACACGGCCGGCTGGGAGGCCTTTGCCGCCCATGCCGCGCGTGTCGGTCTTGGCCCGGTTTGCGCCCAGGCGCTCGAAGATGCGCAGGCAAGGCTCGCCGCGCCTGTGCCCGCGGCGGTGCTGGCACGGCTGGGCGACCCGGCCGCGGCGGGGCCGGCTGCGGCCTATCTGCTGTCCGGCAACTCCGTTGACCGTGCTGCGCATGACCTGATGTCGGTCAAGGGGGCGGCTGCAAGGCTGCGCTATATCCGCGACAGGCTGTTTCCGCCTGCGCCCTTCATGCGCGCGAATTACCCCGAGACCCCGCGCGCGCCGCTGGCCTGGCTCTATCTGCGCCGCTTTGCCCGCTTTGCCGGGGCGTTGCGCGGCGCGCGGTCGGGGCGGAGCCGGTCATGACCCCGCGTCGCCTGCTTGCCCATGCCTGGCCCTATCGCGGGCGGCTGGCGCTGGTGGCCGTGCTGATGCTGGTGGAATCCGCCGCGATGCTCGCCGTGCCATGGGTGGCGGGGCAGGTTGCGGGCGGGCTGCTCGTGCCGGGCACGGTCGCTCTCCCGATGGGCTGGCTGTCGGTGCTGCTGGTCGCGGTGCTGGCGGTGATCGCCGGGCTGCGGGTGCTGGTTGCGCTGGTGTCGGGCGCTGTCTCGACCCGGCTCCTGGCCGACCTGCGCCTGCTCGCCCATGACAAGCTGCAAAGCCTGCCACTGTCATTCCATCAGGCGCACAAGCAGGGCGACCTGCTGGCGCTGAGCACCTACGAGGTCTCGCGGCTGAGCGATTTCCTCTCTGGCACGCTGGTGGGCGCGCTGCCGCTGCTGCTGACCGCGCTTGGCGCCATCGTCCTGATGTTCCGCATCGACCCGGTGCTGGCGCTGCTGGTGCCGCTGCTGGTGCCGGTGTTCTACCTCATGCTCAAGATCATTGGCCGCCGGTTGCGCGTGCTCTCGCAGCGCATCCAGGAGGCCGAGGCCGAGGCGGTGGCGCTGGCGGGCGAGGATCTCGAGATGCTGCCTGCCATCAAGGCCTTTACCCGCGAGGGGCCGACATCAGGGCGCTACGGCGCACAGGTGGCCACGGCGCGCGACCTCGCGCTGCAAGAGGTGCGGATCCATGCCGTGCTCTCGCCTGCGATCCAGCTCACCTCGGCCGTCGCCGCGGTGGCGCTGTTGCTGCTCGCGGGCAGCAATGTGCAGGCGGGCCAGATGACCCCGGCGCAGATGGTGAGCTTTCTGCTCTATGCCGGGCTGCTCACCGGGCCGGTCGCGTCGCTGGCCGACCTTTACGGGCAGATCCAGTCCACCCGGGGGACGCTGGCCCGGCTGCATGACGTGCTCGATGCCGCGCCCGAGCCCGGCGCCGATGCGCCGGGGCGGATCGGGCGGTCGCGCGGGGCCGTGCGCTATGAAGGCGTGGTGTTCAACTATCCCGAACGGGCGCCGGCGCTCGCGGGTGTCACGCTCGACATCCGCGCGGGCGAGACGGTGGCGCTCACCGGGGCGAATGGCGCAGGCAAGAGCACCCTGATCGCGCTGCTGATGCGGTTCTTTGACCCGACAGCGGGGCGTATCCTGCTCGACGGACAGGACATCGCCGGGCTGCGGCTGGCCGACCTGCGCCGCCAGATCGGCGTGGTGCCGCAGCGCGCGTTGCTGTTCAACGGCACGATCTTTGACAACATCGCCTTTGGCCTGGACGGTGCGGGCGTGGCGCAGGTCGAGGCGGCGGCGCGGCTGGCGCAGGCGCATGACTTTGTGATGGCGCTGCCGCAGGGCTATGCCACGGTGATCGGCGACCATGGCGTGCGGCTCTCGGGCGGGCAGGGGCAGCGGGTGGCGCTGGCGCGAGCGCTGGTCAAGGATCCGCCGATCCTGGTGCTCGACGAGGCCACGTCGATGTATGACCTCGAGGGCGAGACCGCCTTTGTGGAAAGCTGCGCCGATGCGCTGCGCGACCGCACCGTGATCCTCATCACCCACCGCCCGGCAACGCTGGCGCTGGCCGACCGGGTGATCGCCCTGGCGGACGGGCGGATCGTGACGGCGGGCGGAACGGCGGGCGGGGCGGCGGGCGGAACTGCGGGCGGAACTGCGGGCGGGGCGGCGGGCGAGGCGGCGGGCGGAACTGCGGGCGGGGCGGTGCGCGCATGAGCGGGATCTGCGGCATCCTGCGGCTTGACGGGGCCGCGCCGGACGGTCTGGCCGCGATGACCGCGCAGTTGCAGGCGCGCGGGCCCGAGGGGACGCGGCACTTTGCCGATGGCCCCTGCGCGCTGGGCCACACGCTGCTGGCCACCACGCCCGAGGCACAGGTCGAGGTGCTGCCGCTGACGGAGGCCGCGACCGGCTGCACCATCACCGCCGACCTGCGGCTCGACAACCGGGACGAGCTGCTGGCCGCGCTGGGGATGGCGGATACGGGCCGCGTGATCGGTGACGCAGAAATCGTGCTGCGGGCGTATCTGCGCTGGGGCGAGGGGTGCCTTGCGCATCTGCTGGGCGATTTCGCCTTTGCCATCTGGGACCGCCGCCGCGGCTGCCTCTTTGCCGCGCGCGACCCGATAGGGATGAAGCAACTGATCCACGCCCATCTGCCCGGCCGGGTCTTTGCCTTTGCCAGCAGCGCGCAGGCGGTGTTGGCGGCACCCGATGTGCCACGCGCGGTCAACGAGGGGCGGATCGCGGATTATCTCGAGGACTACCTCGAAGGCATTGATTTCACGTCAACCTTTTATGAGGGCGTGTTCCGCCTGCCGCCCGCGCATTGCCTGACGGTCGATGCGGCGGGCCTGCGGATCCGGCGCTACTGGGCGCTGGTGCCGGGGCCGCCCTTGACCCTCGACAGCGACGAAGCCTATGCGGCGGCGTTTCTCGAGGTGTTCACCGAGGCCGTGCGCTGCCGGCTGCGGGCACCTGCGGGGGCGCTGGGGTCGATGCTGTCGGGCGGGATGGATTCGGGCTCTGTCGTCGCGGTCGCCACGCGCCTCTTGGCCGCGGCCGGGCGCGGGCCCTTGCCGACCTTTTCTGGTGTCGGACCTGACCCCGCAACCTGTGTCGAGACGCGCGCGATCCATGATGCGATCACCATGCCGGGGCTTGCGCCGCATCTGGTGGACTGGTCGAAGCCCGAGACATGGGCCGATCCGGTCGCAGAGCAGTTCAGAGCGCAGGAAGAGCCCTTTGACGTCGATATGAACCTTGTGCGCGCTGTTTATCTGCAAGCGCAGGCGGCGGGTGTGCGCGTCATGCTCGACGGGGTCGCGGGTGATCTGGTGGTCAACCCTGGGTCCTATCTGGTGCGGCTGATCCGGCGGGGGCGGCTGGTGACGGCATATCGCTGCGTCAAGGGCGAAGAAGCGTTCTGGCAGAGCGGCGGTTCGGTTGTGCGGGCCTTTGCGCGCGAGCTGCGCAGTGCGCTGATCCCCGATGTGCTGCGGGTGCTGCGCCGGCGCTGGTCGCAGTGGCGGCCGCAATCACCGCAAAGCCCGCTGATCGCCCCGGATTTCGCGCGCGCGGTCAATATGAGCGCGCGTTTGCACATCTTCGAGGCCCAGCGCCTGCCGCAACTGGGCCACTATGCCAATGAACGCGCCGACAGCATCACCCACACCTATCTGGCCGTGGGGCGCGAGCGGTATGATCGCGTTGCCGCCCAGAGCGGGATAGAGCCGCGCGACCCGTTCAGCGACCTGCGCGTGATTCGCTTTTGTCTGGCCTTGCCGGCGGAACAACTGGGTGGCAAGGGTTGGCCCAAGTATGTCTTGCGCATGGCTGTGACAGATTTGCTGCCCGATGCCGTGCGCTGGCGAAAAGGGAAGGAGCATATCGGTTATATGTTCAACCTTCGGCTCGCCGCGGGGCTATCGCAGGAGCCGGATATCCGACACCTGGTCAAGCGATTTGTTAACCTTTCGGCAGTCAGCGGTGGACAGGACGCTGAAGCGAAGTTACAAGCCAGCATAGATGTCGCAGGCCTGTCGCACTGGCTGGACGCGGAAAATGAACGCACAAAGCAGGTTGATGATGAATAGCCAATCCCAAACACAAGATATTTTTGCGTCGGTTGGACAGGCACCTTACGAGGCCCCAACGCTGACCCGTTTCGGAACGGTCGTCGCGATGACCGCTGCTGGATCCGGCGGCGTGCCTGAGGTCAGAAGATTCTGTAATCCGAATCCGCCCAAGAACAACAAAAAGTCCGTGGTGCGCTGCTGAGGATTTGGCCGGTGCGATGGGCCCTCGCGCGGTTCAATGGTCTGTCGGTCGCGCCAGCAACCCCGTCGTCGATGCCCAATACCGCATAACCGATGACGCTGGTATCGAGGTTCTGACACAGCCGCGGTCTGTGTCAGGCGACCCTGAGGCGCCATCCATCCTTGTGCGTGTCGATGTCGAGACAGCGACCCTCCTTACCCATTGCACGTCATCGCTTCCCGAATGGGAAGTCGAACATATCGTTCTCGATGATTTCTTGCCCAAGATGCTGGCCCATGAGGGGGCTTTGGTGCTTCACGCGGCGGGGGTTCTGTGCGGCGGCCTTGGTCTCGTCATTCTTGGTGACAGTGGTCGGGGTAAATCGACGCTCACGGCGTTTCTCGGGCAATCCGGCCTGCCGATCCTCAGTGATGACTGTCTGATCGTCGGCGCCGATGCGCAAGGCCATCACGTCGCGCCGACCTATTCGGGAATGCGCCTGTTGCCTGATTCGATCTCATCGATTTTCGCGCAGCCGCCTGTCACGACCGACATGGCGCGATGGTCTACCAAACAGCGGGTCCATCTGACCTGCGGATTTGCAACTGATCCCGCCCCGGTAGGCGCCTTGGTGTTTCTTGACCCACCCGCGACAGGCCAGGCCGTCACGCTGCGCCCGATGGCCAAGGCCGAAACCTGCATCGGCCTTGTGGCAAACAGCTTTGCGCTTGACCCGCGCGACACGGCCCGTGCGACGGTGCGGATGCGACAGGCGGCGGCGCTGGCCCAGGACGCGCCGGCCTATGCGCTGTCCTACCCGCGCGACTATGCTTGCCTGCCGGATGTTGCTGCCGCCATATTGGACATCATGGCGCAGGTCGGGGCATAATGACGACGCGACGTTCCGGAAGGCCATCATGACTGACATCCTGACCCGCGCGCTGGCGCCCTCCGACCAGGCCATCGAGAGCGCTGTCGGCGAGGAGACCGTGCTGCTGCACCTCGAGAACGGCACCTATTACGGGCTCGACCCGGTGGGCACGCGGATCTGGGCGCTGCTCAAGGACGGTCTTGGGCCGCTGGCGATCCGCGATGTGCTGGTGGCGGAATACGGGGTGGCGGCAGAGGTGATCGAGGCCGATCTGCGCAAGTTTCTGACTGACCTGCATGACCAGTCCATCGTCACCGACGCCTGAGCGGGGCAGGGCGCTGCGGGTGATCGCAGGGTTGGGGCCGCGCGGCTGGGCCGATCTGGCCGTGGCGCTGGCGGAACTGGCGCGCGCGCGGTTTGCGCTGCGCCGTCGTCCGGCGCGCGACCTGCTGGCGCAAGGGCAGGCCCGGCCGGTGGCGCCCCGCCACGACCCCGCGCTGGTGGCGCGCGTGGCCTATGCCGTCCCGCGCGTGGCGGCGCGGCTGCCCTGGCGGGCGGATTGCTGGGTGCAGGCGCTGGCCGCACAGCGCTGGCTGCACCGGCATGGCGTGGCGACCGACCTTTTCATCGGTGTCAGGCGCGACCGTGCGCCGGGGTTCGAGGCGCATGCCTGGCTGCGCTGCGGCCATGCGACCGTGACCGGCGGGGATTTCAGCGGGTTCGTGCCGCTGGTGACACCCGCGACGCCGATGGGGCCGGCGCGATGATCGGTGGCCTCTTTGCCCGCTGGCGCAAGACGGCGCCGGTCTTTGACGCGCCTCTTGCGCCGGCCGCGCCCTTTGCGGTCATTGGCGATGTGCATGGCTGCGACGCCTTGCTCGCCGCCATGCTCGCGCAACTGCCGCAGGAGATGGCGGTGGTGCTGGTGGGTGACCTGATCGACCGGGGCGAGGACAGCCGTGCCGTGATCGACCGGGTGATGGGCGACGCGCGGCTGATCTGCTTGCTGGGCAATCACGAGGCAATGGCGCTAGCCTTTCTTGATGATCCTGTCGCGCAGGGGCCGCGCTGGCTGCGCAATGGCGGCTTGCAGACGCTGGCGAGCTTTGGCGTGGGTGCGATGCGGGAAACGGCGGACGCCTTTGGCCTCAATACCGCACGCGACGCCTTTGCAGAGGCTCTTGGCCCCGCGCGGATCGGCTGGCTGCGCGCGCGGCCGCTGCTGTGGCGCAGTGGCAATGTCGCCGTGACGCACGCCGGCGCCGACCCCGGCCGCCCGCTTGACGCGCAAGAGACGCGCGCCCTGCTGTGGGGGCATCCCGAGTTCGGCAGGCGGGCGCGCGACGACGGGCAATGGGTGGTGCATGGCCATGTGATCGTGGACGCCGCCCAGGCGCAGGCGGGGCGGATCGCGGTCGATACCGGCGCCTATGCCACGGGCCGGCTGAGCGCCGCGCTGATCGGGCCGGATCGTGTCACATTCGTCACCGCCTGCGCGTAGTTTCGCGCAGCGCGACAAGGTTCATGATTCACCCGCCACCTTGGGTTAGAACAACGCCATGTCGCGCCAGAATCGCCTGCCATCCTGCTGTGCCCTTGTCCTGATCGCCGGAGCGATGGGCCATGGCGCGCTGGCGCAAGAGCCTGCGTTGCGCTTTGGCTACAGCACCTATGGCATCCCCGGGCTGATCGACATGCCCGCCGCGCGCGCGGCGCCGGATGCAGAGCTGACCTATGTCATCAGCCATTTCCAGAACCAGACGCGCAACACGCTGACCTTCCAGATCACGCCGCGCCTGTCGGGCAGTTTCCGCTATGCGCTGCTCTATGATGTGCGGGTGAATGACCTGAGCGTGGTCGAACCGTTCCGCTTTGACCGCAGCTTTTCGCTGCAATACCAGTTGCTTGACGAAGGCACCTGGCGGCCTGGGGTCGCGATCGGGCTCAACGATTTTCTGGGCACCGGGCTTTATGGATCCGAATATGTCGTAGCGAGCAAGACGCTGCGGCGCGATCTGCGGGTGACGGCCGGGCTGGGCTGGGGCCGGCTTGCGGGCGTGGGCGGGTTTCGCAATCCGCTGGCGGTGTTCGACGACCGTTTTGCCCAGCGTGACGATACGCGGTCGGGTTTTGGCGGGCAGGTCGAGACCGGCGGCTGGTTTCGCGGCGATGCGGCGCTGTTTGGTGGCGTCGAATGGCAGGCGACCGACCGGCTGCGGCTGATCGCGGAATATTCGTCCGACGCCTACCCGAACGAGGATGGGTCGGCCTTTGACCGCCGTTCGCCGCTCAACATCGGCTTGTCCTACCAGATCAGCCCCGGCTGGACGCTGGGGGCGAATTACCTTTACGGCTCTGAGGTCGGCGTGCAGGTGGGCTATGCGCTCAACCCGCGCAATCCGCCGGGCGGGTCAGGCTATGACCCCGCGCCCTATCCGGTGCGCCCGCGCGCGCAGGATGCGGCGGCGGCGGCGTCATGGGACATCGCACCCGCCGATGCACGCCGGGCCGAGGCTGCGACGGCGCGCGCGCTGACCGCGCAGGGGCTGGGGCTGCACGGCTATGCGCTGGCGGGCCGGGTGCTGCGCATCGAGGTCGAGAACCCCAGCTATGTCGTCGCGGCGCAGGCCGTGGGCCGCGCGGGGCGGGTGCTCACCGGCACTGCGCCCGCAGGCGTGGACACGTTCGAGATCGTGCTGGTGCAATCCGGCCTGCCGGTGACGCAGGTGACGCTGCGCCGCGCGGATATGGAGGCGCTCGAGCATGAGGTCGATGGCGCCTGGTCGAGCTTTGCGCGCGCACAGATCGCCGATGCCGGCCCCGGCACGGCCCCGCGCGACGGGCTTTATCCCCGGCTCGACTGGGGGCTCGAACCCTATATCGCGCCCAGCTTTTTCGATCCCGACGCGCCATTGCGCGCCGATGTCGGGGTGGCGCTGTCGGCGCGGTTCGAACCGGCGCCGGGGCTGGTTTTCGCGGCCAACCTGCGGCAGCGGCTGGCGGGGAACCTTGGCGATGCGACCCGCCCCGCGCTGTCGGACCTGCCGCGCGTGCGCAGCGAGAGCAACATCTACGACAAGGCCGATCCGGCGATCACGCGGCTGACCGGCGCCTGGTATTTCCACCCCGGCGATGACCTCTTTGGCCGGGTGACGCTGGGCTATCTTGAGCCGATGTTCGGCGGTGTCTCGGCAGAGTTGCTGTGGAAGCCCAACGCCGGCCGCTTTGCGCTGGGGGCCGAGGTCAACCATGTGCTTCAGCGCGATTTCGACCAGATGCTGGGGTTCCGCGACTATGAGATCACAACGGGCCATCTGTCGGCCTATTGGGACATGGGGGCGGGGTATCGGTCGCAGCTTGACGTGGGGCGCTACCTCGCGGGCGACTGGGGGGCGACGCTGGCGCTGGACCGGACCTTTGACAACGGCTGGCGGATCGGCGCCTTTGCGACGCTGACCGACGTGCCGTTTGACGATTTCGGTGAGGGTTCGTTTGACAAGGGGATCCGCATTTCGGTGCCGGTGAACTGGATCACCGGGCGCCCGACGCTCGACCGCACCGACCTCACCATCCGCCCGGTCTGGCGCGACGGCGGCGCGCGGCTCGATGTCGAGGGGCGGCTCTACGAGGTCGTCAATGACGCGCAGGGGGCCGAGTTGCGCGATGGCTGGGGGCGGTTCTGGCGATGAGGGGCGCGTGTCTTGCCATGTTGCTGCTGGGGGCCTGTGCGGCGGCCCCCGCGCCTGACCTGCGCGCGAGCCTGACGCGCGCGCAGATCGACCGCGCGACGACGCCGCTGATGCTGGTCGAAGTGCCCGCGCGGGGCGCGCAGGCGACGCTGATCCCTTCGGGGCAGAACGGCGGCGTGCAAAGCTGGCGCACCGGCGACAATGTGGGCCTGTCGTTTGACGGCGGCGTGCTGGTGGGCACGCGGGGGCTGGGCGATGATCTGATGGCGGCGGATGTGACGGGCACGCTGGCGGCTCTCGCCGGCGGGCCGTCGCAGCAATATCCCCGCATCCACAGTTACCTCGATGGCGAGAACCAGACGCAATTCCGCGCCTTTCTGTGTGACATGGCCGGGCCGGTGGCCGAGACGGTCACGATCTTTGGCCGTGCTGTGCCGACGCGGCGGTTTGACGAGACCTGCCATTCGGTGGGATTGCAGACCGCGAACAGCTACAGGGTCGGCGCGGACGGCACGATGTGGACATCGCGCCAGTGGATCGGCCCGACGCTTGAATATCTGATGACCGAAAGGCTGGCGCCATGACGCGCGCCACGGCCGAGGCGAACCGAAGGACGATGCCGATGACCCAGACCCATTTGCTGCGCGCCCTGATGCTGGGCACGGCGCTGACGCTGGCGCTGGCGGGGTGCAACACCGTCTATGTCAACCCGACCGTGAGCGATCAGGCGGCGGGGCTCGACGTGCGGGTGCTGCCGATCACGCGCGAGAATGTGCTGCTCGCCAACCGCGCGCCCTATGCGCCGCGCAGCCTGCCCGAGGTGTTCTCGGTCACCGCTGGCGGCGGCAGCCCGCGGGGCGCGGGCACGCTGCCAGAGGCGCCGGTGATCCCGCAGCAGAACCCCGGCACGCTGCAACTGCGCCCGCCGCCCGATGCGGGCGCGGTGCCCTACCGGATCGGCGTGGGCGATGTGCTGCGGCTGGCCACGCGCGGGCAGAGCGACGCGGTGCAGGACCTGACCGGCGCGCTGCCGTCGCAAGGGCAGCGCAACGATTATACCGTGCGCGACGATGGCGCGATCGCGATCCCCGAGATCGGCGCGTTGCGTCTCGAGGGGCTGACGCTCGATCAGGCCGAGGCGGCGGTGTTCCAGCGGATGATCGAAAGCGGGATCGACCCGACCTTCAGCCTCGAGGTCACGGGCTTCAACTCCAAGCGGGTGTCGGTGGGCGGCAATGTCGGCAATCCGGCGCTGGTGCCGATCACGCTCAACACGCTCAACCTCGGGCAGGCGCTGACCGTCGCCGGCGGGATCACCGCGCGCGATGCCCAGTTCGCCTCGATCCGCATCTACCGTGACGGCACGCTCTACCAGATCCCGCTGGCTGATTTCTATGCCCAGCCCGGCCTGCAAAACACGACCCTTGCCGCGGGGGATGCGGTCTATGTCGATACCAGCTATGACCTTGACAGGGCTCTGGAATATTACACCCAGCAGATCAATCTGATCGGCTTGCGCCGCGCCGACCGGACGCAGGCGCTGAACGAACTCGGCGCCGAGATCGGGCTGCGCCGCGCGGCGCTGGACGAGCAGCGCAGCAACTTCATGGCCCGGCGCGAGCTGGGCGCGGAGGAGCGCGACTATGTCTATCTGGCGGGTGAGGTGACGCGGCAGAGCCGCTATGCGCTGCCCTATGGCCAGCAGGCGAGCCTTGCGGATGTGCTCTATGACAGCGGCGGCTTCAACACCTCGACCGGGAACCCGGCGCAGATCTATGTCCTGCGCCCCTCGACCAATCCGGCCGAATTCGGCGCGGTGACCGCCTGGCATCTGGACGCGCGCAATGCGGTCAACTTTACGCTGGCCACGCAGTTCCTGATGCGGCCCGATGACATCATCTTTATCGAGACCCAGCCGATCACGGTGTGGAACCGCACGATCCAGCAGTCGATCCCCTCGCTTTTGGGCTCGGTGGCGGCGGCGACGCAGTAGCGAGCGCCCCCGCCGGACTGTCGAGGCCGCCTAGCTGTCGTAGTAGCCCCGCGCATAGCGGGAATAGGCGCCATATTGGTCGCCGTAGCCATACCGCTTCATCCCGCGCGGGTTGATCTGCGACAGCACCAGCCCGGTTACGGGGATATTGACCGAGCGGAACTGTTTCAGCCCCTCTTGCACCTGCGCGCGCGGCGTGTTGTCCCAGCGCACGGTATAGACGACCGCATCGACCAGCGGCCCGATCACCCGCGCGTCGGGGACGACCAGCACGGGGGGGGTGTCGATGATGATATAGTCATAGGCCGCGCGCATCGTGTCGAGCGTGGTCTGGAAGCTTTCGGAGGAAAACACATCCGCCGCGTTGACCGTCGATTTTTCGCCCATCAGGATGTCGATCCCCATGTCCGGCAAATGGCGCACCGCCTCGGCCAGAGGGGTTTTGCCCGACACGACCGCGAGAATGCCGTCCTGGCCCACGATCTGCGGGAAATAGGCGTCGAAGGTGCGGCGGCGGATGTCGCCTTCGACCAGCAGCACCTTCTTGCCCAGCCCGGCGAGGTTCTGCGCCAGCGCGATGGCGAGCGTCGTCTTGCCTTCGCCCGGCACCGAGGAGGTGGACATGATGACGCGAGGCGGGTTGTCCACATTGGACAGCAGCACCGAGGTACGCAGGTTGCGCACGGCCTCGGCCGCAGCAGAGGTCGGTTTGTCGATCAGGTAACGGATCGTCTGCACCCGGCCGCGCGCCGGAATGACGGGGATCTGGCCCAGCACGGTCCGGCCGGTCAGCCTTTCGAGCTCATCAGGCGAGCGGACGGTGTTTTGCAGCATCTCGCGCAAGAGCACGAGTCCGGTCCCTGCGAGGAGGGCCACAAGAATATGCGACCCGAGGATCAGCATCCGCCGGGGCGCGACCTGATAGCCCGATGTGGCGGCAGACAGGATTCGGCTGTCGGCCTGATGCGCGCCCTGCTGGACCGTGGTTTCCTTGAGCCGGGTCAGGAATGTTTCGTAAAGGACGCGCGTTGCGTCGGCCTCGCGCTCGAGCTGTTGCAGACGCACGAGGTTTGCGGATTGCGTGTCGATCTGAACGGTCAGGCGCTCGACCGAAGCCAGAAACGCAGCCTCCTGCGAACGCGCGCGGTCCAGTTCGATCTGGCCCTGCGCGATGATCTGGTCAAACCGCCGGTCAAACCGCGTTTGCGCCCCGTCCTCGCCACGGGTCACGGAGGCAAGGATCGCGTCGAGTTGGCTGTCCCCCGCGGTCGCGGCCTTGACGGTCGCATCGTCGGTCGCCGCAGCGGCCTTCAGCGTGTCCATCTGATCGGCGAGGCGGGTGATGCGAGACTGTTCTTCGGACAACCTGCTGCGCAGGTCGATGGCCTGACGGTTGAGCGCGTCCAGCGCCTCGGGGCTGATCAGCGTTGCATTGGAGCGCAGGTCGTTGATCTCGTTCTGGCGGTTTTCCAGTTCCACCTGCAGGGCCGACACACGTTCGGACAACCAGATGGCCGCGTTCTGCGTCGCCTCGACCTTGATGCTGATCTGATCGTCGCGGTAGATCTGCGCCAGCGTATTGGCCAGCAGGGCCGACTTTTCGGGGTCCTGCGTGACCGCCGAAATGGTAAAGATATACGACCATTGCATCGTTTCAGCCGTAAAGGCCCCCTGTGCCACGGCGATGGTGTCATCGCGGATGGTGGCCGGGTCGGGTGTCGTGTCTGGCTCTTGCAGCGGGGGCGGGCCCATCACCAGATCTCGGGCCCGGGACAGGGCCATGCGGGGCAGGTCGCCAAGGGTGGTGACCTCCTGGCGGGGCAGGTAGGGGTTGAACTCGGGGTCGCTCACGAGGTCGAGCTGATCGACCAGCCGTCCGATCAGGGCCGTTGAGCGGATTATCTCCATTTCGGTGTTCATGGAGTATTCATCACCCGACACACCCGAGATGACCGTATCGAGATTGACGACAGGTTCGTTGTTGACCTGCACCACCATCTGCGCCGTTGCCTTGTATAGCGGCACCGCGACCCGGTAGGCCTGGTTGAAGCCCAGGGCCAGCCCGATCAGTCCGAACAGGATGATCCAGACCTTGCCTCGCCACAACGCCCGCAGAAACGACAGGATGTCGATGTCCCGTTCGGGGGCATGGTCGGTTTGCGGCGTGTCCAACTGACTGAGCGTCAGCCGTGCCTTGGTCGCGTCGCGCATGGGTCTGCTTTCTTTCTTTGATGATGATGGCTTAGCGGTAACAATCGCGTCGGGTCAAGGCGAAGAGGAGGGCTGACGCGGATGTGTCTGCGGGGCTGTCACCCGCCATGCGCCGCTTGCCAGGACGGGGCGTGATGCCTACCACTTGAACAGTGGCGCGGGGATGCAATCATCGGGGGAAACGGGCATGGCACAGACGCGGTGGGGCATCATCGGGCCGGGCGCCATCGCGCATAACTTTGCCGATGGGCTGGCCGGGGCGGCCTCGGGCGTGCTGGTGGCCATCGCCAGCCGCGACGCGGGGCGGCGGGCGGCTTTTGGCGATGCCTATGGCATTGCGCCGGACAAGCGGCATCACAGCTACGCCGCACTCGTGGCCGACCCCGACATCGACGCCGTCTATATCGCCACCCCGCATCCCTGGCATGCCGAACTGTCGATCATGGCGCTGCGCGCGGGCAAGGCGGTGCTATGCGAAAAGCCCGGCGGGCTGACCGCGGCCGAGGTGGTGGCCGTGACCGATGTCGCGGCGCAGGAGGGGCGGCTGTGGATGGAGGCGTTCATGTACCGCTGCCATCCGCAGATCGCGCGGATGCTGGCGATCATCGCGGCGGGGGAAATCGGCGCGGTGCAGCATGTCAGTGCCCGCTTCGGCTTCAACGCCGCCTTCAACGCCGGCTCGCGGCTCCATGACCCTGCGCTGGGCGGCGGCGCGATCCTCGATGTCGGCGGCTACCCGGCCTCGCTCGCCCGGCTGGTGGCGGGGGCGGCACTGGGTGCGCCCTTTGCCGACCCGGTCGCGGTCAAGGCGGTGGGGCGGCTGGCGCCCACGGGCGTCGATGCGGTGGCGCATGCGCTGTTGTCCTTCGCCTCGGGCGTCACGGCCGAAATCGCGGTCGCCGTCGCGCAGAGCATGGACAACCGCGCGGTGATCACAGGCAGCGAAGGGCAGATCGTGCTCGACGACCCCTGGGTGCCGGGGCGCAATGCCGGGCCTTCGGATGCCACGCTGCATGTCACCGTCGGGGCCGAGACCCGGACCGAAGTGCTGCGCCACCCCGAACATCTCTTTACCTTCGAGGCCGAAGTGGCGAGCCGCGCTGTGGCCGATGGCCTGACCGCCGCGCCGCATCCCGCGATGACACCCGCCGACAGCATCGGCAACAATGCCACGCTCGACCGTTGGCGGGCGGAACTGGGCTACAGGACCCTGCCAGAACTGCCGGCGACCAGCCGCAAGCTGCCAGGCCTGCTGCCCAAGGGCCTGCCCGCGATGCCAAAGGTCACGCTGCCCGGCCTGACGCGGCCGGTGTCGCAACTCATCATCGGTTGCGACAATCGCGGCACGCTGGGCGAGGGCGCCGTGGTCTGGGACACCTGGATGGAGGCGGGGGGCAACGCGTTCGACACCGGCTTTGTCTATGGTGCGGGTCTGCACGAGACGGTGCTGGGAGAGTGGATCCGCACGCGCGGCGTGGCGGAAGAGGTGGTGGTGATCGCCAAGGGCGCGCATACGCCCTATTGCACCCCGCGCGCGATCGAGGCGCAGCTTGCGATCTCGCTCGACCGGCTGGGGCTGACCCATGCGCCGATCTACATCATGCACCGCGACAACCCGGATGTGCCGGTGGGCGAGTTTGTCGAAGCGCTGAACGCGCTGCATCGGGCGGGGCGGATCGGCATCTTTGGCGGGTCGAACTGGTCGGTTGCGCGCTTTTCCGCGGCCAATGCCTATGCTGCGGCGCATGGGCTAGAGCCGATGCGCATCCTGAACAACAACCTGTCGCTCGCGGTGATGGAAAAGCCGGTCTGGGCCGGCTGCATCACCTCCAACACGCCGGAAACGCTGGCGTTTCTGCGGGACAGCGGGTCTGTCCACCTGTCCTGGTCGAGCCAGGCGCGCGGCTATTTCCTGCCCGCCGCACTGCGTGACCGGCTGCCCGCCGACACCGCGCCCGAGACCTGTTTCGGCAGCCCCGCCAATGCCGAACGCCGCGCGCGCGCCGAGGCGCTGGCGGCACGGCATGGAGTGTCGGCGCATAACATCGCGACCGCCTGGGTGCTGGGGCAGAGCTTTCCCTCGCTCGCGCTGATCGGCCCGCGCAGTCCCGGCGAGATCGCGTCGAGCCTGCCGGGCGTGGGGCTGCGCCTGTCGGCCGAGGAGATCGGCTGGCTCAATCTGGAGCGTGACAGCCTCTGACGCCAGGATGCGGGGCAAAAGGTTAACATTCATTAACCTTAATGACTCCCCAAGTCGGTCCGATCCGGGCCGCAGTTAAGACATTTTTAACCGTGATTTTGGGCGCATCAGAAGTCCGAAATCACGGGTAAACCATGTTGCACCAACCAAGGCCGAACGCCTATCTCCCCTTTTCCGTCGTCGATTCGCATGTGGCGGTGTCGGTGGTCGGGCTGGGCTATGTCGGTGCGGTTTCGACCGGCTGTCTCGCCTCTCTGGGGCATCGGGTGATCGGGGTCGATGTGGACCCGGTCAAGATCGCCTGCATCCGCGAAGGCCGTGCGCCGCTGCATGAGGCGGGGCTCGACGCGGCGCTGACCGAGGGGGTCGCGGCGGGGCTGATCGACGCGACCGATGACCTCGAGCAGGCGGTGCGCGACACCGATGTGACCTTTGTCTCGGTCGGCACGCCCACCGCCGCCGATGGCGGCTGCGACCTCAGCCATATCGTGACCGTCGCCCGCCGGATCGGCGCGGCGCTGCGGAGCAAGGATGACTATCACGTCGTGGTCATGCGCTGCTCGATCCCGCCGGGCACGACGATGGGCGTCATGGTGCCCGAGATCGAGCGCACCTCGGGCAAGGTCGCCGGGCTCGACTTCGGCGTGGCCTTCAACCCCGAGTTCCTGCGCGAAGGCGTGGCCATCGCGGATTTCCACGCGCCGTCCAAGACGGTGATCGGCGCGACCGACCCGCGCGCGGCGGCCGTGGTCGCGCGGATCTATGAACCCATCGACGACAAGATCATCCAGACCACCATCGACGTGGCCGAAACGGTGAAATACGTCGATAATGTCTGGCACGCGGCCAAGGTCACATTTGCCAATGAAATCGGGCGTTTGTGCAAGCCGATGGGGGTGGACAGCCATGCGGTGATGGACATCTTTGTCCAGGATACCAAGCTCAACCTTTCGCCCTATTACCTCAAGCCCGGTTTCGCCTATGGCGGGTCCTGCCTGCCCAAGGAGGTCCGTGCGGTGACGCATCTGGCGGCCGAGATGGGCGTGGACCTGCCGATGATCTCCAACCTTGACGTGTCCAACCGCGCGCAGGTGGACGAGGCCATCGCGATGGTGCGGCGCACCGGCGCGCGCCGCGTCGCGGTGCTGGGCCTCGCGTTCAAGCAAGGCACGGATGACCTGCGCGAATCGCCGATCCTCGACGTGATCGCGGCTCTGCTGGCGCAGGGGGTCGAAGTGGTGGCCCATGACGCCGCGGTGACGGCCGAGACCCGGATCGAGGCGCAACTGTCCTATGTGAAGCACGCCGCGCCCGGTCTGCGCGACCTGGCGCCGCGCCTTGCGGGGATGCTGCGCGCTGATGCCGCCGATGCGGTGGCCGGCTCTGACGCGGTGATCGTGACCCATGCGAACGACACCTACCGCAAGCTGGTGGCGACCCTCACGCAACCCGTGATCGACGTGGCTCGGCTGTTTCGCAGCCGCGCCGCACAACCCCTGTCGGTGCAAGGCATCGGCTGGTGACTGAATTTCCGGGGATGGTCCCCGTGCGACTGAC
The DNA here is from genome assembly GCA_009993005.1 of Rhodobacterales bacterium. Classification (GTDB taxonomy): domain Bacteria; phylum Pseudomonadota; class Alphaproteobacteria; order Rhodobacterales; family Rhodobacteraceae; genus JAACUH01. The sequence goes on from JAACUH010000076.1 coordinate 24,102, forward strand.
CCGTGCAGTGCCCCTGCCGGAAATTGAAACTGGAGAGAGACAATGAAACAGGGCTTCGGCTTCAAGCAGAAAAGCGCGGATGCGACCGATTCGCTGACCGCCTTTACCGCAAAACTCAACGCGACGACGGCGCGCATCGGGTTCTTTGCCGGCACCGAGGATGACGACCTGATCTTTGGCGGCGTCTTTGGCGACAGGATGTCGGGACAGGGCGGCAACGACACCATCTATGGCTTCAACGGCAATGATGTCATCAATGGCGGGGCCGGCAAGGACACGCTCTATGGCGGCAACGGCAATGATTCGCTTTATGGCGATGAGGGCAATGACCACCTTTATGGCGGCAATGGCGGCGACAGGATGTTTGGCGGCGCCGACCAGGACGCGATGTGGGGCAAGAACGGCAACGACGCCATGTTCGGCGACGGTGGCGATGACCGGATGTATGGCGGTGCGGGCACCGACCTGATGGGCGGCGGCATCGGCGACGACCAGATCTATGGCGGTGCCGGTCATGACGCCCTTTATGGCGACGATGGCGCCGACGCGATCTATGGCGGCACCGGCAATGACCAGGTGTTCGGCGGGGTCGGTGACGACCTGCTGCATGGCGGCGCGGGCGACGACACCATCGAGGGTGGCAGCGGCATCGACCTTGTCTATGGCGGCAAGGGCAATGACGTGATCCGCGGCGATGACGGCGATGACAAGCTTTATGGCGATACGGGCGACGACAGCATCGATGGCGGCACCGGCAACGACATGATCTACGGCGGCGACGGGCTCGACGTTCTGGTCGGCGGCACCGGGGATGACACGATCTATGGCGGCATCGACGCCGACGAGATCGACGGTGGCGACGGCAAGGACGTGCTTTACGGCGACAGCGGCGACGACCTGATCACCGGTGGCGCGGGCTACGACATGGTCTATGGCGGCACAGGCCATGACACGCTGAGCGGCAATGGTGGCGCCGATCTGGTCTTTGGCGGCGAGGGTGACGATTTCATCTTTGGCAACGAGGGCAATGACACGCTCGACGGTGGCAAGGGCGACGACGTGATCGACGGCGGCACCGGCAGCGACATCATCCGCGGCGGGGCCGGCAGCGACACCATGACGGGTGGCGAGGGGACGGATACATTCGTGTTCCGCATCGCCGACCTCGGCGCCTTTGCCGATGTCATCACCGATTTCGAATTCGGCATCGACCGGATCGACCTGTCGGGGCTCAAGCTGCTCGACGCGACCTTTGCAGCGACCGATTTCCTTGCCTCGAACATGAGCCTGGGCGAAAGCGGCGCGGTGATGATCTCGATCGCGGACATGTCCATTGCCGTCACCGGCCTGGGCGAGACGCTGGACGCGGTGCAGTCTGTCTGGGACCAGATCAGCTTTGCCTGACGCGCGGCGCGTCTGACCATCGGGCCATCCGGGCGCAGGCCGTCCGGGTGGCCCTTTGCGTTTCAGAAGGGAAAGGGCAGCACCCCCGCATAGATGCCCAGCACGGTGACAAATAGCGTCACCGTCGTCACCATCTGGAACATCGCCACCCGGTCACGCAGACGCCGCCCCACCCCGGCCTGAGCGCTCTGGTTGCCGCGGTTGAACCAGCGCTGCTTGGCCAGATGGAACAGCATGTAGATTTTCACGACAGCGTTGATGATCTGGTTGAAATAAAGAATGAACGGCCAGGCGATTTCGGGCCGGCGCGCGTGGGTGTAGAGCACCATCACCAGCGCCAGCCGCGATGCCACCACCCACAGGATCACGTTGATGAGATAGAGCGGGTCGATCAGCGTGCCGTAAAAGGCAAGCACCGGGCTCACCATCATCGTCCAGATCGCGATGCGCTGATCGACGATGCACCACCAGATGAAAGCCGGCATCGCCCGTGGCCCCAGCGCCATGGCGCGGCTGCCGTTGCGCAGCATGTTGCCTGACCAGCGGCGAAAGTTCTCGACCATGCGGTTGATCCCGCTGCCCTTGATCACCTCGATGGTATAGACAGTGGTATCAGGCACATAGGTCATCCTGGCCCCGCGGGCGAGCAGGTGATACCAGGTCGATTTGTCGTCGCCCGACAGAAAGCGGAACCGCCCCCAGAGCCAATGGTCAAGGTGGTCGGCCTCGATCGTGCGGATGAAGCTGCGGTCGATGATATGGCGCGCGCGGAACACCGAAAACCGCCCGGTGAGCGTCAGGACACGGTCGGACACCGCATGCGACTGCATCGCGAGCCGGCGCTGGGCAAAGCGCATCCTGAGCCAGCTTCCGATCCAGTCCGGGCCGAAACAGATCACCTCTTCATCCGTGGTGAGCGCCTGCAACGCGGGGTCGGTGCCGAACAGCGAGAGGGTTTTCTCAAGCACATCAGGCCCATAGACCGCATCGCCATCCATGAAGATCACCAGATCGTCAGGCTCTACCCCCTGCCGCGTCATGCCGCGCAGCACCAGCCCGATCGCCATCCGCTTGCCCGGCTGGTTCTGGCGCACGATGGTGATCTCGCAAGCGGGGCTGGACAGGTCTGCGGCATGGGCGCGGACAAAGTCGTGGATCACCGCCTCGTCGCCCGCCGATCCGGTGCCGACCCAGATCGAGGTCGGGATCGCCTCGCGCCGCACCTGCGACAGGATCGAGGCGAGCACATGCCGGGTGATCGCGGGTTCCTCGCGGTAGGTGGTCATCTGTATGTGCAGGCGGCGCGGCCGCCAGCCCGATCGCCACAGCGCCTGCGCCTGCGCGCGTTTGGGCGGCCACAGGCTGCGGCGGTAATATTCCGCCCGCAGCGCATGGTTGAGCCACCAGCCGAAGCGCCAGATGCCGAGCACGCCCAGCACCACGGTCAGATGCACCAGCGAGGGCTCAAAGAACCGGTTGGGCGTGAGGATCGCGAGAATGGCGAGGATCGTCACGATCAGCGCCAGTTGCAGCAGGAACCGGTCCGTATATTTCGCGCGCCCGCGCGGGGCCGGGCCGCTCAGGTCAGCGAGGTGCCGGGCGATGGCCTTTTCAAAGGGGTAGCCGCTGGGCGGGGTGCCGGGCATGGCGCTATTGCGGCGGCGGCGCGGCGTCGTCGGGCGCAGGCTCTGCCGCTGCCGGTTCGGGTGCTGCCCGTTCGGGTGCCTTAGGGCCAAAGCCGAAGAACCGCCGCACACGGTCACGTTTGAGCCGCACATCGACCGGCGCCCCGTCGGTCAGAAGATCGCGGCTCGCGGCGGCGTCGAGCCCGTCAAGGCGCAGGATCACCCGGATCTCGGCCGTTTCAAAGTCGCCGTCGCCGGTGACGCTTTGCACGGTCGCGGCCTGCCTGACCTGCCGGCCACCCTCCATATGGGTCACGGTCGCGCGCATCCCCGGCCAGACGTTGAGCGCATGGGCCGGGTCGAGAAAGGCCAGCACATGGCGCGGCTCGTCGCGCTCGACCATCAGCAGCGGTGTGGCAGAGCCGATGAACTGCGACGGCGTCACGGCCAGCGAGGCCACCTGCCCGTCGGCCGGGGCGACCACCACCAGCCCGTCCACATTGACCAGCGGATCGCCCGCCGCGACCTTGCTGCCGGGGGTGGCGAGCACCTGGGTGATCTGGCCCGCCAGCGGCGAGGTGACGGGCATCAGCGGCGCCTCGATCCGCGCGGCATAGACGGGGATATGGTTCAGCCGCGCGACGGCCAGAGAGGCGAGGTAGCCCAGCAGCAACAGGAAAATCGCCGCATAGACCCCCAGATGGCCGATGATGCGGGCCTTGCGCGGGGCGGTGACAGCCGGGTCGGCGGCGCGTTCGGCCGGGGTTTCCTCCATCGGGACCAGATCGACCGGCGTGTCGAGCGAGGTGATGATCTGGTCGGTCGAGGCCATCCGCCCGGTCAGCAGGTTGCCGTAGAACAGCGCGAGGATCTCGCGCTGCCGCCCGTCGAGCCCGACAAACAGGAACTCATCCGACGTATCGCCCGGCACCAAGGCTGCGGGAAACGAGATGCTGACCCCCTGAAACGGGATCGACAGGATGATCTGGCTCAGGTCATGGCCCGCGAGCCTGCGGTCATAGACGGCGCGCAGCGACCATTGGGTGATCTGGTAGACATCACCATCCGGCAGGCCGAGCGTGAGCGGCGCGCGCAGCCTGAACTCTGTATCCGGGTTGGGCCGCTCGTGCCTGACTTCCACCGATGTCTCCCTGTGGTGCGTGTGACGCCCCTAGATCTATCACATATACCGTGAAAATCACAAAATGTTGCGGTGACGGGCCAATTCGCGCGCAACTTTAACCTTCTTACGCAGCTAGGTCCGGGGGGATCAAGTCCGCATTGCGCGGACGACCTGCTTGCGGGGGTGACAGCAGCCCGCGCGATTGATAATCGGTCGGCAAAGCCACCGGACAGGGACCGCCCATCGTGCAGATCGAAGAGACCAGCCTGCCCGGCGTGCTGATCCTGACCCCTGCGCGGCATGGCGATGCGCGCGGCTTTTTCTCGGAAAGCTGGTCGCGCCGGGTGATGGCGGCGCGCGGGCTCGACCTTGACTTCGTGCAGGACAACCATTCGCTGTCCGGTCAGCCCGGCACGGTGCGCGGCCTGCACTATCAGGCGCCGCCCCATGCGCAGGACAAGCTGGTGCGCTGCGGGCGTGGTGCGATCCTTGACGTCGCCGTCGATTTCCGGCGGGGCTCGCCCACATACGGACGCTGGGTCGCGGTCGAGCTTTCGGCCGAGAATGGCCGGCAACTTCTTGTTCCCAAAGGGTTCTTGCATGGCTTTGCCACGCTCGCCCCGCAGAGCGAGATCATCTACAAATGCACCGATTACTACGCGCCCGAATGCGATGGCGCGGTGCGGTTCGACGACCCCGCGATCGGGATCGACTGGGGGTTCGACACGCAGGGCGCGGTGCTGAGCGTCAAGGATGCCGCCGCGCCCCTGCTCGCGCAGGTGGTGTCGCCCTTTACATATGAGGGCGTGGCATGAAGCTCCTGGTGACGGGTGGCGCGGGCTTTATCGGCTCTGCGGTGGTGCGGCAGGCGGTGGCGGCGGGGCACAGCGTGGTGAACCTCGATGCGCTGACCTATGCGGCCTGTCTTGACAATGTGGCCTCGGTCGCGGGCGCGCGCGGCTATGCCTTCGAACATGCGGATATCCGCGACCGCCCCGCGCTCGACCGGATCCTTGCCGCGCACAAGCCCGATGCGGTGATGCATCTGGCGGCCGAGAGCCATGTTGACCGCTCGATCGACGGCCCTGCCGCCTTTATCGAGACGAACGTCACCGGCACCTTCAACCTGCTCGAGGCGGCGCGCGGCTATTGGCAGGCGCAGGGGCGGCCCGAGACTTTCCGCTTTCACCATATCTCGACCGACGAGGTGTTCGGCAGCCTCGGCCCCACGGGCCAGTTCACCGAAGACACGCCCTATGCCCCCAACAGCCCCTATTCGGCCTCGAAGGCCGCGAGCGACCATCTGGTGCGCGCCTGGCACGAGACCTATGGCCTGCCGGTGGTGATGACCAATTGTTCCAACAATTACGGACCCTTCCACTTTCCCGAAAAGCTCATCCCGGTGGTGATCCTGCGGGCGCTGGCGGGCGCGCCGATCCCGGTTTACGGGCAGGGCGAGAATGTGCGCGACTGGCTTTTTGTCGAGGATCACGCCGATGCGCTGCTTACCGTGCTCACACGCGGCGCGGTCGGCTGCCGCTACAACATCGGCGGCGAGAACGAGGCGCGCAACATCGACATCGTGCGGATGATCTGTGCCATTCTCGATGACCTGCGGCCGCAGGGCGCGCCGCATGCGGACCTCATCACCTTTGTGGCCGACCGGCCGGGGCATGACCTGCGCTATGCCATTGACCCCAGCCGGATCAGGGCCGATCTCGGCTGGCGCCCCTCGGTTACGCTCAAGGAAGGGTTGGCGCGCACGGTGCGCTGGTATCTCGACAACGAGGGCTGGTGGCGCGCGTTGCAGGGGCGCGCGGGCGTGGGGCAGCGGCTGGGCACGGCCTGAGCCCCGCAGGGGGTGTTGCGCGCGGCGCGGGACGGTGCTCTAGCGGCGCGGCAAGGAATTGATGGAAGGTTCGGGCGCAGATTTGCCCCCCGGGAGTTCCACGATGCCTGACACGTCCCCCAACCTCGACCTGCCCTATATCCAGCCCTCACAGGCGCAAAAGCACGTCACCCACAACGAGGCGATCCGCCGGCTCGATGCGCTGGTGCAGATGGTGGTCGTGGACCGCGACCTCGCGCTTCCCCCCGCAGCCGCGCCGGACGGTGCGCGCTATATCGTGGCCACGGGCGGCAGCGCGGACTGGACCGGCTGGGACGGCAACATCGCGCTGGCGACGGACGGTGGCTGGACGCAGATCATCGCGCAGGAAGGCTGGCTGGTCTGGGTCGCCGACGAGGCCGTCTTTGTGGTGCGCACCGCCGCCGGCTGGACGGTGCTGAGCACCGGCGGCGGCGGCGGTGGTGGCGGTGACGTGCCGGATGCGGATTTCACCCTGACCGACGATGTCGATCCGACCCGCAAGGCACGCTTTGACGCAGGTGCGATCAGCACCGGGACAACCCGCATCCTGACCCTGCCCGATGCGAACACCGTCCTCGCCGGGCTTGCGGGCACCCAGACCTTTACCGGCAACAAGACATTCGCCGGCACTGTCACCGTGGCGTCCGCCACCGCTTCGCTGGGGACGAGCGCCGGCACCGCCACCTATGGCCTGGGCAACGGCGCGACAACATCGGGCACGACCAAGACGGTGAACCTCGGCACCGGGGGCGTGTCGGGGTCGGTGACGGTGGTCAATGTCGGCTCTGCCACGGCCGGGGCGGGGGGGACGACCGTATTCAACACGCCGACCGTCACCTATGCCAATGCGGTGACGACCGTCTCCATGCCGCAGGCGAACCTGGTGGCGCAGGTGCTGGGGCTCGGCGGGGCCACGGCCGACGCCACCAACCGTCTGTCGGTCAATACGCCGGCGGTGCTGTTCAACCATGCGGGCGCGGGTGTGGAGGCCACGGTGAACAAGGCCAGCGCCGGCGCGGATGCCGCCTTTGCCTTCAAGACGGGGTTCAGCACCCGCGCGCTGATCGGGTTGCTGGCCAACGATGATTTCTCCTTCAAGGTCAGCCCGGACGGCGCAAGCTATACCGAGGCGATGCGGATCAGCGCGGCGAGCGGGCAGGTCGGCTTTGCCGAACCGGTGCAACTGGGATCGCAGGCGGCCTTGCCGGCTGCCCCGGCTGCCGGGGAAATCAAGCTCTACGCCCGCACCCGCGCCGGGGCGCCGCGCCTCGAGACCATGACGCCGGATGGGCGCGGGTTTCCGGTGCAGTCGCATGTGGCGTGGAAAAGGCAGGCGTCGTGGACACCTTGGGCTGCTGGCACAGTCAACGGAATCGGGATGAACATCAACAGCACCGGGACAAACTCCGTGCAGGGGATAGGCTCGGGCAGCCTTGCCGCCACCATGCGCCGCTGGCGAACAACCTCGGCCGCGACAGCATATGCGCCATGCGGCAACCATCCTGGCGTCTCGGTCTGTCTGCGCGGATCTGTCGCTGGGACCGGCGGGTTTCTGTTCGCGACCAGAATCTCTCTGGTGGCGCTACAGGCGACCGGGATCGGCTTCTTTGGCCTGAATGCCGGGAACGTTGCGCCCAATGGCAGTTGGGTATTGAACAACATCAACGCCGGGATAGGGCTGGGCTTTGACAGCGCCGCGCACACCAATTGGCAAATCATGCACAAGACGATTGGCGGCGGAGTGCCAACTCTGGTGGACCTCGGCGCGGCATTCCCTTTGGTCACGGGCGGTGTCATCACGCTTGTCATGCAATGCGACCCGGCTGCATCGTCGGTGTTCTTCGAGGTCACGAATGACGAAACCGGCGCTGTCTATGCCTACGAGGCGACGGCTGATCTGCCGCCCGCCGGGCAGGTTCTGGCCCCTCGCCTCATGATGAACAACCAATTGACTGCGGCGGCGGTGGCCTATGAGTGCGGCGGTCTGCTGATCGAAACTGACTATTGACGACGCAAGGCGCCGGTCCGCCCGGCAGGACGCCATCGCACGGCCGGGCTGGCGCGCGCCCGCGGAAATGGTCATAACTCACCGCAGTCCATGGCGGAGGATGGCAGTGCGCGTGTTGATGTTCGGCCGGACTGGCCAGGTGGCAACCGAAGTCAGGGGCCTTGCCGAACGGCAGGGCCTCCCTCTCCTTGCGCTGGGGCGCGAGGAGGCCGATCTGGCCGACCCCTCGGCCTGCGCCGCCGCCATTGCCGCGCGGGCCGGTGCGACTGATGTGGTGATCAACGCGGCCGCCTATACCGCCGTGGACCGCGCCGAGAGCGAGCCCGACCTCGCCCATCTTGTCAATGCCGCGGCCCCCGCTGCGATGGCGCGGGCCTGTGCGGCGGCTGGCCTGCCGTTCCTGCATATATCGACGGACTATGTCTTTGACGGCAGCGGCGCGACGCCTTGGACGCCGGACGCGCCGACCGGGCCGCTCGGGGTTTATGGCCACAGCAAGCGCGCGGGCGAAGAGGCGATCCGTGGGGCGGGCGGGGCGCATGTGATCCTGCGCACCTCCTGGGTCTTTTCCGCCCATGGCAGCAATTTCGTGCGCAGCATGCTACGGCTGGGCGCCACGCGCGACAGCATCGACATCGTGGCGGACCAGACCGGCGGGCCGACCCCGGCGGCCGCGATTGCGGCGGCCTTGCTGCAGATCGGTCGGGCGCATGTCGCCGGGACAGGCCGCAGCGGCACCTGTCATTTTGCCGGCGCTCCCGATGTTACCTGGGCCGGCTTCGCCCGCGCGATCTTTGCGCAGGCAGGGCTGCCGGTGGCGGTGCGCGACATCGCCACGGCAGACTATCCGACCCCCGCACGCCGCCCGGCCAATTCGCGGCTCGACTGCGCTTCGCTCGCCGCCGACTATGGCATCGCGCGGCCTGACTGGCGCGAGGGGCTTGCCGACGTCATCGCGGCGCTGCGGGCCCCTGTGCCCCCCGACAGCACCCAGGCCTAGGGCAAGGCGATGCGCCGCCTGTCGGGCCTGCCCCTCGCCCTGTTCGTGATCCTGGCCTTTGGCGCTCTGGTGCATGGCCCGCGCGAGACTGTGCCGCCGGTCATCGCCCTGCTGCTGGCCCTTCTGGGGCTGAGCCTGCTCTGGGCGCTCGGCGGACTTTTTTCACGCGCCGGCGCGCGCCGGACGGCGCGGCCCGCCGTCGTGGCGCAGGGGCGCCCGATCATCGTGGACGGGTCGAACGTGATGCATTGGGATGCCGATGCCGGCCCGTCGCTGGCGGTGCTGCGCCGCGTGCTCGACAGCCTGCGGGACGCCGGATACGGGCCGATCGTCTATTTCGACGCAAATGCGGGCTACAAGCTCGAGAACCGGCACATGGGGAGCCCTGAGCTGGCGCAGCGCCTCGGCCTTGACCCGGCGCAGGTCACGCTGAGCCTGAGCGGCACCCCGGCTGACCCGCTGCTGCTGACCCATGCCGTGCGCGACGGGCTGCGGGTGGTCACAAACGACCGTTACCGCGACTGGCGCGCGCAGTTTCCGGCGCTCGCCGATCAGCGGATGCGCGTGGGCGGCGGACACAAGGGCGGTCAGGTGACGCTGCGCGGCCTTGTGCCGGCTGGCGACGCACCGCGCGCGGGGCCGGTGCCCGCCACGTCGCGCTCCCGGTGAGCGGCCTCGGCCCGGGTGACGGGCCCCGACCTCCTGCGCCCATCGTCGCGGTCTGAGTCAAGGTTGGCAGGCGTTGAGCCGCCCCGAAGCCCGCCCGCCCGATTACGACAGGGCCATCTCGTGACCCGCGCTGGCCGCCATCGCCGGGCCGGTCAGTCCCCGCCTTGTGCGGGCGCGCCGGCGGCGATGTGGTCGCGCGCCACCGACATGGACTTGAGGATGGCGTGCACCTGGTCCGCGACCTGCAGGCCCATGGTCTCGGCCGCGCGACGGGTGATCCGCGCGAGGATCTCGTGCCCGCCCGCGTCGATATGGACCATGACCGCCGGGCCCTGACCGGCGACGATCCGGGTGATCCGGCCGGCGAGGATGTTCTGCGCCGACAGGCCTTCGGGGCGGGCGCGCGACAGGATCACGTCATGGGCCATGATCCTGACCCGCACGACGGTGCCCGGCGCCGCCTCCAGCAGCGGCAGAAAGAGCGCGCCTGCGGGCGTCTCGAGCAGGGTCAGACCGTCGGGCAGGTGTGAGACAACGGTCGCAGGCAAGAGCGCCGCGACCTCGCGGATCCCCATCGCGCGCAGGGCGGTGGGGTCTGCCATCACCTGCGCGGTGGTGCCGGTGCAGACCATACGCCCCTTGTCCATCACCACCAGCCGGTCCGCGAGAAGCTGCGCCTCGTTCATGTCATGGGTGACAAGCACCACGGGCATCTTCAGATGCGCCCGTAACGCTAGGATTTCGCTGTAGAGTTTCTCGCGCGTGGCGCGGTCCACCGCCGAGAACGGCTCATCGAGGAGCAGCGCATCGGGTTGACGCGCCAGCGCGCGCGCCAGCGCGACCCGCTGCTGCTGGCCGCCCGAAAGTTGCGCGGGCCTGCGGTCGCCCAACCCGTGCAGGTTCACGAGGTCGAGCAACCGCGCCGCGCCCGCCGGATCGGGTGTGTCCATCGCCGCCATCACATTGCGCGCCGCCGACAGATGCGGGAACAGCGCATAGTTCTGGAACACCACCCCGACGCGGCGCCGGTGCGCGGCAAGATCGACACCTTTTGCGGTATCCAGCCAGCCGCGCCCGCCGATGCTGACCCGCGCCACCGTTGGCCGCCAGAGCCCCGCGATGGTGCGCAGCACCGTGGTCTTGCCCGACCCCGAATGGCCGACAAGCGCCAGCAGCTCGCCCGGCTCGACCCTGAAAGCGAAGTCGAGCGGGATCGGCGCCGTGGCCTGAGCCATCGCCTCGAGTGCCATCGCCTCGGGCGCCATCGCATCGAGTGCCATTACCGCGGGCGCCATCAGCCAAGCCTCCGCCCGATGCGGGCCGACAGCATGAAGGTCGCCGTGATCGTGGCCAGGCTGATCGCCACCAGCGTGGCCGACATGATCGCGGCCCCTTGCATGTCAAAGCCCTGCACCCGGTCATAGATCGAAATCGCAATCGTCTTGGTCACACCGGGGATCGACCCGCCCATCATCAGGATGACCCCGAATTCGCCCAGCGTATGGCTGAACACCAGCACCATCGCCGTCAGCACGCCCGGCCAGGCCAGCGGCAGCTCGATCTTCCACAGCGACCGCCAGGGCGAGAGCCCGCAACAGGCCGCCGCTTCGCGCACCTCGACCGGGACCGCCTCGAACCCGCGTTGCGACGGCTGGATCGCAAAGGGCAGGTTGAAGATGACCGACGCGACCAGCAACCCTTCGAAAGTGAAAACAAGCTGATGGCCGAACAGCCGCAACCACATGTCACCGACCGGCGAATTGCGCCCGAAGGCGAGCAACATGTAAAAGCCGAACACCGTCGGCGGCAGCACAAGCGGCAGCATCACCATGGCCTCGACCAGCCCCTTGGCGCGGAACCGGTGATAGGCGAGCCACCGGCCACTGAGGATCGACAGCGGCAACAGGATCGCCACTGTCCACCCCGCAAGGCGCAGCGACAGAAAGAGTGCGGTCCAGTCCATCGCGGTCTCAGGTCCCTTCGGGCAGGACAAATCCGTAGCGCGCCATGATCTCGCGCGCCGGGGACGTTTGCATGTAGGCATAGAAGGCTTCGGCGACAGGGCCCGCATTGTCCAGCAGCGCCATGCGTTGCCGCAGCGGGGCGTGCCAGTCGTGCGGGATCACCGCAAACTCGCCCAGGTCCGCCACCTCCGGGGCCAGCGCCAGCGAATAGGCGATGATGCCGCCCTCGGCATTGCCCGACAGCGCGAATTGCGCGGCCTGGCTCACGTTTTCGCCCAGCACCAGATGCGGCTGGATCGCGTCCCAGAGCCCGCGATGTGCCAGCGCCTCTTGCGCGCGCATGCCATAGGGGGCGTGATCGGGGTTGGCGATGGCGAATTTGGTCAGCGTTCCCGCCGCCAGCATCTCCGCCAGATTGTCGAGCGCCGCATCCGGCGTCAGCGCAGAGCCATGCGGCACCATGATGACCAGGCGGCCCTCGGCATAGAGCGTGCCCGCATCGCGGGTGAGCCCTTCGGCATGAAGTTCGGCGACAAAGCGTTCGTCCGCCGCCATGAACATCTGGAACGGCGCACCCTGGCGGATCTGCGTGGCAAAATTGCCGGTCGATCCCATCGACAGCTCGACCTGCATCCCCGTCTCGGCCGCAAAGGCGGCGGCGATCTCGGTCACGGCAAACTTCAGGTCCGATGCGGCGGCGATCACGGGCACATCGTCCTGCGCGAGCAGGGGACCGGCCAGCAGGCCGAGGGCCGCGAGGCCGGCGAAAAATGCGCGGCGCCGGATCTGGAAAGTCATGGGCAGCACCAACTGATATGTTTCACCACACATATCGCCGAGAGGATGCCTCCTGCGCAAGCGCTATTTTCCACCGGGAATATCGGCCAGCAGGTCGCACAGGGCGTCGAGCCGCGCGTGGCCCGCCTCTGCCGCCTCTGCCTCGAAGGCGCGATAGAGCCGCAGCACCTCGCGGCCCGTCTCGGTCAGCACCGCACCGCCCCCGCCCGGACCACCGCGCGTGCTGGTCACCACCGGGGCCCGGAACATCGCGTTCAGGGTTCCGACCAGTTCCCACGCGCGCTTGTAACTCATCCCCATCTCGCGCCCCGCCGCAGCGAGCGAACCGGTCCTGTCGATCCTTTCGAGCAGCTCCGCCTTGCCCGGCCCCATCATTTCGGTCTGGCCAAAGATGATCCTGATACGCAGGCGGGGCAGGGGAGGGCGCTGTTCCATCCGCGCAATTTCGGCGATATCCCGACGCGGGACAAGGGGCTGGAAGGGCGGCCCGCCCATAGCCGTCGCCGCTGGTCATCGACCCGGGCACCGCGCAATCCCAAGTCCTGTGGAGGATCGATGTCCACGCGGTCGTGCCGGCCGCGGCCGCGGCCGCGAGGCAGGGCGTCAGCCGCCCGGCGCGGCGGTGCCGCGCCTGCGGCGGGCCTGCCGGGACACCGGCGCCGCGCCCGATGTTGTATCCTGTTGTGCATCTGGCGCGGCGTCCAGAAACCGCCGGGCAAAGGCCTGCGTGGCGATAGGCTTGCCCAGCAGATAGCCCTGCACCGTGTCGCAGCCTTGCGCGCGCAGCCAGGACAGTTGCGCTTGCGTCTCGACCCCTTCGGCGACCGTGTCCATGCCCAGGGCGCTGGCCATGGACAGGATCGCGCGCACGATCGCCTCGGTCCCCGGATCGTCGCGGCCGAGCTTTGCCACAAAACTCTGGTCGATCTTGAGCCCCGCGAGCGGCAGCCGCTGCAGGTAGCTGAGCGAGGAATAGCCGGTGCCGAAATCGTCGATCACCACGCCGATCCCCTCCTCGCGGAGCCTGCGGATGTTGCGGAACGTCACCTCGATCCGCTGCATGAGCGCGGTTTCGGTGATCTCGAGCTGGAGGTGGCGCGGGTCCACCCCCTCGGCGCGGATCCGGCCGAGGATCTCGTCCACGATGCTGACCTGCTGGAAGCTCTGCGCCGAGATGTTGATCGCCAGAGGCACGACCATCCCCTTGGGCGCCCATTGCGCCAGCAGCCTGGCGGCGAGGGTGACGACCATCAGGTCGATCTCGAAGATGAGGCCGGCGCTTTCGGCCAGCGGGATGAACTGGCCGGGCGGAACCTCGTGGAAATCGGGGTCCACCCAGCGCAGCAGCGCCTCCGCGCCGACGATGCGGGGTGGCGCGGCGAGGTCGAATTTCGGTTGCAGCACAAGGTGGAACCGGTCCTCACGCAGGCCGCGGTGCATCGCCTGGATCATGTCGGTGCGGCGGGCCTGTTCGGCGCGCAAGTCCGGATGGAACATCGCGAACTGGCTGCGCCCGGCGGATTTCGCCCGATACATGGCGATATCGGCGTTCTGCAAGAGGTCCGCGCCGGATTGCGCATCCTGCGGAAACCGGGTGATGCCGATGCTCACCGAGACATAGAGGCTCTGCCCGCGCAGATCGAACGGCTGCCCCAGACGTTCGATCAGCCCCCAGGCGACATCCATCGCCTCCTCGGCCTGCGCGCCGGGCAGCAGCAGGGTGAATTCATCCCCGCCCAGCCGCGCGATGAGGTCGTCCGGGCCGATCCCCTGCGACAGGCGCTGGGCCACCTGGCGCAGCAGCGCATCGCCCACGTCGTGGCCAAAGCTGTCGTTGATCGTCTTGAAGTTGTCGAGGTCGAGCATCATCACCGCCCCGGTCCGGCCATGCGCGACGGCATCCTTGACCCAGGCGCGCAGCCGATCCTGAAAGGCGGTGCGGTTGGCCAGCCCGGTGAGCGGGTCGCGCGTGGCCAGCTCTTCGGCACGCTCCTTGGCCTTGAACAGCGCGGTGATATCGGACCCGACGCCGCGATAGCCCGCATAATTGCCGTCCTTGTCAAAGAACGGACTGCCGCTCATGCGCACCCAGTAGTCACTGTCGCTCGACCCGAAAGACCGGAAGACGAAGTCGCGGAACGGCGCGCGCGCCGCGAGCTTTGCAAACAGCCCGTCCCAGTCGGCGCTGCGGCCCACCTTGGGGTTATCGGCCACAAGCTCGTGCAGGGTCTTGCCGATATGCAGGCGCATCCCGCCGTTGATGCGTTCGAAACTGTCCGAGATGAAGGTGAAGCGCAGGTCGGCGTCCTGCTCCCAGAACCAGTCGGCGCTGATCTCGGCGATGTCGAAAAAGCGTTTCTCGGCCGCGTCGCGGGCGGTCATGGCGCGTTGCAGGTCGTCATGCGCCGCGCGCAGGGCCTCCTCGCGCTGCTTCTGTTCGCTGATGTCGATCAGGATGCCCGACAACTGCCGGGCCGGTCTGTCATCGCCTGACCGCCTGATCCGGCCGCGCGACAGCACCCAGACCCAGTGCCCCGCCCGGTGGCGCAACCGGAATTCGACCGAAAACCGCCCGTCCTTTGCCTCGGACAGGGCTGACACAGGCGCGATCAGCAAGGATCTGTCGTCAGGATGGGTCCGTTCCAGCCAGAAGGTGTGGTTGCGCGTGGCCACCTCGCCATGGGGCTCCCCGATGATCGCGGCAACCCGTTCGTCAACAAGGTACTGCCCCGTGACCAGATCGCGCTGCCAGGTGCCCGCCTGCGCGCCGCGGATCGTGTCTTCGAGCTGCAACTGGGTCTCGCGCAGGGCGGTCACGTCGAGATGCACGCCGGCCATGATCTGCGGCGCCCCGTCACGGCCGCGCCGCACGATCTGCCCACGCGATTGCACCCAGACCCAGTGCCCATCGGCATGCCGCATGCGAAAGTCGGTCTCGAAGGAGGTGTCGTTGCCGGCGATGACCTCTGCGAGCGGTGCCTCGATGTTCGCGCGGTCCTCGGGATGCACGAGGGCCGACCAGGTGTCGATCGTCACAGGCTCGAGTTCGGCGAGCGTGCGGCCCAGCATCCCCGCCCAGCGTTCATTGACGACATTGGTGCCGGTGGTCATGTCCCATTCCCAGGTCCCGACCTGCGCCCCCTCGACCACGTTCGACAGCCGCCATTCCGCACGCCGCTTTTCGGTGACATCGGTGCGCACGCCGACCAGGCCGCCATCAGGCATCCTCTTGTCCTGCACGCGGATGATGCGGCCATCCGCGAGCTCTCTCTCGCGCTCGGGCGACAGCATGGCGCCGCGGCGCAGCAGGTCATCGACATCGCGGATGTCCTCACCGTCAACCCGCAGGTAGAGGCCGCGCCGATAGCCTTCGGCCAGCAGGTCGTGATGGGTGATGCCGGGGCGCAGCAGATCGTGCAAGCCGGGGTTCATGAGGCTGTATTGCCTGTTGAAATGGACCAGCCTGCCGTCGGCGTCGAACAGCACAAAGCCGTCGGGAAAGGCGTCGATCGCGGCCTCGAACCGGTCGCGCGCCGCCTGCGCCTCGCGGTTGCGGGCCTCGATCGCGCGGGCGTGCAGGTGCTGTTCGGTCAGGTCCTCGACAAAGGTCCAGATCAGGCGGCGCCCGTCGGCATTGCCGTGCAGCACGCCGCTGACCGAGGCCGGAAAGGTGCCGCCGCCGGCCGCGGCAAAGGCGGTCGGCAGCGGGCCGAAGGTGCCGGTCTCGGCCACGTCGCGCAGGGCGGCCACGAAGGCGCGGCGCTGGCCGGCGGGGATCAGCCGGTCGGCCTTGCGC
The DNA here is from genome assembly GCA_009993005.1 of Rhodobacterales bacterium. Lineage (GTDB taxonomy): Bacteria > Pseudomonadota > Alphaproteobacteria > Rhodobacterales > Rhodobacteraceae > JAACUH01. The sequence continues at coordinate 40,359 of JAACUH010000076.1, forward strand.
CGCAGCAGCGCCTCGCGCGGGCGGCCCGACGACCTCAGGAAAGAGGGGTTCACGTCCACGATCCTGCCGCTGTCGAGGTCGCGCAGCAGGATGCCGAAGGGCGCCTTCTGGAACAGGCTGTCCATCAGCGCCTCGCGGCCGCGCAGGGCGGCTTCGGTCTGGATCCGGTCGGTCACGTCGCGGATCACGAACAGATAGCTCTGCGACCCGCCGGGATGGTCGGGGCCCAGCCCCGTCGCGATCGCCTCGAACCAGAGCGCGCCGTCGGGTCCGTCGAGCGCATATCGCTGCGCGGCCGACCGGCCGTCGCGATCGACCTGCTGCATCATGGCGCGCAGGAGACGCGCCACCTCGGGCGTCGTGGCCTCTTCGAGCGGGCGGCCGATCAGGGCGTCGGGCGGCGCACTCAGCGTCCGGGCCGCGCGCGGGTCAAAGCCCGTGTGGAACCGCATGAAACAGCCGGCGGCGTCCAGTTCCATCACCAGATCGGGCAGCGCGGCGAGCGTCGCGGCAAGCCGCGCCTCGCTGCGGCGCTGCGCGATCTCGGCCTGCCGGCGCAGCAGGAGCGTGCCGATCCCGTTGGCCACCGATTGCAGCAGGAACACATCGAGCGGCCGGTCGCCCAGAAGCTCTGTCACCCAGTCGAACCCGAGAAAGCCGACCCAGTCGCCATCGTGGATCATCGGGGCGATCAGCAGCGACCGGATGCCCTGTTCCTCAAGGAAATCGCGGGCCGGATCATCGACGGGGATCGCCTCCACATCGGGGAGCAGGATCGGCACCTGCTGCTGGAACGGACCGAGCCAGGCGGCGAGTATGCTGATCGGCAGATTCTGGAGATGCGCGATCATCGGGGCGATGCCGGGCGCGGTCCATTCATTCGTATTGTCAACGAAATCATGGTCGTGCCGCATGAAGACATAGGTCCGGTCAACGCCGGTCAACCCGCCGAGTTCGGCAAGTGCCGCGTCGATGACCTGATCGACCTCTGTCATCTTGCAGCGCGCGAGCCGGTTCAGGATCGGGACGACGACACGGTCAAAAGGGGTAGCCGCCCGTTCGGCCGGGATGCCGCGGATCACCTCGTGTTCAGGGATGTCAGTCAATTTGCGGCCTGCAGCATCTGGATATCGTGACCCCTTCGCCCGGGGCCCTGCCACCGGGACGACGATTGGATGGCGCCGCCCGGCAGGCGCCCGACAGGGATCACCATCGCAGGCCGGGATTAAGGGCAGGTGAACGGCCCCTGGGCCCGCCCCGTGCCCCGTCTCGCGCCCGTGCCCCGTCTCGCGCCCGTGCCCCGTCTCGCGCCCGTGCCCCGTCTCGCCCCCGTGCCCCGTCTCGCCCCCGTGCCCCGTCTCGCCCCCGCGCCCGTCGGGGGGCGCACCAAGAGAGGCGCAGGCCATTCGGACAGGGGGGGCGGCGCTGCGCGGTCAGATTGGCCCGGGGCTTGGCCGGTTTCCCAATCCACGCGGGTCCGACCGTCAGGTATTTTCCAGATGGATGCGCTTCGGGCCCGTTCGCCAGCCATGCGTGCGGGCGCCGGGGCTGTGGCGGTGAAGGTGGCTGTGAAGGTGGCGGTAGCGGTGGAGGTCACATTTGCTGTCAAATCCGCGCAAGCAGACTGTAGGTCTTTCGATCCACGGCCATGGTCAGCCGGTCCTTCATCCAGCCGATCTGTTGCCAGTCGCGAAAACCCGCCGGATCGTTGAAGGCCAGATGCAGGGCCGCGGCGCGGTAGTAATAGTGGCCAGAGTTTTCGTAGGCGTCATGTTTGCCAAGGCCCTGCGGCAACCAGTGGCGCGCCAGCATGGTGGCCAGCACAGGATCGTCCGCCGGGCTGTGGATCACGAACCACAGCAGTTGTGATCCATGGGCCATGCCGAATTGCTCAAGACCCGCAAGATACCAGTTCACGGTCGGCGCGTTGTTGGAATACAGGTGCAGCCCGCAGGATGCCATGGCCGCCACCATCGCATGGCGGAACCGCGGATTGTCGCGCCCGTAATCGGCGAGCGTGCGATAGTCTTGCAGGGTCTGGCGCGGGTCAAAGGCCAGCGCCATCCTCGCGGGCAGATCGGGCATGGCGAAATGCGCCGCTGCGGCCGCCCGCAGGGCGCCATCGTCAAAGCAGGCGATCAGCGCCATCACCTTGTCGGCCTGTTCGGGCGGCAGGGCGGCGATGTGGCCCAGCAGCGCCGGCATCTGCCCGCCCTTCCACAGCCGCCACAGCAACGTCGTCGCAGCCCCCTGGCCGCACTCCTCGGCAAAGGGGTCAAAGGCCGGCTGGCGTGCCGCGCGGTCGGGCCCGGTCATCCACATGAACCTGCGGGCCGGGGGCGCGAACTGGCCCAGCACCTGCGCGAGGTGCGCCAGATCCAGCGCGTCGGGCGCGTCGGCCATATCGGCCATCAGGGCGGCGATCCGGGGCGCAAGCACCGCGCGCGCGCCCTGCGACAGGCCCGGAAAGAGCCCGGACACCGGCAATGTGTTGGTCTCGAACTGCCTGCGCACCGTCTGCCACCCGGTCCGGGCAAAGGCCCCGGCATCGGCGATCTCGACATCGCCGACCCCGTGCCAGTCGAACAGGCGCCGCAGGCGAACCACGGGCGCGCCCGGCGCGATCCGGGTCCGCGTCAGCTTGCATGTCATCGCCTTCTTTCCGGACCAGATGCCATCGGCGACAGAGGCGAGCAGCGCAACCGCCGGATCGTCGCGTTGCGGTGGAGCCCATTGCACGCAGCGCGCCAGAAACGCCTGGTATTCCGGCGTGGCGAACAGCCCGCGCATGCACTTTTCCTGGCCCATCGCCACGATCCAGCCCATGTCCTTGCCCGCGTCGGGCCGAAACCGCCAGGCGAGGCCATAGCCATGCCGGATCATGCGTTCCGCCAGCGCGATGGCCTCTGTGTGGCGCCCCAGTGCGGCCAGAATGCAAAAGGCGTTAAAGCCAAGGTGACTGCGCGGCAGGGATTCCAGCCGGTCCCCCGCCGCGAGATGCCCATCGACGATCCCGGCCACATCGGCAAAGCGGTCGGCGGCGATGGCGGTCAACAGGATTGTCTCATCGAAGGCCACGAACCGTTCGCGCGTGAAATCCGGCGCCAGCCCCGCGCGCGCCTGCAACTGCCGGTCCAGAAGCCATCCGGGCCCCATGTCAAGCCGGACCATCGCGGCAATCTCCGGCGCGGCGACAAGATCTGCCACCACCTGCGACCAGGGCAGCCAGGCCTTGCGACCCAGGTCGCTCTGGCTGGCATAGACCTGCAACTGCATCATCGCATCCTCGGCCGCGCCGGCCTGCAACGCGGCCAGGATCAGCGGCACGCTGAGGAACGGCGCGTAGGTCATCAGGCGGGCGACGTCGTCGCCTTGGGAGTGAAAGTTGTAGCGTGGCGCAAGGACTGCCGCCGTCGCGCGCAGCATCGGCAGGATGTCGGCGCCCCGGCCCATGTCCAGCAGGCGCTGCGCGATGGCGCCGGTCACCAGCAACGCCATGGCCTGCGGCACCTGCTGCCCCAGGCTGTTGCTCACCGGTGGCAAATGCGAACATTGCTTGAGCAGGTCCGCCAGATCGGCCAGGGCCGCGTCCGCGTTCGGCGTGGCGTTGGCCTTGCGAAAGCGCTGGGAAAGACTGTTTTCGTCCATGGCGATTCTGATCCTAGGGCAAGGTTCGGCCAGATCACGAAACGCCGGCCGGATCTCAAACTTTCAACCCCGTCTTATGTCGGACCGGGCAAAAAGACCATGCTGCATGGGTCTGAAACCATGTGAAAACGCGCCAGAGGCTGCATGTCACGGCGCTGTCGCCACCCCTCAGGGCGCTCAAGGCGGCGACCCGCGCAAGGGCTCTGATGATGTGACCGCCGCCCCGCCCGCCCCCCCCTCTCTCTCTCCCCCCCTCTCTCACCGGACGGCATC
>JAACUH010000031.1 GCA_009993005.1 Rhodobacterales bacterium
GGGTGGAGTTGAGCTGAAGGTTGGTCAGTTTGGTCACGCCATCGACCAGTTCGGCGATGGCCCGGCCAAAGCGGCTCTCGACCTCGGCAAAGGACGCCTTGGTATCCTCGATCGTGTCATGCAGAAGGGCGGTGATGACCGTGGCATCATCCATCTGCTGTTCGGCCAGGATCATGGCGACAGCGACCGGATGGCTGAAATAGGGGTCGCCCGACTGGCGCATCTGCCCGTCGTGCATGTCCTGCCCAAAGGCAAAGGCATCGCGAATCAGTTGCTGGTTTGCGCGGGGGTTGTAGGTCAGGACCAGCGCGATCAGATCATCAGCGGTCGTCATCCGGTCCCGTGCCTGTTCCCCCGGCCGTCAGACCGGCCTAGCGCTGCCCCTGCGCTTCCATCAACTCGCGCAGCAGACGTTCCTCGGACATATCGTCATGCACGGGCCGGTCAACCTCGGCCCCCATCAGCAGCGCCATGCTGTCCTCTTCGGGCTCGTCAACCTCGATCTGGGTCTGGTTCGCCTCGATCATCCGCTCGCGCAGGTCATCGGCAAGCTGGGTTTCCTCGGCGATTTCACGCAGGGCCACGACGGGGTTCTTGTCATGGTCGCGCGCCAGGGTCAGCGGCGAGCCGGCCGTGATTTCGCGGGCACGATGTGCCGCCAGCATCACGAGTTCAAAGCGGTTGGGGACTTTGTCCACACAATCTTCTACAGTTACGCGGGCCATCGGGCGCTCCCCTCGTTGCGGGCCAGACACGGGGCGCCAGCGCAAAGCAACGCGCAAGGCATGATCCCGCTCTTGGAAGAGGCCGGTATACGGGCTGCAACCGCGATTGACAAGCAGATTTCCCGGCGTGCCGCGGCCCGCTGCCGGGGTGGGTCAGGCCCCCCGGACCGGGGCGGCGCGACTCAGTCCAGCGGCACGACGGCGTCGCGGTCGGCGGCCGGCAGCGCGGCCAGCATCGCTGCGACACTCTGTCCGAGCACCGGATGCACCCAATCCGCCGCGACATCGGCCAGCGGCACCAGCACAAAGGCGCGGTCCTGCAGCCGCGGATGCGGCAGCACCAGCGCGTCGGGCGCGCGCATCTGTTGCAGGTCGGCCGGCAGCGCGCGCCAGTCCTCATAGGTGGCGCGGTCGGGCAGAACCGCGCCGCCCAGCGCCAGCAGGTCGAGGTCGAGCGTGCGCATCCCCCAGCGCTGCAAACGCGCACGGCCATGATTCTGCTCGATTTCATGCAACCGCCGCAGGATTTCAGCCGCCGGCAGGCGGGTCGCCACCGCGACCGCGGCATTGACATAATCGGGCCCTGCGCCGGCCGGAAAGCAGGGGGTGCCAAACATCCGGCTTTTCCCCGTGATCGGGCCGATCGCCATGGCTATCTCGCCCAGAGCCGCGCGCAGCGTGTCCAGCGGTGCGCCGGTCGGAGAGGGCTCATTCCCGCCCAACGCAATCAACGCCACGTCAGTGGCGGGGACTTGCTCATGGGGTTGCGGCATGTCACCATTTCCTTACATTAGCATTCCGGTTCGTCGCTTCCTTACACCACTCACGCTTCCACTCCAGCGGCGCGCTCTCTTTGAAAGGATTATTTGATGTTTTATCGGGACGAGCGGCTTGCGCTCTTCATCGATGGATCGAACCTCTATGCGGCGGGCCGCTCACTCGGGTTCGATATCGACTACAAACTGCTCAGGCAGGAGTTCATGCGGCGGGGCAAGATGCTGCGGGCCTTCTACTATACTGCGCTGCTGGAGAATGACGAGTATTCACCGATCAGGCCGCTGGTGGACTGGCTGCATTACAACGGCTTCACCATGGTCACGAAACCGGCCAAGGAATACACGGACAGCCAGGGCCGCCGCAAGGTCAAGGGCAACATGGACATCGAGCTGACCGTGGATGCAATGGAGCTTGCCCCCCATATCGACCATATGGTGCTGTTCTCGGGCGACGGCGATTTCAAGCCTCTGGTCGAGGCGATCCAGCGCAAGGGTGTGCGGGTCTCGGTCGTCTCCACCATCCGCAGCCAGCCGCCGATGATCGCGGACGAGTTGCGCCGGCAGGCCGACAATTTCATCGAGCTTGACGAGCTGCGCGAGGTCATCGGCCGCCCCCCGCGCGAACCGCGTCCGATGCGCGACGACGCGATGGTGGAAACCGCAGACGAATAGCGCAAACGCCAAGGCGCGCCCCGCAAACGGGGCGCGTCGGCACCATGCAGCCGGATTTGTTGACGGGCAAAGCGGGTCTGTTGTCAAATCTCCCCATCCATTTCAGATGGGAACATTCGATATGGCACGATTTGTATTTGCGACGTTTCTCTGGCTGGCTGGCGCCATGATCCTCGCCACCGCTGCCGATGCACAGTCCGCCCCGCTGCGCGACCTCAACGGTGACGGCATCCCCGACCGCGATGACAATGGCAACGGCATCGCCGACCAGGACGAAGTGCCCTCGGGCAATATCTCGCAGCTTGAGGTGGCCTGCGTGAGTTACGGCACGGTCAACCATTGCCTCGCCTACCACATGCTCTTTTGCCAAAGCTACGGGATGCAGGACGCCTGCCGCCCGGCGGCCATCGGGCAGAATTGTCAGGGCGGTGACCCGGGGGCCTGCAACTTCTACATTGCGCTGATCGAGGCCAACCGCGATTGCAACGCGCGGTTCTACCAACCCGCTTGCGACTGGCTCTCGCAACAGAGGTTCTGAGCATCTCGACAGCGGGCCGGCGGCAGGGCATTAACGGGGCATGACCCAGCCCCTGCCCCCCCTGACCCTCTACCTCGCCGCGCCGCGCGGATTTTGCGCCGGTGTGGACCGCGCGATCAAGATCGTGGAACTCGCACTCGAGAAATGGGGCGCGCCGGTCTATGTGCGCCACGAGATCGTGCACAACCGCTATGTCGTCGATGACCTGCGCGCCAAGGGTGCGGTCTTTGTCGAAGAGGTCGCCGATTGCCCGGCCGACCGGCCAGTGGTGTTTTCCGCGCATGGTGTGCCAAAATCCGTGCCCGCCGAGGCCGCAGCGCGGCAGATGATCGCCGTCGATGCGACCTGTCCGCTGGTCACCAAGGTGCATATCGAGGCCGCGCGCCACCACGAGAACGGCTTGCAGATCATCATGATCGGCCATGCCGGCCACCCCGAGACGCTGGGCACCATGGGGCAGTTGCCCGAGGGCGAGGTGCTGCTGGTCGAGACCGAGGCCGATGTCGCCAGCTTGCCCGTGCGCGACCCCGCGCGGCTCGCCTTTGTCACCCAGACCACCCTGTCGGTCGATGATACCGCCGGGGTCGTGGCGGCCCTGCGCGCGCGGTTTCCCGCCATCATCGGCCCCGCGAAAGAGGACATCTGCTACGCCACCACC
>JAACUH010000032.1 GCA_009993005.1 Rhodobacterales bacterium
GGGCAAGGGCGTGGCCAGCGCCACTCCGTCCACATCCTCGCAAAGATTGCGCCGGGCGTGGAACGCGCGTCGCGCCTCGGTCAGCGCGGCGCCGCGCCAGTCCGGGCGTGCAGGCGCCACGAACAGCCGCCACAAGCCGCGCCGGTCCTGCGGCGCCGACTCCAGCGGCGCGGCGAACACCCGGCGCGCCAGATGGCAGTCCTGCGTCAGCGCCGCCGCAAGGTCGCGCGCCGTCACCGGGCGTGTCGGCAATGCGTCGGAGGGCGGATGCAGGCCCAGCGCCTCCAGCGGAACCGGACCGTCCTCCTCGACCAGCAGATCAGCCTCGGGGAACGCCGCGCGGTGCGCAAGCTCGGTCAGGGCGAAGCAGAATTGTTCGATGATCGCCACGCCGGGATCGTGGACGTTGTAGTCGCTCCACAGCTTGCGTGAATGGCGCTCAACCGTGTCCAGACCGCGTCGGCGCAGCGCCCCGAAGCTCGCCGCGTCAGCCATGTCGCGCGCCCTCGCCCGAAGTCATAGCAGGCCTGCGTCGCGGTCTGCGTCAGGGCGGCGCGAGCCCTCCATACGCGAGTCGAACCACAGCCGGGTGACGTAGCAGCGGATGGCGTATGCGTCGCCATAGCTTGAGCGGGTGCGTATCTGCAGCGTGTAGGGTCGGTTGTAGCGGCTTTCGCCGCGCGCGGCGCTGTCGGCGCCCCGGGCGATGTCGCCGTCGCCGCTCCGTGCGCCAGCGGTGGTGCGCCAGCGCAGCTGGAGGCGGTCGGCGAAGCTGCCATACATGGCGCGCTGCGCGCGGATGCTGCGGCGGCCCAGCAGCCAGTTCAGCCACCTGTTGCGGGGGTTGTAGGCGTTCAGCGCAACGGCGTGCATCAGCGCATAATGGCCATCGCCCACCTTGCCGCCGACGCCGGCGACGACTTCCAGCGCATGGCAACCCTCCAGCGGTTCGGTTACGTCCTGCCATACGCCATTGGCCTTGAGCGTTTTACCGCTCTCTGGCTGCGGTCGGCCGATCCGTCCGCGCATCCGCGCGACCCCGTCCACGTCCATCCGCCACGCCGGCGCGTCGCAGCCGAGGCCCAGCGCGCCATCGCCTGCCAGGCTGAAGGCGCTGGGCCGATCCTGCGCTGCGTCAGGCGCGCCACGCCGCAGCCGCAGCGCGCCATCGTCCCCGCCATGCGACAGCGACCATTCAGGCTCGGTTTTACCGACATTCAGATAAAAGCTCATCAGCGCGCGCCGCTCGCCCACCGCCGCGACGCGCCAGCCTTCGTCGTCCGATTTGTCGAAGCCGTCGTCTTTCCAGGTCACAACCGAATCGATCAGGTCGCTATAGTGCTGCGCGCCCGGCAACGCGCCGTCCTTGAAGTAGTTCTTCAGGGTCTTTCGGTCGCGGGGGTTCATCAGCGGTCGTGTGCTCATCACTGCGCTCCGGATCCGACAACCAGCATCGCGCCCACGGCCAGCGCGCCCAGACCCGCCGCAGCCGGCGGCTCCGCCTCGCGAAGGCCGCCTGCGGTGATGCGATGAAGCCGCGTCGCCAGTGGCAGCGACCATGGCCGATCCCAGCGCAGCGACGCCCGCGCGCCAAGCGCGGAGCGCGCGGTGTCGCGCAACTGGTGGCGCCCCGCGTCGTCGCGGGAGAGCTGCAGCAGCGACAGGCGGGTTACAAAATCGATGTAGTCAAGCGCCGCCATGAAACCGGCGACCTCGTTCAAGCTGATCGACCATCCAAAGCCGTTCATCGGCGCCGCGGCTGTCCAGACCGACAGCATGCGCGACACGTCGCGCTCAAGCCGCTGGATCAGCGAGCCATCGTCGCGGTCGCGCGCGAACACCACGCGCGCGCGCACCTGCAGCCGGTCATAGCTTGGGTTGCCGACGGTAAGCCGGGCGCCGTCCGGGGCCAGCGCGGCCAGCGTCTCCTCGATCCGCCGCAGGGTCAGCACGTCGAACATGCGCGGGCGCGCAGGGTCGCGGTCCACGCCAGCGGGGGCATGTGGAACCACTATCAATGTCACGGCGCCGGGGCGCTCCCGCCCCGTGTGCGGGTCCATCACCGGAAAGCACTTGGCTTTCCAGACCTGGGGAAACAGCTCCAGCGCCAGCCGCTCGACATCCCACGACGTGACCGCGCGCTGGCGGTGGCGCAGACGCTCCGCCACGCGGGTGTGGAAGGCGCGTTCGGTCTCGGGGGCGGCGCCGGAGACGGTCTCGGCCACCCAGCGCACGTCGGCGACGCGGCCGGCGTCCACCGCCAGGCGCCATTTTCGCGGGCCGGGCGGATCAGGCGTATCCTCGCCGTCAAGAACGCGCACCGCGCGCGCGCCGTTGACCATCACCGACCGAAGGCGCGGAAGATCGCCCAGGTTGCCGTCGGCGCAGGCCGCCAGCCACAGCCCCTCGCCGGGCATTTCGCTCGACCGCCGCGCCGCATCGGCGGGCGGCGCGATCCGCACCACGCCCGAGCGCATCAGCCCATCGGTCGAATCCGACACCAGCGTCGATCCGCCCAGCGGTCGCCAGCCGTCCTGCGCCAGATAGCGCCAGCGCACCGGTTTGGGCGTGAAGCCGAGCCGACGGTGGCTGCTCTCCTCCAAGTGAAACAGCAGCGACAGCGCGCCGACCGGCGGCGGACCGGCGATCTGCAGGAACAGCGCGCCATCCGCCAGCCTCTCGGCGAACACCCCGGCGCTCATGTCCGCCCGCCCCGGAAAGATCTCGCGCGTCCCGAATGGCGTGATATGGCGCAATCGCTGATCCGGCGCCGCCGCATGTGGCGCGCCGAGATCAATCACGTCCTCGGCGCGATAGTTCAGCGTGACGCGATCAATGGTCGGCGTATGCGGTGGGGAGGGCGAGGCGCGTCGCCGCAGGGGGTTGTAGGATGGCCGCAGCGCGGCGGCCAGCGCCGCGGGGTAGGCGGCGTGGCCGAAGGCGTCCTCACCGCAGCGCAGTTCGATACGCACCGCGCCGGAGGCCAGCGGCCCCTCCCCCTGCGCCGCGATCCGACGGATGGCGTCCCGGTCAACCGCCGCCGCGCCGGGCGCCGCGAAGCGCAGCGTTCGATCAGGCGCGAGGCGCGCCTCGCCCGGGGTCTCGCGCAGCATGGACTGCGGCGGCCCCAGCGACCGCGCGCCGCCCTGCGCCAGCCATGATACGGCCAACTGCGGGCGCGGCGGCGTGAAATTCGGACCGTAATCGCGATAATGCGTCTCGAAGCCTCCCGCCGCGCGCGGCAAGCCCGACCAACTCAACGTGATCGACACATCGGTGATCGGCTTCACCGCAAGCTCCGCCGCCCCGATGGTGAAG
>JAACUH010000196.1 GCA_009993005.1 Rhodobacterales bacterium
ACACCTTCGACAACCTGCTTGACGCGCTGCCCAACCGGGCCGATCTTGATCGGCTCGAATGCGAAATCGAAACCATGGCTGCCCCGGATGCACCGGCGGCACCCCAACCGGCGGTGCTGGCGGCACGGGCAAGGATCGCCGCGACGACGGCGCGTGCCGCGGACCAGGCCGACCAGCCCGCGCCCGACGTCACCACGGTTGCCAACGACATTCCCGACCTGCCGCGGCTGTTCGTCGAAGACCTGCGCCGGGTGCGCGAAGCGCTTTACCCCGAAGAGGCCGAAGGCTATGTCGCCCCGCCCGACCAAGGCGCGCTGGCGCGGCGGCTGGCGGCGCACACCATGAACACCACCCTGATCATGGTCTCGCTGCCGGTCGGCGGGGCGCTGCTGACCTATTCGGTGCTGCGCGGCGAAGACATGCGCCTGACCGGCCGGGCGATGGCGCTGACCGGGCTGGCCCTGGGGTTGATGCAGACCAGCGTAGGACTGCAACTTATCGCGATGATCTCGATCTGAGCGGCGGCTTCAGGCGGCGGGGCCGGACCATGCCACCCCGGCATCGCCAGACAGAAAGCCATCCGAGAACCGCCCGCCGGGGGCCTCGGGCAGCAGCGCCGCACTCAGCGCCGCAGCGCTCAGGCGGCCTGCCAGGCGGTCGCGGAACCGCTCGCATACGCGCACGAAATCGCCCGAATGGGGCGACAGCCGCAACGCTGCCACCCCGGCCTGCGCCAGCGCTTCGGTCTGATACGCGGCATTGGCGCAACTGGCCGACAGGGTCTGCACCCCGTTGACCGCCAGAAACGGCACCCCGTCGAGGGTATCGACTTCGCGCCCGTCCGCGTCCTGATCGCAGACGAACTGGCAGTTGTCCTTGGCGCGATCATGCAGCCTTGCGTGATAGCACCGCCCCGAGATCGCCAGCGGCACCCGCCCGTAGCCCCAGACCTCGATCGCCACCCCCAGCGGCTGCGCCGCCTGCACCAGCGCCGCCACCGATGCCAGCGGCAATTCCGGCGGCAGACAGACCCGGTTGGCACCCCGCCCGGCCAGCCAGGTGAGCGTGCCTTCGTTATAGACATTGACCAGCGGCCCGACCGCAAACGCCACCCCTTCGGGCAGATGCGCCAGCGCGGTCAGATCGTTGATCTCGACCTCGACCCCCATCCCGGCCAGATCGGCGGTCAGCTTGCG
>JAACUH010000033.1 GCA_009993005.1 Rhodobacterales bacterium
CCTGCGCGGCTCGGGGTCGTAGAAGGCGCCGCATGACGCGGGCCCGAATACGGAGACGACCCCATGACCAACATTTCCGACACCCAAGCCCTGATCCTGAGCGCCGCCGCACAGCGGCCCGAGCATATCGCCCTGCCGCTGCCCGAGAGCCTGCGCGGCGGGGCCGCCGCCAAGGTGGTCGGCGCGTTGCTCGCCAAGGGCTTCCTCGAAGAGGTCGACGCCGACACGCGCAAGGGCGAGCCAGTCTGGCGCGAGACCGGCGACGGCCACGGCGTCACGCTGGTCGCAACCGACGCAGGCCTCGCCGCCATCGGCATCGAGCCCGAGGACGCGAACCCCGCGCCAGCGAGCGCGACGGACGCGCCGACCGAGGAGCCCGCGCCGGACACCCCCACCGGACCCGAAGCCGCGCCCAAGGCGCGCACGCCGCGCGAGGGCACCAAGCAGGCCACCCTGATCGCCATGCTGCGCGCGCCGGACGGCGCGACCATTGAGGAGATCATGGCCGCGACGGGCTGGCAGTCGCACACGGTGCGCGGCGCGATGGCCGGGGCGCTGAAGAAGAAGCTCGGGCTCGAGGTGACCTCGGAGAAGGTCGAGGACCGGGGACGCGTGTACAAACTCCCTGCCGCCTGACACACCCGACCCCGAAAAGTTGATGGCCGCCGTCCCGCCGGGGCGGCGGTCGATCATTTGGCGCTCCGCATCCGAATCGCCTCGAACACCCGCCGCAGGGCGAAGGAACGCGCTATCGACACGATGGTGAACACCACGCCCATCTTCAGGTTCTGCGCCAGCGTCGTGTGCAACCCGAAGACCGGGAAGATCAGGATCTGCGTCACGACCGCGACGCCGTAGCCGACGATCACGTTGGCGATGGACTCGACCAGCGACATGAGGCGGGACTGCTTCATGTCGCTGCCTCATCCATCGCCCAGCAGTTCAGCCGCCAGAGTTCGCAGCGCATGCGCTGCAACCAAGGGGACCACGCCGTTGCCACAGAGCCGAAGCCGGTCCACCCGGTGGGCCAGCCCATCAGCGCTTCGACGAACAGCGGGTTCAAGGTCCGGCGCGGCTCGGAGGTATCGCTCCCAGCCATCGGCGTCACCAGGACCTGGCGGCCAAGCAGGTCGTTCACCGGCGTGTTCGCCAAAGTCGTCGCCCCGTCCTTGTGATCGCGCGCCGTCGGCGTCATCCACATCCCCGCCGCATGGGTCAGGTCGGCACTCCTGCGGTTCCCCGCACTCGGCTTGCAGCCGTCGTTGGCCATCGGCGTCGGCCACATCGCGGCTATAGAACACTGGTTGCCGTATATCGTGAATGCGGCGATACTCGGCATGGAGCACTCTACTTATCGATGGGGCAGATTTTGTTCGGAATTTTCAATAGACAGCGCGAGCAACGCAGGATCAGCAATGACCTTCAGGAGACCATGGTCATTGCCTACGACGCCCTACGCGAGGCAGTGGATATCGAAGATCCAGTCCGGAAACACCACGAGATGCATATGAAGCTTACGCAGCTCAGCTTAGCGCTTCACGATGTTTACCCAACTTTCCCTCAAGAAAAAGAAAGTCTCTTTGTCGATTTCGTGGCAGCGAGCCTTGAGCGAAAACCATACTGCGAAGCGCTTCAGAATGTCATTGAAGATCATATTCGGGCGTGCCCAGATACCCCCGCAGCAAAATTTGATTTCATGACATTCTTACTTGCGCCGAAGTTCATGGCGGATTTCACGAGAAAACGCCGGGGACGCTAAACAGCTCCTTCTATTCTTGTTTTCTCACCCATTCTTCCGCTTCTGCACGAGTTTTAAAAGAAATATCGGCATTTCTATGCCGCTTCTCGCTGCCATCAACCTCGAATAGCTCGTGAACTTCAAAGAACACGGCATCCCGCCCTTCCGCAGCTTTGACATTCGCGACACGCACCACTTCAAATCGCGTCTTTCCTTGCGACATTTCCCAACCTCGTGAAACCGCCCTGATCTTATGTGACTATTTCAGAGTGGCTCAGCGTCTGCAACGCTGTCAGGCTTCCGTAGGAGCCCGCCCGCGCTGGAGCAGAGGGAAAGGCCGAAGAGGCATGCATCTCCGGCTCCGGAAGTGTCCCCGCAGGAAGGTAAAGCCACGTCATGCATGTCACGCGGCGGTCTTGCGCTTCCGCGCGGGTTCGGGGGCGGCGTCCGGGTCCGGCGTATCGGCCCGGACCTCGGCATCGTCGCCCAGCCGCTCGGTCCTCACCTGCGCGAAGGTCCGACCGTCGCCGTCGAGGATCGCGTCCTTGCCGGTCTCGGCCTGCCAGCGCTCGACGGCCACATCGACATAGGCGGGGCTGATTTCCATCGCGAAGACGCGGCGGCCGTTGGCCTCGCCCGCCATGATCTGCGAACCAGAGCCCGAAAACGGCTCGTAGCAGAGGCCGCCACGGGCGACGTGCTGGCGCATCGGGATCCCGAAGGCGTCGAGCGGTTTCGGCGTCGGATGGTCGGGCCGCTCGTCCCTGGCGAAGCTGGGCAGCGCCCATGTCGACGGCAGGGTTTCCTCGGCCACCTTCGGCGGACGGTTGGGGCGGCGCCAGCCCATGAAGCAGGGCTCGTGCTTCCAGAGGTAGTGGGACCGGGTCAGGACGCCGCGGTCCTTCACCCAGATGATCTGCTGGTGCACGAAGGCGCCGGCTTTCTCCCAGCAGGCTTCCAGCATCGCCTGGCGGCGGGAGGCGTGCCAGCAATACCAGGCCGCGTCGTCGGTGATCGCCTCGGCCACGGCCGCCGCGATGAACCCGTCGTAGAGTTCGGCGCCCTGTGAACTGTCGTCCCACGTGACGCCGTAGGACTGGCTCCAGTCCTTGTTGCGGGTCGGGTGGTTCGAGCCGTCGTAGTCGACGAGATACGGCGGGTCGGTCGCGAACAGGATCGCGCGCTCGCCGTTCATCAGGCGGCGCACGTCGGCAGCGCTTGTGCTATCGCCGCAGAGGAGGCGATGGTCGCCGAGGATCCACAGGTCGCCCGTCCGCGAGGCTGGATTGCGCGGCGGTTCGGGGATGGTCACCGGCGGCACGGAGCCCCCGGCGCCACCTTCTTCACCGTCGTCTTCCGCGACGTAGGCCAACAGCTTGTCGAGCTCGCCGTCGGAGAACCCGACGAGCGACAGGTCGAAGTCCTCGGCCAGCAGGTCGTTCAGTTCCGCCGACAGCAGCGCCTCGTCCCAGGTGCCGAGTTCCGTCAGCTTGTTGT
>JAACUH010000077.1 GCA_009993005.1 Rhodobacterales bacterium
TGGTGGCGGTGGCGGCGGCGGTGGTGGCGGTGGCGGCGGCGGTGGTGGCGGTGGTGGCGGTGGCACATCGCAACGCCCCTCGCCCGGAGATGACATCATCACCGGCACGGCCGGCGCAGACCGGATCGACGGCCTTGCCGGCAGCGACCGCATTTCGGGGCTTGCCGGCAATGACGTGCTGATCGGCGCTGCGGGCAATGACACGCTCTGGGGTCATGACGGGGATGACCAGCTTCTCGGCGGCACCGAGAATGACGTACTCTTTGGCGGGGCCGGCAATGACGCGCTCTTCGGGCTCGAAGGCGACGACACGCTGTCGGGCGATGACGGCAATGACATGCTCTCGGGCGGGTCTGGCCGGGATGACCTGCGTGGTGGCGCCGGCAATGACAGGATGCGCGGCGGCATCGGCAATGACACGCTCTCGGGCGGCGATGGCAATGACCGGATGCGCGGCAATGGCGGGGACGACATGCTGATCGGCGGGCCGGGCAATGACCGGCTGGTCGGCAATGCGGGCAATGACACAGTCAACGGCGGCAGTGGCAATGATCGGCTCAAGGGCGGCGGCGGCAGCGATGTCTTTGTCTTTACCGAAGGGCGCGACCTGATCGTCGATTTCAACCCCGCTTTCGACCGGCTGCGGATCGACGATGCGCTCTGGTCCGGCACGCTGACGGCCCGCGCCGTGATCGACACCTATGCCGAGGTGAAGGGCCGTTCGACCGTGTTCGACTTTGGCGACGGCGATGTGTTGCGGATCAAGGGGATCACCGACCCCCATGACCTGCTCGGCCTGCTCAGCTTTGTCTGACGGCTCAGCGTGCGCGGAACGGCTTGAGCGCGGTCTGCGCGACCAGCCTGAGGTCGAGGCAGAGCGTGCGCCGACGCTGATAGATCAGGTCGAGCCGCGCCTTGCGCGGGATGCAGCGGCGGCGATAGACGGCGTCGGTCTCGGCCGGGCTGCCGCAGGCCGCAAGCAGACGTTCCTCATGCGCGTGGAAATGGAGGCTGGCCAGGCCGGTGATGCCGGGCCGGTTGCGCAGCACCTGCGCGTAAAGGTCGGGAAACGCCTCGACATAGAGGCGCAGCGGCGGGCGCGGGCCGACGAGGCTCATGTCGCCGCGAATGACGTTCCACAGTTGCGGGATCTCGTCGGCGCGGGTGCGGCGCAGGATCCGGTGCAGGCGCGACATGCGGGCAGACTTGTCGCCTCCCGTGACCCCGCTGTCGGCGGGGGCGGGGCGCATGGTGCGCAGCTTGATGAGGGCAAAGGGCTGGCCCGGCGCGCGCATCCGCTCGGAGACATAGAACACCGGCCGCCCTTCGGTCAGCCACATCAGCGCCATCAGCAGCGCCAGCGGCACCAGCAGGATGAGCCCGAGCGCGAGCGCGATGACCAGATCGAACAGGCGTTTGGCGGGCGTCATGCGGGGCCGACCCATCCGCCCAGCCGGGCCTGCGCGACCAATGCGGCGGCATCTGCGCGCGGCAGGGGCGCGCCAATGAGCCCCGCCAGAAGGGACGTGTCGAGCGCCAGTTCGGCCAGCGCCGTCTGTGGCGCGGGGGTCCAGCGCCAGGCCGCGCCGGCGGCGTCCAGAATGTCGGCCATTGCGACCGTCCCGGCTGCCGCAAGGTTCAGCGCAAAGGGCAGCGCGCCGCCCTGCGACAGCAGCCCCGCGAGGATGGCGGCGAGGTCGGCCGCGCCCAGATAGGCCCGGCGCGGCCCCTGCCCGTCGGCAAAGCGGTCGAGCGTCACCGGCCCGCGCGCCATCGCGGCAAAGAGCTGGTCTGCGCCCCCGACATTGCCGATCCGCAGGCAGCAGACGGACGGCGCATCGGCGCCCAGCGCGATGAGGCGGGCGGCCACCGCCGCCTCCATCGCCGCCTTGGCCGCGCCATAGGGGTTCGCCGGGGCGAGCGGCGCATTCTCGGCCATGGCGCCCGCCTGCCGGCCATAGACCGCCGCGGATGAGGCGATCAGCACCGGGCCGAGCCCGTGGCGCGCGGCAAGGTCAACCGCCGCCAGCGCCAGATCGGTATTGAGCGCCAACGCGTCCGCATCACCCGTCGTCACCCCTGCCAGCGCGATCACGCCACGGCAACCAGGCGGCAAACGAGGATCGCGGCCGGAGAGTATGTCCCATGCGAGCACATCCTCACCGGGGACGTCGGACCCCGGCCGATGCTGCCACAGCGGCAGCGGCCCCGGCCAAAGGCCCGCCTCTGCCACCCGGCGCAAGGCGCGGCCGACCTTGCCCGACGCGCCCAGCAAAAGCGGGCGCGCGGTCGGCATCGTGGAGTCGGTCGAGGCTGATGGCACGTCTGGTCCTGTCATCGCGGGCGGGCAGCCCGCAGGGGCGGGCCTGCGCCAGCCCTACATGATGATCAGGTCGTTTTCCAGAATGCCCAGATCATGCACGCCGATCACGGTCAGGACATTGCCGCCGCCCAAGTCGAACACGGCATTGCCTTTCACGATCCGGCCCGCGTCCATCGCCTCGGCGACCGTCAGCGTGCCATCGCCCATCGTGCCGCGAAAGGCGATCTTGTCGATATTGTCCTGGAAATCCAAGATCCGGTCGCGCCCGCCGGAAAACACGAAACGGTCGGCGCCGCTGCCGCCGGTCATCATGTCATTGCCGCGTTGCGGGTCGAGCCAGTCATCCCCCGCGCCGCCGAACAGCCGGTCGTTGCCGCCGCCGCCGACCAGCCGGTCATTGCCGTTGTCGCCATAGAGCCGGTCGGGCCCGTTGCCGCCGGTGAGCACATCGTCACCGCCGCCGCCATAGATGATGTCGCGCCCGCCGCGCCCGTCGATCCGGTTGTCGCCCGCGTTGCCCCAGAGCCGGTTGGCGGCGGTCGTGCCTTTGAGGTCGAGGTCCTTGACCCCCAGCAGCGTCGCCTGGGCGATGCCGCCCATCAGCGTCATCGTGGCCGAGGTCGCCACCCGCAGCGCACCGTTGTTATCCTCGATCAGGTCCAGCTTTCCATTGCCGCCATCGAGGTCGAGCGCGACCCGGCCGAGCAGGCTGCCGCTGCGTTCGATCGACACGGTGACACTGCCGCCCGGCGCCACGCCGAAGGCATAGCCGCCGGCCTCTTGCGTCGCCTGCCCCGCGCCATCGGTGGAGAACCGGATCCCGGCCAGCCCCTCGCCCATGGAGTAAAAGGCGTCGCGGTTGGCGTCCTTGTAGGCCACCCCGGTGACAAAGACATCACTGCCGCTGATCCCGAACTTCTCGGTCAGCATCGAGGACTGATAGCCGCGCCCGTTGTAGGTAAAGTTTCCCGCCACCTGACCGATGCCGATCTCGCGCACCGTATCGGCAAAGATCGTGACCCGATGGCTTTCGCTGTCGTAAAGGTTGCGGTGGTGCAGGGTGATCGCCGAGGCGAGGTTCACGCCGTTCGTCGTGCCATACCAGGACAGGTTCTCGCGCCAGCCCGAGGCGTCATAGCCCGCCGTGGCCATCCGGTCTCCGGGCGTGGAATTGTTGACCCCGGTGTGGGAAAAGACGTTGTTCGCGAGCATCCAGCGCGAATGCGCATCCGCCGCAGTGTTGAGAAGTTCGTTGGGCGCAAGCGCCTGTTTGGCATCGCCATTGATGGTGCCCGGCGCGAGATTCGCGTTCAGGTCTGTCCTGAACCGCGCCGCCTCGGCCAGAGGGTCAAGGCGCGCACGGTTGATCAGTTCGAGCAGGAACTGCTCGGGAATGCTCAGGCTCATATTTATACTTCTCGGCAGCAACGCCCCCAGAGATCAAACTCTAGGACAAACTGGTTCAGTTCATGGCAGGCAAAAGGCAATCCGCGGGCGGATCGGCAAAATCCGGCCCAACCGGGCCGCGCTACTGCGCCAGAACCCGCTCGGCGAGCCCCAGCGACGCCCCCAGAAGGCCGATGATCGTGCGCGTGGCCGTCACCGGGCTTTCGGTCGCATAGACCAGATCGCGCGGCATGATGCGGAAATTGCCGGCGCTGAACAGGCCATCGGCGCTGGTCAGGTCGATTGTAAAGACGATCCGCGTCTGCGGCGGCCGGCGGCCCTGACCCGACAGCGCAGAGGCCGGATATTCGCGCAGAATCAGGATGCCCTTGGGGTCGGCGCGGTCATCCGACACGCCACCGATGATCGACAGCGCGTCGAGCGCGCTGACCGTATCCTTGGGAAAGCGGTGCAGCGCCTCGGACCCGGCCGCGCCGAGCGACAGGAAATAGCGCGCCTCCTCCTCCACGATCACGCGGTCGCCGCCCACCAGCGTGGTGTCGAGCCCGGGTTCGGCATAAAGCCGGGCAACCGAGGTGCCATAGATCTCGCCTCCGCGCATCAGGCGCACCTGCGGGTTGACCATGCCGGCCCGCACGCCGCCGCCCTGGGACAGCAGGCCAAGGATGGTAAAGTCGCGGTCGGGCAGCGGATAGACGCCGGGGCTCGCCACGCCCGCCACCAGATTGGCGGTATTGGCGCGCCCGGGCCTGACCGCAAGCTGCACCTGCGCCGAGGGCACCGATTCCAGATACCGCTCCTCGACCCGCGCCCGCGCGCCATCCGCCGACATGCCGGCGATGCGCAATTCGCCCACAAAGGGCAGGAACACGGACCCCGACGACGACACCTGCATGTCCTGCAACTGCGCGACCCGCTGGCCGGGGCCTGTGATGAGCGAGTTTTCCTCGGCGTCCCAGACGGTGATCGACACCGTGTCACCCGGCGCGATGATCAGCGAGGCGGGCTGTTCGCGCCGGTTGATCCAGTTATAGCCGCGCGCACCCGTGGCAGGCCAGTCGGCAATGATCGGCAGCGTGTCGCGGGTCACTGAAAAGACGGCAAAATCCGGCGCCACTTCCTGCCCGTCGGCATCGACGCTGGCGGCAAGCACCTCGTTCTGGAAGCCCGCGCCGCGCGGGGTATTGCAACCGGCCAGTGCCATGCAAAGAACGATCCCCGCGAGGCGGGTCATGGAAAAGGTCATCTTGCCCCCCAGCCAGTCAGGTCATTGCGCGACTCACTGTCCCGGCAGGGGACGAGACCGGCAATGGTGGGGCACCATACCCGACAGCGCCACCCGGTCAATCGCCACCCCCGTGCCCGGGTCTGATTTTGCTGCCCCATTGCGCGGGCCGGTTGCGCGGGCCAGTTGCGCGGGCCAGTTGCGCGGGCCGGATGGACCGATCGCAGTTTCCCTGCCCGGCCAGTGTGCTATAGAGCCGCAATTCGGGGCATGGGTCTGGCGGGCAAGAGGCGGATGGGCGACAGGGTTTTGATGGTGGGGGCGGGGCTTTCGGGCGCTGTCATCGGGCGTGCGCTCGCCGAGGCCGGGCATGCCGTGACCATCCGCGACGCCCGCCCGCATATCGCCGGCAACTGCCACACCGCGCGCGACACCGAGAGCGGCGTGCTGGTGCATGTCTATGGGCCGCACATCTTTCACACCGACGACGCCGGCGTGTGGGATTACGTCAACCGCTTCCAGACCTTCGTGCCTTATCGCAACCGGGTGAAATCGACCGTGGGCGGGCAGGTCTATTCGCTGCCGATCAACCTGCACACCATCAACCAGTTCTTTGGCAAGACCCTGCGCCCGGACGAGGCGCGCGCCTTTGTGGCGGGCCTCGCCGATGCCAGCATCACCGACCCGCAGACGTTCGAGGAGCAGGCGCTCGCCTTTGTCGGGCGCGACCTTTATGAAGCGTTTTTAAAGGGTTACACCGAAAAGCAATGGGGCTGCGCGCCCTCTGACCTGCCCGCGTCGATCCTCAGACGCCTGCCGGTGCGGTTCACCTATGACGACAACTATTTCTTTCACCGCTTTCAGGGCATGCCCGAGACGGGCTATACCGACATGGTCGCGCGCATCCTCGACCATCCGGGCATCGACGTGCATCTGGACAGCCCCGTGGCCCCTGCCGACTGCGCGGCCCATGACCATGTGTTCTGGTCCGGGCCGCTCGACGGGTTCTTCGGCTACCGGCTGGGGCGGCTGGGCTACCGCACGCTCGACTTTGACGCCTTCCGCCATGACGGCGACTGGCAGGGCTGCGCGGTGATGAACTATGGCGATGCCGACGTGCCCTTCACCCGCATCACCGAACACAAGCATTTCGCCCCCTGGGAGGACCACGCGGGGTCCGTGCTCTACCGCGAATATCCGCGCGCCTGCGGGCCCGACGACATCCCCTATTACCCGATCCGGCTGGTGCGCGAAAAGGCGCTGCTGGCTGACTATGTCGCGGCGGCCGCCGGCGCGGGCAATGTGACATTCGTCGGCCGGCTGGGCACCTACCGCTATATCGACATGGATGTGACGATCCGCGAGGCGCTGGACACCGCCGCGCTCTACCTCGACGCGCGCGCCGCGCGCCGCGCGCCGCCGGTCTTTGCGGTCGCGCCGCTGTGACCGCGCCGCTGCGCATTGCGGCGGTGGTGGTCAGCTACAACCGCCTGACCGCCCTGCAAGAGACGGTCACGCGCCTGCTGGCCGAGGATCTGGACCATGTGCTGGTGGTGGACAATGCGTCAACCGACGGCACCGCCGCCTGGCTCGCCGGGCAGCACGACCCGCGCCTCACGCATCTGCGCCTGCCCGACAACCGTGGCGGCGCGGGCGGTTTCGAGGCGGGAATGGCGGCGGTGACGGCCGCGCATGACCCCGACTGGACCGTGCTGCTGGACGACGACGCGCGCCCCGAGGCCGGCGCCATCGGCGCATTCCGCGCCGGGCGCTTTGGCGCAGAGGGCGTGATCGCCGCCGCCGTGACCTACCCCGGTGGTGGCATCTGCGAGATGAACCGCCCGTCGCAGAACCCGTTCTGGCATGGGCGCGTGCTGCTGGGTGCGCTGCGCGGCGGGCGCGGCGGGTTCCATGTGACCGATGCGGACTATGCCCCGGCGGCCGCGCCACGCCCGATCGACATCGCGTCCTTCGTGGGCTTCTTTGTCCACCGCGACGCGGTGCGGCGCGGCGGCCTGCCCGAAGGCGGGCTGTTTCTTTATGGCGATGACGTGCTCTACAGCCTGCGGCTGCGGCGCGCGGGCATAGCCTTTGCCTTCTGGCCGGCGGTCCGGTTTGAACATGACTGCGCCACCATGGGCAGCGGGCTGATCTACCGCCCCCTGTGGAAGGCCTATTACCACTGCCGCAACGGCGTCTCGATCTCGCGGCAGGCGGCCGGGCCGGTGATGTTTCCCTTTGCGCTGGCCTATTACCTGGTCGCCTGGGCGCGCAAGGCCCGCCATTATGACGGCGCGGAACGCGAGGTCTATCGCCGGCTGATGTGGATGGGCGTGCGCGACGGCCTGCGCGGGCGGCGCGGGCGCAACGATGCCGCGCACCGGATCGCCACGCTTGGCGCGGCCGGGGCAAAGGGCTAGACTGGCCGCGCGGGCAAGAACCAGAGGGACCAACACCCCATGACCGATACCAGCGGCGCGACAGTGCCGGCCGACCCTTTCGAAGGCGAGGATGACGAACGCAAGGCCCGCCGCGCCGCGCGGCAGGCGGACAAGTCGCGCATTGTGGTGCGCCCCGTGGCCAGCCGCGCCCGGCCAAAGCGGCGGCATTGGGGCCTGATCCTGGCCTTTGTGCTGATGGTTGTAGGCCCGACCGCCGGGGCGGGCTGGTATCTCTACAACCGCGCGGTCGATCAATATGCCTCCACCTTGGGTTTTACCGTGCGCAGCGAGGATATCTCGAGCGCGGTTGACATCCTGGGCGGTCTTGGCCGGTCGCTGGGCGGGTCATCGAGCCCCGATACCGACATCCTGTACGAATTCATCCGCAGTCAGGAAATGGTCGCCGCCATTGATGGGCGGCTCGACCTGCATACGCTGTTCTCGCGCCATTACGACGCCGACCCGCTGCTCAGCTTTGCCCCCGACGGCACCATCGAGGATCTGGCGAATTACTGGCAGCGGATGGTGCGCATTTCCTATGACAGCGCCTCCGGGCTGATGGAGCTGCGCGTGCTGGCCTTCGACCCGGCCGAGGCGCAGGCGATCGCAGAGGCGATCTATGAGGTAAGCTCGAGCCGGATCAACGAATTGTCCGCCATCGCCCGCGCCGACGCGATGCGCTATGCGAGCGAGGATCTGGACGTGTCGCTCGAGCGGCTCAAGGGCGCCCGCGAGGCGGTGACGGCGTTCCGGCTGCGCACGCAGATCGTGGACCCCAACGCCGATCTCCAGGGGCAGATGGGCCTGCTCAACACGCTTCAGGCGCAACTGGCCGAGGCGCTGATCGAGTTCGACCTGCTCGCCAATGCCACCCGCGAGGGGGACCCGCGGCTGGCGCAGGCGGAACGCCGGATCGAGGTGATCCGCGGCCGGATCGAGGAAGAGCGGCGCAAGTTCGGCACCGAAGGCCAGGGCCCCGGCGGCGAGAATTATGCCGAGACCATCGCCGAATTCGAACGCCTGATGGTGGATCGCGAGTTTGCCGAGCGCACCTATGTCGTGGCGCTTTCGGCCGCCGATGCCGCGCGGGCCGAGGCGAACCGGCAAAGCCGCTACCTCGCCGCCTATATCCGCCCCACGCTTGCGGAAAAGTCCGAGTTTCCGCAGCGCGAACTGATGCTGGGCATCGTGGCGCTGTTCAGCTTCCTGATCTGGGCGATCCTGTCGCTGGTCTATTACGCCCTGCGCGACCGGCGCTAGACGGGGCTGCGCGATGATCCGGCTGGAAAATCTGAGCAAGGGGTTCTGGACGCCAACCGGGCCCAAGATGATCCTGGACAACGTCAACGCCACCTTTCCCAGCGGCGTGTCGGTGGCGCTTCTGGGGCGCAACGGGGCGGGCAAATCGACCCTGCTCGAGATGATCGGCGGCACGATCCGCCCCGATGCCGGCCGCATCGTCACCACCGGCACGGTGTCATGGCCGGTCGGCTTTGCCGGCAGTTTCCACCGCGAGATGACCGGCGCGCAGAACACCCGCTTTGTCGCCCGCATCTATGGCGTGGATACCGAAGGGCTGGTGAGTTTCGTGCGCCATTTCGCGGAACTCGGGTCGCATTTCCACCTGCCGGTGCGCAACTATTCCTCCGGGATGCGGTCGCGCCTGGCCTTTGGCGTGTCGATCGGCATCCCCTTTGACACCTATCTGGTGGATGAGGTGACGAGCGTCGGGGATGCGAGCTTCAAGCTGAAAAGCCGGATGATCTTTCTCGACCGGATGCAGCGCGCGGGCGCGGTCGTGGTCACGCATTCCACCTCGCAGGTGCGCAAGCTCTGTCAGGCGGGCGCGGTGCTCGAGGATGGCAAGCTCTACTATTACGACAAGGTCGAGGATGCGATTGCCCACCATCACGACAATATGGGCACAACCGAGGACGAATAGGCGGCTAATGCGCCGCGGCGGCCTGCGTGAGCGTGGCAAGGTCGCCAACCACCCGCAGCGCAGGATCGAGCAGCAGGACATCGCCCGCCACCCGGCCGCGCATCTGCCCGAGCGCCGGTGCGCCGATCACGCGGGCCGGGGTGCTCACCGCCATGCGCAGCGCGGTTGTCAGGTCCGAACCCACCACATCGACCAGCCGCTTCACACTCTGCGCCATCGTCACATGGGCCCCGGCGAGCGAGCCTTCGGCATTGACCAGTCGGCCATCCACCAGCCGGATATCCTGCCCGTAAAGCGTGAAGTGATCCGACCCGCCGACCGTCGGCATCGCATCGGACACCAGATACATGCGGTCGGCCTCGGGCCGCGCGCGGATGGCAAGGCCCACCATCTCATCCGCCACGTGGATGCCGTCGCAGATGATCCCGCAATGGGCGGTGGAGTTGATCGCCGCCCCGGTGACGCCCGGCGCACGGTTGAGCATCGGCGACATGGCGTTGAACAGATGGGTGAAACAGGTGGCGCCTTCGGCCAGCGCGGCGCGCACGGCCTCGGCGGTGGCATCGGTATGGCCCAGCGACACGGTGACGCCCATGGCCACGATCTGCGCGATCTGCCCCGGCACGACGGCCTCGGGCGCGAGCGTGATCATCACCGGCACATCGGCGGCGCGCAGGCGGCGCAGGACGGCCAGCGTGGGCGCGTCAAGCGGCCGCACCAGTTGCGCCGCATGGGTGCCGCGCCGCGGGATCGAGATATGCGGCCCCTCGACATGCAGGCCCAGCAGACCCGCCATCCCGGTCGCGGCAATCACGGCATCGGCGGCGCGTTCGAGCACATCAGGTGCATCGGTGATCAGCGTCGGCAGGATCGCCACAGTGCCGAAACGGCGATGGGCGGCCGCCATGGTGGCCAGCCCGGCAGGCGTCTGGAGATGGTTGAGCAGCACATCGCCGCCGCCATTGACCTGAAGATCGACAAAGCCCGGCGTCAGCGTCCCCGCCACCCGGCGCAGCCCTGCCGGCGGCGCCTCGGCCACCGGGACCAGCGCCGCCACCCGCCCCCCTTCGAGGCGCAGCGCAACGTCGCGCCGCAGGTCCTGCCCGTCAAAGACCTGATCGGCCGTGATCCAGACTGGCGCCGTCGTCATGGCGCGCCCTCCCCGCCTGATGTTGCAAAGAAATAGGGGTCGAGCGCAATCTGCACCTGCGCCGCGATCAGCGCATCCGGCGTCAGGCCACCCAGCGCCTCGGCACGCTCCAGCACCTGCGGCGCGAACACCTGGGCCAGCAGCGGCAGCGGCAGCCGCCGCCCGGCGAGATCGTCACGCAGCGCCGTCACCGTCGCCTGCGCCTCTGTCCGCGGCCAGTAATAGCGGATGCGGTCGGCCAGACCAAAGTGCCGCTGGATCCGCAGCGCACCGGCGTCGCCATGGTAATGCCCCTGCCACCCGGCGGGATCGGCCAGCATCAGCGCCTCCATCGCGGGCTGCACCAGCGCCCCGCCCCAGCCCGCCTGCACCCGCATCTGGTCGAGCGCATAGACCGCCTGCCGCCAGGCGAATGTCAGCGCCGGCCCGACCTTTTGAAAGGCAAAGCCGATTTCGGCCAGCCGGACAAAGGCGGCCGGGTGCTGGTAGTCGGTCGAATGCGCCTCGAGGCAGACGCCGGGATGATGGGCAATGGCGGCCATCAGGCCGGGGTCGCGCGCCAGCGGCAGGTGGTGGACGGCCATCGGCGTGAACTCTACCCCCGGCTGCACGACCAGCCCGCCGATCTCTCCGATCCCGGCAAAGGCCGCCATATGCGCACCGAGCGTCGCGCGTGCGGCTTCGGGCGTGGTGGCGGGGATGTCGGCGTGGTCGTCATCGTCGTCATGGCGCGCGCCGCCCGGCGGGGGCACTTCGGTGCCGACCACATAGAGCAGCGCGCCCGCATCCGCCGCCGCATCACGGCAGACGGCGCCCAGATCGGCGGCGCGCGGCACGGTGATGTCATCGCCCAGTTGCGCAGGCTCGCCCGCGCAGCCTTCGGAACAGTCCAGGTGGATCTTGCTGAACCCCGCCTCTACATAGGCGCGCACCATGGCGCGGCCCTTGGCCATCGCCTGATCGGCGGGCAGACGGCGCCAGGCCTGCGGGCCAAGGTGGTCGCCGCCAAAGAGGATGCGCGCGCGGTCGGTCCCGGTCTCGTCGGCAAGCCGGTTCACAAAGGCGATGAAGGCGGCGGGCGTCATGCCGGTATAGCCGCCGTCCTGATTGACCTGGTTCGACGTCGCCTCGATCACCACGGCGCGGTCACGCGCCTGCGCCAGCCGCAGCGACGCGCGCAGCACGTCGGGGTGGGCCGAACAGACCGAGGGGATGGCGACGGCCGCGCCGCCCCGGTTGCGCGCGATGATGTCGCGCAGGATGTCAGTCATGGCCAGCCTCCTGAAGCGCGGCATAGGCGGCGCCGCGCGCGCCGCTGCTGTCGCCGCCCTGGGCCAGCAGGATCAGCGGGATGGCGAAACCGGGCAGTTGTGCGGCGCGCAGCGCGGCGCTCAGGTCATCCGTTAGGTCTGCGATCTGGCTCAGACCCCCGCCCAGCACAACCGCCTGCGGATCGATGGTAAAGGTCAGCGTGATGAGCAGCTCTGCCACAAAGGCGCACCAGATGTCCCAGACCTGCGCCACCGCCGGGTCGGTCGCGCGCTGTGCGGCAACCTCGGGCGGGGTCAGGGCGCGGCCGGTGACATGGGCGGCAATGCGCGTCAGGCCGGGCCCCGCGACATAGGTCTCGATGCAGCCCATCCGCCCGCAGCCGCAGCGCAGCACCGGCAGGCCATGCGCCAGCACCAGATGCGCGGGCGCGGGCGTGTGGCCGAACTCGCCCCCCACCGCCGCCGGGCCGGGGATCAGCCGGCCATCCACCGCGACGCCGCCACCGACCCCGGTGCCCAGGATCAGCCCCGCGACCGGCGTCATCCCCCGCGCGGCGCCAAACACCGCCTCGGAGAGCGTGAGCGCGCGGCAGTCGTTCACATAGGTCACAGGCCGCCCCGCCGCCCCGGCAATGTCGGCGGGAAAGGGGTGGCCGGTGGCCGGCAGATTGGCGGTAAAGGCAAGCGATGTCAGCGGGTTCACCAGCCCGGCGGCCGAGATGCCGACCGGCAGCGCGCGGCCCGCCACGCCTTCGGCCCAGGCGATCTGGTTCGCCATCGCGGCCACCAGCGCGCCATAGTCGCGCGGCGTGTCGATCCGGCGGCGCTCTGTGCGCGACCAGTCGGGGGCAAAGACCTGCGCCTCGATCTTGGTCCCGCCGAGGTCGATCCCTGCCGCGATCATGGCGCCACCGGATAGAGCGTGACACCCGCCACCACGCGGCTGAGCGTGCCCTGCCCTTCGAACGGGCTGTCGGCATCGAGGCCAAGCCGGTCTGACCACATGACCGCCAGCACCTGCGCCAGCGCCACGGCCAGCGGCGCGCCCCAGGTCGCGCCAAAGGGCATCGCGATGGCGATGTCGCCGCCCGGCCCCACCGCTGTCACCCGCGCGGCCGGAAACTGCGCGCGCAACTCCGCCACCAGGTCGGCGTCATAGCGCGCGGCATGGGGGTCAGGCGCGGTGAGCACGAAAATCGCCGTGTCGCCGCGCACAAAGCTCTTGGGCCCATGCCGAAAGCCCAGCGTGCTGTCCCACAGCGCGGGGATCTGCCCGGCGGTAAGTTCCATCACCTTGAGCGCGCTTTCCCGCGCGGCAAAGGCGAGCGGCCCGGCGCCCACGAACACCACACGTTCCGGCAGCGGCCCCGTGGCAAACCGGGCCAGCCCCGGCAAGAGCGCGCGCAGTTGCGCGGCGAGCGCCGCCATCCGCGCAGGCGCGTCGGGCACCGGGTCGAACAGCGCGAGCGCGGTGAGCAGCATGGTCGAGAATGACGAGGTCATCGCAAAACCCGCGTCATGCGTCGCCTCGGGCAGCACCACGGCGCGGTCGATGCCGCGCAGGCGGGTGGCGAGCGTGCCGGTGGGATTGCAGGTGATGGCAAGCCGCGGCGCATCGGGCGCCAGCGCGTCGAGCGCGTCGAGCGTGCCGATGCTCTCGGTCGAATTGCCGGACCGGCCAAAGCTGACCACCAGCGGGCGACGGCCGGTCAGGTAGGTTTGCGGGCGGCTCACGATGTCGGTCGTGGCGACGGCGCGCAGGCAGGGGCCGGGCGCGCGCTCCATCCCCGCCGCGATGATCTCGCCGATATAGGCGCTGGTGCCTGCGCCGCAGAACCAGACCTCATCGACGTCCAGCCCCGCGATCCAGCCCCGCAGCCCCGCGATGTCGAGCCCCTGCGCCCACCCCGCCCAGATGGCGGGCTGGGCGTGGATCTCGCGCCATGTGTGCCAGCGGCTGAGGTCGGTCATGTGGTCTGGGTCACTTTCGACAGGGTGGCGGGACGGTCCGGGTCATGCCCCAGCGCCACCGCGACCGCAAGGATCACCGGATAGACGAGGGTCAGGAGCAGCGCTGCCGCGGCGGCGGGCGTCAGCCCTTCGGCCCCCACATCGGCGGGGCGCAGGCGCTGCACCGCGCCCCCCGCCGCACGAAACCGCGCCTCGGCAGTGTCGAGGCTGTCCTGCACCAGCGGCATGCCGGTGTCGAGGATCAGGATCAGGAGCGGCTTTGTCACCAGTTGCAGCGGGCCATGCAGGACTTCGGACGAGGAATAGGCCTCGGCATGGATCGCGCAGGTCTCCTTGATCTTGAGCGCGACCTCCTGCGCGGCGCCATAGCCGGTGTCGCGGCCGATCACATAGACATGCTGCGCGCGCAGCAACGCCGACACCAGCGCGCCTGCCTGCGGATG
Source organism: Rhodobacterales bacterium (assembly GCA_009993005.1). Classification (GTDB taxonomy): domain Bacteria; phylum Pseudomonadota; class Alphaproteobacteria; order Rhodobacterales; family Rhodobacteraceae; genus JAACUH01. The sequence goes on from JAACUH010000077.1 coordinate 14,174, forward strand.
CGCCACGTCGCCCAGCGCGCCGATGACGGCGGCAGAGGCCCGCGCGCGGGGCGCATAGGCGGGCACCATCGCGCCCAGCAGCGCCATGCCGGCGGCGATCGACCCGATCACCGATTTGGTCGCGGGCACGGCGAGTTCCGGCCCCGCGCCAATCGGCAGCGTGACATCGGCGGCCGCCTCGACCGCAGAGCCCGGCGCGTTGGTGATCGCCACCACCGCGGCCCCGCGCGCCCGCGCGCCAGAGGCCGAGCGCACCAGATCCTCGCTCACGCCCGATTGCGAGATGACGAGCGCGACGGTCGCGGCCATCGCGACGCCACCGCCCAGCGAAAACACCGACGGCGGAAGAGATGTCACCGGCAGGCCGGTCTCGCGCATGATCTCGTAGGACAGGATATTGGCCGCCGCATCGGACGACCCGCGCGCCACGGTATAGACCGCGCGGCGGTCGCCCAGCGCCAGCGGCGCCAGCGCGGCGGTGTGGTCGGCGGCGGCCGCGCGGGCAAAGACGCCCGGCGCCTGCGCGATCTCGGCCGCCATCAGGGCACCCAGCGCGGTCATTTGCGCAGCCCGTAGGCGTCGAGCCGCGCCCAGGTCTCGGCCAGGTCCACCATCTGCCCGCTGATGCGCGCCTCGTCGAGCGCGAGCGCCGCGATCCCCGCCTCCATCGCGTCCACGATGCCGACCGGCAGGCTGGAAATCTCGCCGCGCAGGAACGACGCGATCTCGGCCACCATCATGTTGTCGGCGCCGTAGTGATTGCCCGTCGCGGGATGGTCGCCCTTGGTATAGTCCCAGTCGTGCAGCCGCGTGCCGTCGCGCGCGGTGATGCGCAGATAGCCGCGCACGAAATCACCCTCGGCCATGCCATGCGTCCCCATGATGCAGAACCGGCGATGTTCGTCCGGCACGTTGAGGTTGGTGTGGAAGGCGAGGCTCGCCCCGGTCTCGTAGGACAGGATCGAGGTCTGGTAGTCGATGATGTCGCCGTCGGAATGAAAGGCGTCATCGACCTGTTCCCAGATCGACGGTTTCACATGCATGATCTCGTTTTCCGCGTTCGAGGTCGGCGCGTTTTCCGGCAGATAGGACTTGCGCCCGCCGAAGGATGCCACCCGGCGCGGGCGCGATCCCGTGACCATGTTGTAAAGGTCGATGTCGTGGCAGCACTTTTCCAGCATGAAACCGCCCGACCATTTCACCATCCGCCGCCAGTCGCGCATGAAGAACGCCCCGTGGTATGGCGCGATATGCTCGTTGGCCTCAAGGCTGGTGATGCGCCCCAGCGCGCCCGCCGCCATCGCCGCGCGCAGATCGACCATGTGGCGCGAAAAGCGCAGCACAAGGCCCACCATCACCCGGTCGGTGCCATGTTTCGCCAGCAGTTCGGCGAGCTGCATGGTCTCCTCGACCGTGACCACCACCGGCTTTTCGGTGAATATCCGCACCCCCGCCTCGAGCCCGGCGCGGATCTGGTCAAGGTGAAACACATTGGGCGAGCCGACAAAGAACAGGTCAGGCCTGGCCTGATCCAGCATCGCCTCGACCGTGTCATAGCGCGGCACATCGGGGCCGAGCCGGTCGAAATAGGTCGGAAAGGGATCATACCAGCCCACGAATTCGATCTCGGGCATTTCGGCCTTCATGATCGAGAGGACATGCATGGGGCGCAGGCCTGTGCCGGCAACGACGACGCGCATCGGGTAATCCTTCATGGTGTTGGCCCGCACCCTGCGGCGCGGGCGTAAATGTCAGGCGACCAGTGCGGGCGCCTGTCTGCGGCGCAGGACCTTGCCGCTTGCATCGAACACATGACAATCGCGCGGATCGACGGCCAGCGCGATATTGCGCCCTTCGGCCACGGCGGCATCGCCGGGCAGGGTCGCGCAGAACCGGGTGCCGCCGGCGATGGTGCCATAGGTGATCGACACGCCGCCCAGCCGTTCGAGCACGTTGACCGTGATGTCGAGCCCCGCGCCCTCCGCCAGGGTGACATTCTCGGGCCGGATGCCGACCTCGACCTTTGCGCCCTTCATCGCGGCATGGCCTTCGACCGGCACGCTCATGACATGGCCGCCGGCAAGCTCGACCGTCACGCCCTCGCCCGTCGCCTCGCGCACCGTCGCAGGCACGAGGTTCATGTTGGGCTGGCCGATGAAGGAGGCCACGAATTTCGTCGCCGGGTGATGATATAGCTCCATCGGCGTGCCGAATTGCTCGACCCTGCCGGCGTTGAGCACGACGATCCGGTCGGCCATCGTCATCGCCTCGATCTGGTCATGGGTGACATAGACCATCGTCGCATTCAGGCTGCGGTGAAGCTGGCTCAGCTCGACCCGCATGTCGCCGCGCAGCGCCGCATCGAGGTTCGAGAGCGGCTCGTCGAACAGGAACACCTTGGGGTTGCGCACGATCGAGCGGCCGATGGCGACGCGCTGGCGCTGCCCGCCCGAGAGTTGGCCGGGCTTGAGTTGCAGCTTGTCGGTGAGTTGCAGGATCTCGGCCGCGCGGCCGACCTTCTGGCGGACTTCGGCCTCGGCCAGCTTCTGCACGCGCAGCGGAAAGGCGATGTTTTCATAGACGGTGAGATGGGGGTAGAGCGCGTAGCTCTGGAACACCATCGCGATGCCGCGCTCGACCGGGTGCTCGCGGCTCACGTCGCGGCCCTCGATCACGATCTGCCCGCTGGTCGCGGCCTCGAGGCCCGCGATGATGCGCAGCAGGGTGGATTTGCCACAGCCGGAAGGGCCGACAAAAACCACGAATTCCTTGTCGCGGATGGCAAGCGAGATGTCGTGCAGGACGGCGGCATTGCCGAAGGATTTGCTGATGGACGTGAGGTCGAGCGTGGCCATGGCCGGGTCTCCCGCAGGAATGTCAGGGGTAGCGGGCGACCCTCCGGGCCGCCCGCCAGGTCGCCTTACTGCACGGCGGCAAGCTCTTCGCCGGCGATGGTGACAAGCTCGTCAACCTCGCCTTCGCCCAGCAGGATGCCTTGCACCATGTTGGTGAACACCGCTTGCAGCGCCTTGAAATCCTCGACCAGCGGCTCGGGCCCGCCGGTCGAGATACCGCCGGTGAACACCTGCCAGAACGGGTCGTTCAGGTAGAACGGATCTGCAATGCCGAGGTTTTCGTATTGCAGGATCGGGGTCAGGCCCCAGCTGCTGTCGAGGTCATACTGCGCCGCGCCCGAAGTCAGCGCGACGGCAAGCTCGGTGGCGAGCTCTTCGTGGCCGGTGCCCTTGAACACCGCGATGGAGTCGGTGATCAGGATCGTGCCCGACACGCCCGACGGCCCCGCCGGGATCGGCGCGACAAGCTGGTTGATCGTCTCGTTATGCTGCCCACGGCCCCAGGGCCCGGTCACATACATCGCGATCTTGCTGTCGTTGAACAGGTCGCGCAGCTGGTCACGCTCCCATGCCGTGGGGCCTTCCTGCATGTAGGGCAGCAGGTCCGCATAAAGCTGCAGCGTCTCGCGGGTCTGCTGGCTGTCGATCATCGGCGCGTTGGTCGCGGCATCAAGCACGACGCCACCGTTGGAGTAGAGGAAATCGAGGAACATGTGCATCGTGTTGTCGAAATCCTTGCCCGCCATGCCGATGCCGGCGGCGTCGGTGTTCTCGGTCACGGTTTTCGCAAGCGTCACGAGGTCCGCCCAGGTCGCGGGCGCCTCGCAGGTGGCACCGGCCGCTTCGACGAGGTCGCAGTTGATGTAGAGCGCCTTGGTCGAGAAGGCATGCGGGATGCCCCAGTATTGCCCACCCGAGGACACGGTCGCCAGCACGCCGGGCTGGAACGCGGCCTCCTGTTCGGGCGTAAAGGACACCGGCACGATCAGGTCGTTGTTGGCAAGCTGGCGCAGCGTGCGCGAGCCCATGTAGGCGATCGACGGCGGGTCACCGGCGGCGGCGAGCGTCATCGACTTGTCCTGGCAGGTGCCCCATGGCACGGCTTCCATGTTGACGGTCACGCCGGGGTGATCGACGATGAACTGGTCGATCACCACCTGGTCGGCCGGGCGCACTTCGCCGCCGCACATGATGAAGTGCAGGTCCTGCGCGCTGGCCGTCATGGCCGAGCCACCCAGCAGCACCGCACCCAGTGTCAGTGTCTTGAGATGTGTCATGTCTGGTCGTCTCCCTTGGTTGGTTTCTTGGTGTCGTTCGCAACCGCGCCGCTATTCCTTGATCGCACCTGCGGTGAGACCGGCGACGAGGTATTTCTGCAGGAACAGGAAGATGAGCATCACCGGCAGCACCCCCGTGAGGGCGGCGGCCATCATCTCGTTCCAGGTCACCGACTGGTAGCCGATGAATTCGAACAGCCCCGCGGGCAACGGCTGGTAGGCGCGGGTCTGGTTGAAGGTGATCGCAAAGAGAAACTGCTGCGCATAGGCCCCGATGAACACGCTGCTGCCCACCACGATCAGCCCCGGCACCGCCAGCGGCAGCACCACCCGGCGCAGCGTGTACATCCGCGTGGCGCCATCGACATAGGCGGCCTCCTCGAGCTCGCGCGGGATCTTCTCGAGGTAGGACCGCAAGAGCCAGATGCCCGTCGGGATCAGGAATGCCACGCCGGGCACGATCATCGCCCAATAGGTGTTGAGAAGGCCAAGGCTGCGCAGCACCCGGTAGAGCGGGATCAGCAGCACCGCGCCGGTGAACATGTTCACGCCCAGAAAGATCGCGAGCGAGGCATTCTTGAACGGAAAGTCGAGCCGCGCATAGGCATAGGCGGCAGGCACCACAAAGACCATGGTGATGGCCGTGACCGCCGTCGCGATGAACACCGAGTTGAAGATGTAGCGCCCCAGGAGCGGCACCGTATCCCACATCCGGCTGTAGGCGCCAAAGCTGAAGTCATCGGACCAGAACTGGTAGGGCGCGCGGAACAGGTGTTCGAGCGGCCGCAGCGAGGCCATGAACATCTCGAAAAAGGGGAGCAGGATAAAGGTCAGAAAGACCAGGATGCAGGCGTAGATGCCGATGGTCTGCGGCCAGGTGTAACGGTCCATCATGTCACTTCACCCCGTAGATCTTGTTCACCTTGTTCAGGAAGAACAGGTAGATGAGAGAAAACACCGCCAGCAGCATCACGATCACCACGGCGCGCGCGGCCCCCTCGCCAAAGCGCTGCGACGAGATGGCGACCTTGTAGGTATCGACGATGAGGGTTGTGGTGGCGCCGCGCGGGCCGCCTTCGGTCAGGATCCAGATGATCTCGAAGCTGTTGAAGGTCCAGATCGCCGAGAGGAGCGCCATCGACACGATCACCGGCATGATCTGCGGGATCGTGATGCGGCGGAACCGGTACCAGCGGTTCGCGCCATCGACCCAGGCGGCCTCGTAGAGCTCGCGGCTCACGCCCTGCATCGCAGCGAGAAAGAACAGCGTCACCATCGGCGTGCCGACCCAGACATCGGTGACGATGGCCGAATAGAAGGCCGACGTGCGATAGGCGAGGAATTCGTAGGGGCCATCGGTGAGGCCCACCCGCTGCGCCACGCCCGACAGCAGGCCGAAATAGCCGTTGTAAAGCCACAGCCAGCCGATGCAGCCGATCGCGACCGGGATCACCCAGGGCGGCATCACCAGCACCCGGAACAGCCCCCGCCCCGGCACCGCCGCGTTGAGCAGCGTCGCGCCGATCAGCCCGAACACCAGCTTGAGCGACACCGACAGCGCCATCCAGAAGAAGGTCCGCCCGATGGTGTCGAAAAACCGCGCCGAGGCCCAGAGGTCCTGATAGTTCTTGAAGCCCACCCAGTTCTCGCCGCCCAGCCGCGCGTCGGTGAACGACAGGCGCACCGTCTCGGCCAGCGGCCAGGCCACGATCACCCCGATGAACAGCATCGCCGGCGCGATCAGCGCCCAGGCGAACCACCCCTCCGAGAGCGAAACCGCCCGCCGCGTCGAAACTGCCTTGGCTGTGATATCAGTCATCCGTCCCCCCGAGCGGCATGTGATGGCGCGTCCTGTCCGTCTTGGCCATCGGTGAAGGCCGGACGAATCTCTTGACACCTCGAACAATACCAAAACGAAACGGTTTTGCTACCAATATAATACCAAACGAGAGATTTTCTGGCTTATTGCTGAAAAACAAGCGATTTTTGGCGGTCGAAGCTTCGTGCTTCTCTAAATGGTCTGCATTTGGTATTATTTTCCTGATACCACGAATCACCTCGCGCCACAGGTGGCGCCCGACGGCACCCGGAGGAAATCGGTCAGCATGGACGGGGCGGACGAGGGCGGATTCTTTGCGGCGTCGCTGTGGTATCGCGACGGGCTCGGCCCGCGCTATCTCCAGCTCTACCGCCATATCAGCGCCGCCATCACCGATGGCCGCCTCGAGCCCGACAGCCAGTTGCCCCCCGAACGCGACCTCGCCGACCTCGCGGATGTGAGCCGCGTCACGGTGCGCAAGGCGGTCGCGCAGCTCGTCCATGACGGGTTGGTCGAACAGCGCCGCGGCGCTGGGTCGTTTGTGCGGGCGCAGGGGCCAAAGCTCGAACAGTCGCTCTCGACGCTCACCTCCTTCACCGACTACATGGCCGCGCGCGGCAAATCCTCGTCAAGCCAGCTGTTGCAGCGCGGCCTCTTTACCCCCACCCCGGATGAAAGCATCGCGCTGGGCATCTCCTCGGCCGACCGCGTGGCGCGGGTCGAACGGCTGCGCAGCGCCGACGGCATCCCGATGGCGATCGAGCGGTCGTCGCTGCCCGAGGATATCCTGCCCAACCCCGGTCTGGTCGATACCTCGCTCTATTCCGTCTTGCGCGCAACCGGCGGCGCCCCCACAAGGGCGATCCAGCGGATCACCGCGATCAACCTTGCCGCATATGAGGCGCGGCTGCTCAACCTCGCCGAAGGGGCCGCCGCCCTGCGCATCGACCGCACCGGCTATCTGCCCACGGGGCGGCCGATCGAATTCACCCGGGGCCTCTACCGCTCTGATATCTACGATTTTGTAGCCGAACTTCGGCTGGATGGGACATCATGACACTGACATTCGACGCCGTCATCGACGCCGAAACCATCGTTTGCACCATCTGCAGCGATACCGCCCTTGCCGCCCCTGTGTTCTGCTTTTCGCTGATGGCGGCACCCGCCGTCGTGTCGGGCGGCACGCTGCTGCGCAGCCTCGCGGGCTATGGCGAGGTGGAGTTGCCCGACCTTGCCGCCGGTGCGCCGCATGTGGTGGTGCTGCGCCACGCCAACCCGCGCTTTGCCCCCACCAACCGCGCCTGGCTGCCGCTGGGCGGCTACCTGCGGCTGGCCGATGGCAGCACGCTGGCCCTGCCGAAACTGCCCGCAGGCGTCCAATCCGCGCCGGGCCAGCCCGCAGGCGTCCAACCCGCGCCGGGCCAATCCGCTGCCCGCCATGACGGCCTGCGCCTGATCCCGCAGCCGACAGCCTGGTCCCCCGCCGCAGGCCACCTGCCCGTGCCGCAAGGCTTTGCCGGCCGCGGCGAGCCGCTCGATGCGGTGGCGGCGCTGGCCGCGCGCAACGGCCTCGCGCCGTTCCTGTCGGCCGCGGGTGTGGCGCTCGCCATCCACCATGACCCGTCGATGGCCGACGACGCCTATCGCCTCTGCATCGCGCCCGAAGGGGTCACCCTGGCCGCCGCCGGCCGCGCGGGGCTGTTCCACGGGGCCATCACGCTCTTGCAACTGCGCGAGACGCATGACGGCGCGCTCCCCTGCGGCACGATCACCGACACGGCCCGCTTTGCCTGGCGCGGCCAGCACCTCGACTGCGCGCGGCATTTCTACGCCCCCGCCACGCTCCTGCGCCTGCTCGACATGATGGCGCTGTTCAAGCTCAACCGCTTCCACTGGCATTTCGCCGATGACGAGGCGTTCCGGCTCGAGACCGCGACCACCCCCGCGCTCTGGCAGCAGACCGCCTTTCGTGGCGAAGGGCTGCCCGTCCCCGGCGTATTCGGCGGCGGCATCCGGTCCGGCGGCAGCTACAGCCCCGCCGATGTGCAGACGGTCATCGCGCGCGGCGCCGAACTCGGCATCGCGATCCTGCCCGAAATCGAGGTGCCCGCCCACGCCTTTGCCATCAATGCGGTGATCCCCGGCCTGCGCGATGCGGCCGACACCGGCACCGAGGCCAGCGTGCAGGGCTATCCGCGCAATGTCGTCAACCCCGCCATGCCCGCCACATGGGAGTTTCTCGCCCCCCTGATGGCCGAGGTCGCGGCGATGTTTCCGATCGGCATCCTGCATCTGGGCTGCGACGAACTCCCCTGCGACACCTGGGCCGGCTCGCCTGCCGTCGCTGCGCTCAAGACGCGAGAAGGGCTCTCGGACAGCCACGACGTGCAAGGCTGGATGATGGCCCGCCTCGCCGCGCAATTGCAGGCGCAGGGCATCCGCCCCGCCGCCTGGGAAGAGGCCGCACAGGGTGCCAACGGTGGCATCGGCCACAACGCGCTGCTGTTCTCCTGGACAGGCCAGGCCCCCGGCATCGCCGCCGCCCGCGCCGGCCATGACGTGGTGATGTGCCCCGCCCAGCACGTCTATCTCGACATGGCCCATACCGCCGACCCCGCCGACTGGGGCGCAAGCTGGGCCGCCTTTGTCCCGCTCGAGGACACCATCGCCTGGTCCCCCGTGCCCAGGGGGGCCGAGGATATCGCCAGCCGCGTGGTGGGCGTCGAAGGCACCTTCTGGTCCGAATTCACCACCCATGACCGCGAAATGGAGGCGATGCTCGCCCCCCGCATCCTGGGCGTCGCGCAAAAGGCCTGGTCGATGACCGATACGCTCGACGGCCCCGGCCTGCGCGCGCTCGCTGGCCATATCGGCCCCCTCTTCGACCGTATCGGCTGGGACCGGCACCGCAATCCCTGACCGCCGCCCGGCTTCTTTGCGCCGCAAATACTCTCGCCGAAGGCGCCGCACCCTCCACCAGAGCGGCGCCGGGCCGCAGGCGCGCCATTGCAACAGCCCTTCACATTCCCGCAACCGGCAAGCGCAGATATTGCCCGGCCCGGCCGGATCGGCCACAACCCTGTAATCGCCTCGGGAGTCCCCATGTTCGACGCCACCGCCCGCCGCCTTCTCGGCCCGACCCTCGACCAGATGGGCCGCAGACTTGCCCGCCACGGGGTCGCGGCCAACAGCGTGACGGCCATCGGCTTCCTGCTGGGCGTCATGGCCGCGCTGCTGATCGGCTTTGGCCATACCACCGTGGCCCTCCTGCCGCTGCTGGCCTCGCGGCTCGCCGACGGGCTCGACGGTGCGGTGGCGCGTGCCACGGCCAAGACCGACTTCGGCGGCTATCTCGACATCACCGCCGATTTCCTCTTCTACGGGCTGATCCCGCTCGCCTTTGTCCTCACCGCCCCCGCCACCAATGGCGCGGCCGGGGCCTTCCTTCTGGCGAGCTTCTATTTCAACGGCGCGAGCTTTCTGGGCTACGCGGTGCTGGCCGAAAAACGCGGGATCCAGACGCAGGCGCAGGGGCTCAAGTCGCTTTACTACTCCAACGGGCTGCTCGAAGGGTCCGAGACCATCGCCTTCTTCACCCTGCTCTGCCTGCTGCCCGGCTGGTTCACGCCGCTGGCATGGGCCTTTGGTGCGGCCTGTTTCGCCACCGGGGCCTTGCGGATCTGGGCCGCATCACGGGTCTTTCAGACGCGCGACTGAACCGCCGCCAGCGCCGCCTTCATCGCGCGCACCCGGCCCGGATCCGTCTCGCGCCGCAGCGCCGGGGCAAAGCCCATCGCCACCGCTTGCGCGCCGGTCGCGACCTCGCCGGCACAGGAGGCATGGACCTCCGCCACCGGCACCGCCGCAAGCAGCGCCGCGACGTTTTCAGCCGTGATCCCCGACCCCGGCAGGATGCCGATCCGCCCCGCCGCCAGCCGCAGCGTCAGCGCCAGCCGGTCGCGCCCGTCCATCGCCCGCACCGCCCCGCCTGATGTCAGGATGCGTGCAAAGCCCAGGCGCACCGCGACCTCCACCGCCTGCGCCACATCGGGGGCAAGGTCAAAGGCGCGGTGCAGCACCCTCTCCATCCCTGCCGCCGCCGTGCAAAGCCGCGCCAGCGCGGCGCCGTCGAGCCGCCCGTCGGGCAGGCTCGCCCCCAGCACGACACCGGCCAGCCCCGCCGCGCGCATGGCGGCAATATCAGCCTCCATCGCCGCCAGATCGCCTTCGCTCCAGACGAAATCGCCGGGCCGCGGCCGGATCATCGCCACCACCGGCAGACCACAGCGCGCCGCCTGCGCCACCAGCCCCGGCGCCGGGGTCAGCCCGCCGAGGCCCAGCGCGGCACAGAGCTCGATGCGGTCCGCGCCACCCGCCACCGCCGCCGCCAGCCCGGCCGGGCTGTCCACACATACCTCGAGCCGCATTCCACCCCTCCGCTTGACACCCCGCCCGCCCCGGCCCAAGACACCGCGACCCGAGCCGCAGAAGCAGGAGCATCCCCATGTCCGACGACCGCCTGATCGTAGCCCTCGATGTGGCCGATGCCCATGCCGGGCTTCACCTTGCCCAGAGACTGGGCGATAGCGTCAGCTTCTACAAGATCGGTCTGGGCATGCTCACCGGCGGCGGCCTGGCACTCGCGCGCGAGCTCAAGGACGAGCAGGGCAAGCGCATCTTTCTGGACATGAAGCTCTTTGACATCGGCGCCACGGTCGAGGCGGCGGTGCGCGGCCTCGCGCGCTTCGACCTCGATTTCCTGACCGTCCACGGCGACCCCCATGTCGTGCGCGCCGCGCGGACAGGCGCGGGCGGGTCGGAGATGAAGATCCTCGCCGTCACGATCCTCACCTCGCTTGACCGTGCGGATCTCGACGCCGGGATGATCGAGGCGGGCGACCTGCCTGACATCGTGACCGAGCGTGCCGCCCGCGCGCTGGCTGCCGGTGCCGATGGCGTGATCGCCTCCCCGCAGGAGGCCGCGCTGATCCGTGCGCTGCCCGAAGCGGCGGGCAAACTGATCGTCACCCCCGGCGTGCGCCCGGCCGGCGCCGAACCAGGTGATCAGAAACGCGTGCAGACCCCCGCGCAGGCCATCGCCGCCGGCGCTGACCATGTGGTCGTCGGCCGTCCGGTATGGCAGGCCCCCGACCCCCGCGTGGCCGCGCAGGCGATCCTGACGGAACTCCGCTCACCGCAGGCCCTGCGCCCCAACCGATAGCGCCCGGTCGATCCGGCGGAGCCTCCGGCGGGAGTATTTGGGGCACAGAGAAGCGAGAGGCCGCGGAAACGGGGCCGAGGAAAGGGGCCGAGGAAAGGGGCCGAGGGAAAGGGGCCGAGGGAAAGGGGCGGCGTTTCTGCATCTTTTGGCCAAAAATATCCTCGCCGAAGGCTCCCGAACCCGCCACCTGCACAGGCGCTGGGGCGGGCGCCGGGCGGGCGCCGGGCGGGCGCCGGGCGGGCGCGGCGTCAGTTGTCGTTGATGTCCGTGGTCCAGACCTTGACCTGGCCCTTTTTCATCCCGAGCAGCCGGCGCAACACCAGATAAGCCGCAAGCGAAAGCACCGCGAACAGCAAAAGCGACCCGGCAGCGCCCAATGTCAGCCAGCCCGTCGCCATCAGGCAGCCCATGATCGCGGCGCCAAGCGCAAAGCCGAGGAACACCCAGGCCGGCACCAGCATCTCGAGGATGCCAAGCGCCGCTGCGGCCGCCATCCAGACCCACCATTGCGACCAGAGGGGCGAGTCCATCACGACCGCCCCTGCAGCATCTTGAACGCATTGCCGAAGGCCTCGAGCGCATTGGCCGGCAGCACGATGGTCTGCTTGCCGGCACCCTGCCCGAGCTTGTTGAGGGCATCGACCTGCTTGAGCGCGACCTGGTATTGCGCCGCCTCGAGCCCGTTCTTGGCAATCGCCTCGGCCACCACGCCGGTGGCATAGGCCTCGGCATCGGCCAGGACGCGGCGCGCCTTGGCCTCCTGTTCGGCGGCATAGAGGTCGGCCTCGGCATTGAGCTCGACGGCGCGCTTCTTGCCCTCGGCCTCGGTCACCAGCGCCCGGCGCGCGCGTTCGGCGTTGAGCTGTTGCAGCATCGCGGCGCGCGTTGCCTGGTCGAGGTTCACGTCGAGGATTTCGGCCCGCGTCACCTCGATCCCCCAGTCATCGACCTGGTTGGCGACCTGTTCGCGCACCGCCTCGATCAGCGAGGACCGGTTCGCCTGCACCTGGTCCAGTTCCATCCGCCCGATCTCGGAGCGCACGATGCCGGCCACCGTGGTGGCGATGGCGGCGTCAACGTCGCGGATCCGGTAGACGGTCTTTTCCGGCTCTATGATGCGGTAGAACACGCTGGTCTCGACCGCCACGAGCACGTTGTCCGAGGTGATCGCGTCCTGGTTCATCGAGGGCAGTTGCCGCTCGAGGACCGAGATGCGATGCGCCACGCGGTCGAGAAACGGAATGATGAAGTTGATCCCCGGCCCCAGCACCACCCGCAGCCGGCCCAGCCGTTCGACCACGTATTTCTCGGACTGCGGCACGATCCGCACGCCCAGAAAGATCGACAGGATGATAAAGGCGGCGAGCAGCAGCAAAACCAGGTTCTGCCCCAGAAAATCGGAAATCAGGCGTTCAAAATCCATCGGTGGTATCCTTCTTGAATGCGTCGCCACGAAACGCGCCTCCTGCGGCGTGTGGAAAACACATGTGTCAGCCGCGCCTTAGTTGCAAGTGGGCGCGCCGGCCTGCATCCATGCATCGAGCCTGTCGCGCAACACCCCGATGGCCGAGGGCAGGGCGAGAAAGGCCGCGGGCGGCATCAAGGCCCAGCCCTGCCCTTCGTCGCCAAAGGCGATGTCATGCGCCGCCGCATCCGGCAGGCGCGCCACGAAGAACCACAGGTGCCGGCCGGGGCGAAAGGCATCGGCCAGACGCGCGCGCCAGAGCACGGCCGCCTCGGGCAGCACCAGACCGACCTCTTCGCGCACTTCGCGGGCAAGCGTCTGGAACGGCGTCTCGTCGGGGTCGCGGCCACCGCCGGGAAAATCCCATTGCGCGGCATGGGGCAGGCCGGGCTTGTCGTCGCGCAGCGTGACGAGCAGCCGTGTGCCCAGAAACAGCGCGCCCTTGGCGCCGTGGAAATCGGTGTCATCATCCATAGCCGCAGCATAGCCGTTGTCGGCCGCCCGCGCGCCCCCTATTCTCGCCCCATCATGCCCGCCCTGTGCCGCGACTGCCTTGCAACCTTTGACGGCGGCGCCCGCTGCCCGGCCTGCCGCAGCCCGCGTGTGACGGCGCATCCCGAACTCTTTGACCTCACCATCGCCCATATGGATTGCGACGCCTTTTTCGCCAGCGTGGAGAAGCGCGACAACCCCGCCCTGGCCGACAAGCCCGTCATCATCGGCGGCGGGCAGCGCGGCGTCGTCTCGACCGCCTGCTACCTTGCGCGGATCAAGGGCGTGCGTTCGGCCATGCCGATGTTCCAGGCGCTCAGGCTCTGCCCCGAGGCGGTGGTCGTCAGGCCGCGCTTTGACGCCTATGTCGCGGCCTCGCGCGCGATCCGGGCGATGATGGACGCGCTCACGCCGCGGGTGGAGCCCTTGTCGCTCGACGAGGCGTTCATGGACCTCGCGGGCACGCAGCGCCTGCACGGCGCGCCGCCGGCGGTGATGCTGGCGGGCCTCGTGCGGCGGATGCAGCGCGAGCTTGGCCTCACCGGGTCCATCGGGCTGTCGCACAACAAGTTTCTCGCCAAGGTGGCCTCCGACCTCGACAAGCCGCGGGGGTTTTCCGTGATCGGCCTGGCCGAGACCGAGGCGTTCTTGCGCCCGCGCCCGGTGCGGCTGATCTGGGGCATCGGGCCGGCCACGCAAGAGGGGCTCGACGCGGCCGGGATCCGCACCTTTGACGACCTGCTGCGCTGGGACCGGCATGACCTCGCCCTGCGCTTTGGCGGGATGGGCGAGCGGCTGTGGCACCTCGCGCGCGGGCAGGACCGGCGGCGGGTGTCGCCCAACAGTCCGGTCAAGGGGATCTCGAACGAGACGACGTTCCATGCCGACACCGCCGATGCGGACATCCTCGACGGGCATATCTGGCGGATGGCGGAAAAGGTGTCGAGCCGGGCCAAGGCCACCGACAAGGCCGGGCGTGTGGTGGCGCTCAAGCTCAAGCGCGCCAATCACACGCTGATCTCGCGCCGTCATGCGCTGCACCAGCCCACGCAACTGGCCGATACGATATACCGCGCGGCCCGCGCGCTTTTCGATCAGGTGCGCGACCCAGGCCCGTTCCGCCTGCTGGGCGTGGGGCTGGGCGAGATCACCGGCGCCGGGGATGCCGACCGCGAGGGCGACCTGCTCGACCCCGATGCCGGGCGACGCGCGCAGGCCGAACGCGCGGCGGATGCGATCCGCGCGCGGTTCGGGCCCGATGCGATCGTCAAGGGACGCAGCCTGCGGTGAGGCCGCTTGCGGGGTCTGCGGCGCGGCGATATCGTGGGCCCTGTGAACTCTTGCAAGGAAGGGGCCGCGATGCGCCTCGCGCACCAAGGTCAACGCCAATATGGCCCTGCCTTTGCCCTGCGGATGCGTTCGCAGGGCTGACGGGGACATCGCAACAGTCTCGGTCGGCCCATCCCTGATGGCCCCAAGCTCCTGTGCGGGCGGGCCAAAGCCCCTGTTGACCGGACCCTTGCCATGACCCTGATCGCCACCCGCGCCCTGTCGCTGACGCTCTCTGCGCCGCTGTTTTCCGACCTCACCTTTACCCTCGCCAAAGGCTGCCGCCTCGGACTTGTCGCGGCCAACGGGCGGGGCAAGTCGTCGCTGTTGCGGCTGCTCGCGGGGGCGGACGCCCCTTCGGGCGGCGAGATCACCCGCGCGCGCGGGCTCCGGGTGGCGCTGGTCGCGCAGGACCTCGCCCCCGCCCTTGCGCCGCTCACGCTGCGCGCGGCGGTGGCTGCCGCCCTGCCAGACCCCGACGAGGACTGGCGGGTGGACATCGCGCTCGACGACCTCGCGGTGCCGGGCGACCTGCGCGAGCGGCCGCTTGGCGCGCTGTCGGGCGGCTGGCAGCGCATGGCGATGCTCGCGCGCGGCTGGATCACCGACCCCGATGTGCTGCTCCTGGACGAGCCGACAAACCACCTCGACCTTGCGCGGATCGGCTGGTTGCAGCGGTTCCTCGCCGCGCTGCCGCGCGACATGGGGCTGATTGTGGCGAGCCATGACCGGGCGTTCCTCGATGCCGTCACCACCCGCACGCTGTTTCTGCGCGAAGAGGCGAGCCGCGATTTCGCGCTGCCCTACAGCCGCGCCCGCGACGCGCTGGACGAGGCCGATGCGGCGGATGCGCGCCGCCATGCCAATGACCTGCAGAAGGCCGCCGGGCTGCGCCGGCAGGCGGCCAAGCTGAAGAATATCGGGATCAATTCGGGCTCGGACCTGCTGGTGGTCAAGACCAAGCAGCTTGCCGCGCGGGCCGACAAGCTCGAACAGGCGGCGCGGCCGGCGTATCAGGACCGCAGCGCCGGGGCGATCCGGCTCGATCATAGCGGCAGCCATGCGCGGGCGCTGGTGACATTCGAGGAGGCGACGATCAGCGCGCCGGACGGGCGCGCGCTGCTGCGCACCGGGCGGCTCTGGATCAATCCGGGCGACCGGGTGGTGGTGCTGGGGCCCAATGGCGCGGGCAAGACGCAGCTTTTGCGCGCGGTGCTGGCGGCGATCGGCGGCGCGCCCGGCGCGATCCGCGCGACGCCCGCGCTGCGGCTGGGCCTGAGCGATCAGGAGATGTCGCAGTTATCGGCCGACCGCACGCCGTTTGACGCCGTCACCCGCCGGTTTGACTCGGGCGACACGCGGGCGCGGGGGCTGCTCGCGGGGGCGGGCATCGCGCCCGAGGCACAGGGCGCGCCGATCGCGGCGCTGTCCGGCGGGCAGAAGGCGCGGCTCGCCATGCTGGTGCTGCGGCTGACCCGGCCCAATTTCTTTGTGCTCGACGAGCCCACGAACCACCTCGACATCGAGGGGCAGGAGGCGCTCGAGGGCGAATTGCAGGCGGAGGGCATCAGCGCGCTGCTGGTGAGCCACGACCGCAGTTTCGTGCGCGCGGCAGGCACGCGGTTCTGGCTGGTCGCGCGGGGGCGGATTGCCGAGGTGGACAGCCCCGAGGACTGGTTCGCGCAGGCGCTGGCGGAGGAGTGACCCCTATTCCGCCGCCACGCGCAGCGTTTCCGGCCGGCCGATGGCCGCCAGTTCGGCCACGATCCCGTCAAGCAGCGTGCGGAAGGCCACGAAGTTGCCATTGGGCCGGATCGTGCGTTCATCCATGTAAAGCGCGCGGTCGATCTCGACCTGCACGGCATGCTGGCGGCGCGAGGGTCGGCCGTAATGCTGCGTCACATAGGCGCCGGCAAAGGGCATGTTGCGCACCACGCGCAGGCCCGCGCCGGTAAAGGCGGCCTCGATCCGCTCCATCACCGAGGCCGCGGCGGCAGCACCGAAACGGTCGCCCAGCACCACATCGGGGCGCGGGCCGGCGGCGGGGCCGATATGCTCGAGCGCCTCATGCGGCATCGAGTGGCAGTCGATCAGGATCGCCTCGCCGAACTGCGCATGGCTCTGGTCGAGCAGCGCCTGCAGCATGTCGTGATAGGGCCGCCAATAGCCCGTCAGCCGCGCCTGCGCCTCGTCGAGCCCGATCTTGCCGCGATAGATCGCGCGGCCATTGGCCACCACGCGGGGGATCACGCCCAGACCGCTGGCGATGCGCGGGTTATGCGCGGCGCGGCGGACCCCTTCGATCAGCGCCGGGTCCAGCTCTTCGGAGGCGCGGTTGAGGTCCACATAGGCGCGCGCGGCGGCGGCGGCGAGAAACGGCGCGCCATGGTCGGGGGCGGTGTCGAAGAGCTGGTCGATGAAGGCATCCTCGGACGACCGGATCTCGTGTTCGTCCAGAGCCGCGCGGCGCAGGAACGGGCCGGGGTAGTCGCGCCCGCTATGCGGCGAGGCAAAGACCACGCTGGTCGCGCGCGCCGCGGGCTGGATCAGGTGAAAGGCCTTGGTGCGCATCTGGGCTCCGGTTGTTGCGACAAGGATAGCGCGAAAAGATCGGATGCCAAAAGCCCTTGATCCCCCTTTCGACTCCTTTTATAGACCGCCTACCCGACGCGGAGCTCTCCGCGTCCCTTTTCGTTTGGGGACGTGGCGAAATCAGCGCCGAAACGGGCGGTTAGCTCAGCGGTAGAGCACTACGTTGACATCGTAGTGGCCACTGGTTCGATCCCAGTACCGCCCACCATTCTTTCGCCGGTCCCTGTCAGGGGCCAAGTTGCAACACAGGCGCGCTTGATGCGCCGCGATACAAGGAGACGGCCGATGAAAGTCGCAAACTCGCTCCGCTCGCTGAAGACACGTCATCGCGATTGCCGCGTCGTGCGCCGCAAAGGCCGCGTCTACGTGATCAACAAGACGCAGCGCCGGTTCAAGGCCCGCCAGGGCTGAGACCTGCCAGTGAGACCAGACCAAAGGGCCGCGCCGCAAGGACGCGGCCTTTTCTTTTGCGCGGGCACGTTCTTTTGCGCAGGCACGTTCTTTTGCGCAGGCAAGGGCGGCCTTTGCAATGTGGCATTGATTTGGCATCCGGACAGGCCTAGCATCACGCCATTGGCTGTGGTCTCGCGTTAGACCAGCATGATCGCGTTTTTCCTTTTTGTTCTTTCAGACGAGTGTCATATCATGAGAAATATTTCGTCATTTTCCCTTTGTTTTCCGCTGTGTGCCGCGCTTGCCGGATGCAGCGGCGGCTCTGCCCCGGTGCCGGAGGCTGAGAGCTTTCCCTAGGGCGACAATGTCGTCGCCTATGATCCCACTTCGGGGGTTGTCACGCTCGACGGGGTGCCGGTGCGGACCGATCCGGGCGACCTGATCCTGAGCAACGGCGCGGTTTCGGTGTTCCGCTTCACGAGTATCACCACGCGGGGCGGCACGCCGGAGGCCTATGCGGCGGTGACATCGTCGCTGGGCGCGGCGGCGGGTGCGTCGGTGTCGGGCGAGGTGATCGGGCGCAGCGTCGTGCCGACGCTGCCGGTCGCGGGCAGCGCGACCTAAAGCGGCGACTATGCCGGGCAGATCGTGAGCATGCGCAACGATGACCGGCAGTTCGCCTTTGGCCTGGTGACAGGCGATGCCACGCTCGCGGTTGATTTCGCAGGCCGCACGCTGACCGGCGCGATCACCAATCGCGACCTGCGCCAGCAGAATGCAGGCGAACCATTTGACACCTTCAACCTTGCGGACATCGCCATTTCGGGTGGTGTCATTGCGGCGAACGGCACTTTCAGCGCGGATGTGACCGGCGGGCAACTCCTCAGTGCCACAGGTGACGACTATGGCAGCACCACGACGGGCGACTTGACCGGGCTGTTCGGCCGGCCGCGTGGCGGGGCTGTGGCAGGCGTCGTAACCCTGCCCCATGTCCTGCCACCGAACCCGCCGCCCTACAGTTTCACCCATGAAGAACGCGGTGTGATCATCGGAAATCGGGACTGATGCGGGCGTTTTCCTGACCCGGTCATGTAGGCTCTAGCCAGCGCGCAGGCAAATCGACTAGTCTGCGCGCAACCGTCATTTGCAACCGAAGAGGGCGTTTTCCCATGACAAGTCATAAAGCGAAACTTCTGGCCGGGGCCGCGATTGCGCTGGCCTGGGCCATGCCTGCAACAGCCCAGGAGAGCCTGTGCGGCGGTGTCGGTGCCTCTGGCCAGTGGATCGGCGGCAGCGAGGGCGCGTCCGACGTTTCGACCGCCTCGGCCGCGATGGAGCAGATGGCGCTGGTGCTGATGCGCAACGAATATGTGGCCCTGTTCACCGTTTCGGCCGGCACCGATGTGCGGGTCGAGGCCGAAGGCCGCGGCGCCGGCGACCCGGTGATCGACCTGCGCGACGCGTCGGGCAACATCATCCTGTCGGATGATGATTCGGGCGGCAATGGCGCCTCGCGTGGCGAGATGTTCCTGGCGCCCGGCAGCTACTGCCTGTCGATGAAAAGCTATGATGGCGCGCCGATGACCGGCTTTGTCCGCGTCGGCCGGCTCGAGCATGAGGCCCTGACCGACGGGATGGGCGGCGGCGGCGAGACCCCCATCGAGGATACGCCGATCTCCAATGACGGCGGGTCGTGCATCATGGCCAATGTGACCAACTTCCTCGGTGACGGCCCGATCGACGCCAGCCTGATGGCGGGCGGCGCGTCGGTCACGGCCTCGGTCCGCGACGCGCCGTTCTGGGGCTTTACGCTGGCGAGCGCGGCGGCCGTGTCGATCACCGCCGAAAACCCGAGCGCGGACCCGATCATCACGCTTTATGACGGGGCCGGCAACTATATCGACGAGAACGACGACTATGACGGCCTGAACTCGCGCATCGACGTGACAACGCCGCTGGCAGCCGGGGATTACTGCATCGCCATGGGGGCCTATTCCGACGACACCCAGCCGATTACCGTCTCCGTGACCGGCTATGACGCCAACGCGGCCACCGTGGGCATGTATGACCGCGGCGAGATGAGCCCGCCGCTCGATGGCAGCCATCCGGTGACAGCACTGGGCACACTCGGCAACCGGCTGCGCCAGGATGTGCAGGCGACGGACAAGGCGACCTGGTTCTCGGTCGATATCGCGCAGGGCGGCCTGATCCTGGTCGAGGCGATTGCCAATGGCCAGGGCGACCCGGTGCTGGTGATGTTCGACGATTTCGGCCGGCAGATCGCCTATAACGATGACTACGGCTCGGGGCTCGACTCGCTCATCACCGCGCGGGTGCTGCCGGGCACCTATGTGATCGGCGTGCGGCAGCTGGGCGAGGGCCAGACCGGCCTGATCCGCATGCTGTTCGAGCGTTACGTCCCCGCCCAGTAACGGGCCGCAGGACGACAGGCAAAGGCCCCTCTTGCAGGAGGGGCCTTTTTTCGTGGGCGACCCGCGGTCAGTTGTTGCCAAGCACGTCGGCGAGCAGCCGGACCACGGTCTGTTCGGTGAGAAACCCCGTCACCGGCAGGTCGCGGCCGCGCTGGAACTGGCGCAGCGCGCGGCGGGTGTCGCGGTCGATCCGGCCATCGATCGGGCCGGGGTCGAGCCCGAGTTGCGCAAGGCGCTGTTCGATCAGCCGGGCCGTCACGTCGTTGAGGCCAAGCTGCTGTTCTTCGAGCCGGGCCGCGGCGCGCGCGGCCTCGGGGTCCTCTTCGGTGGCGGGGGCAAAGCCGCTGGCGGCGATGGCGGCCAGCCGCGCGTCGGCCTCGGATCTGAACTGGCCTTGCGGATAGGCGCGCAGGTAGCGGCGATAGGCCTGTTCGGTATCCGCCGCGCGCGCGGCGTCCCAGGCGGCGCGGTCCTCGGCCTGCGCGGCGCTGCGGCGGTCGGCCTCGATCTGGGCGAGGGCCGCGGTCGCGGTCGGCGCATAGAAGCCCTGCGGATAGCGGGCGAGGTAGGCGCGATAGCCGGCCTCATCGCGCCGCGCGCCGGTTTCGTCCCAATAGGCGCGGTCGAGGCGGGCCTGCTCGAGCTGCGCGCGCTCTTGCGCCGCTGCGATCTCGGCGCTGCGGCGCGCGGCCTGCGCGTCGAGCCGGCTGATCTGTTCGGCGGTGAGGTAGGAGGTCTGTGAAAACCCGTTCTGCTGCTGCCAGTTGGTGATCGCGCTGCGGGTGCCGGGGCCAAAGATGCCGTCCACTCCGCGCGTGTTGTAGTCGAGCAGCGTCAGCGCGCGCTGGATCGCGCGGCGCTGGTCGCGGGTGAGGCCCAGCGCCTCTTCGCCCAGGCGGGCGCTCCGGTTCGGCTCGGCCACGATGTCGGCAATCGCGGTTTCGGCCTGATCGGCGAACCGCCCGCGCGGATAGCGGCGCAGGTAGTTGCGGTAGGCGTCAATGGTGTCGAGCGCCACCGCGCCCTCCCACAGCGCGACCTCGGTCGAGGTGTCGGGCGTGTTGGGCACATTGGGCAGCACCGGGTCGGGCACGGGCAGCACCACAGGCGCCGGGTCGGGCATCAGCACCAGCCCGCGCGGCAGAAAGCCTTCGGCGCGCACGCGGCCATTGGCGGCGACCAGCGCCGCGAGATCGCCGCGCGGCGTGGCCAGTTCGCGGCCCATGAAATCGGCGATGTAGCGCGGCTCGCCCTGCAGCACGGTGACACCCTGCGGCACGTCGAGCGCGCCGATGCCTTCGCGCAGCCAGGGGTCGAACACGCTGGTCTGGGTCGGGTCGGACCCCAGCAGCAGCACGGCGCGGCCGGGCGCACGGGCGAGCACCAGAAGCAGGCTTTCGACCGAGACGGCGGTCTCGTCGAGGCCCATCAGGCGCGGCGCGGTGGCTTCGGCGGTCAGATACCAGGTGCGGCTGCCGTCCGTGACAAAGCGGCCCGACAGGGCCACGATCAGCCGTTCGGCCCCGGTCGCCTCGTCCAGGAACGCATCGAGCGCCTCGGCCACCGCATCGGCACGGCCATTGGGCAGGCTGATGACGACATAGCCCAGCCCGAACAGGCCGCGTTCGGCCGCGGTGACATTGGCGGCGCGTGGCAGGCGGCCCAGCGCCTCGTAGCGCTCTGTGCCCAGAATCAGCGCCGCATCGTCGGCTTGCGCGGTCATGGGCAGCGCCGTCAGCAAGGCAAGGGCAGAGGACAGCATGAGGTGACGCATCGGATACTCCTGTGATCGCGGCGCCTTCGGCCATCCGGCAGGCGCCTCCTTTGACGACAGATGGCCATTGTGCCGCCTGCTATTCAATAACGGCGGAAAAGCGCGCCTGTTCCGGCGGCTATCCGCCGGGACCGACCACGCAAAAGGGGCGCGGCATCGCTGCCACGCCCCCTCTTGTCCGGCTGAACCGAGGATCAGTTGAACGTATAGACGACCGACACGCCCAGCGTGTTGTCGGTGTTCTTGAACCCCGGAAGCGGGTCGGTCCGGTATTCTGTCAGCAGGCTGGTGCGCAGCGCGAGCTGGTCGGTCATCGCCACATTCACACCCAGCTCGTTGGTCACATAGGTGTCGGTTTCCGACCACAGCACATCGCTGTCATTGGTCAGGAACAGCGTATCGGTGAACTTGTAGTAGTAATCCGACGAGGCGCTGACCGCGACTTCCTCGACGGTGTCACCATTGGCGGCGGTGGCCATGCGGTAGCCCGGGCCGGCCTGCACCGACCATTGCTGGACCTCGGTGTTCAGGATCCGGTAGCCCAGACCGGCGCCGACAAAGGCGTCACGCTCATAGGTGCCGAATTCGTCATAGGCATAGAGCGCCTTGCCGAAGATATAGGCGTTGGAGCTGATCTCGCGGGTATAATCGTAGCCGGCGAGCAGGCTGTTCTTGGTCACGTCGCCGGCGGCTTCGCTGAAGGTATAGGCCAGCGTGATGTCATTGCCGTTGATACCGTCGAAATAGCCGATCCGCGCACCGACACCCACATCGGCGGTTTCGGTATTGCCGTTGGTCGCGGTGGCGCGCAGCGAGACCGAGCCGGTCATGCCGATTTCGCGGCCCTGATTGCCGAACACCCGGGCCTCGCGGTCGAAATCCTCTTCGATGTCGTCCTCGATCGCCGTGACGGCGTCAGTGACAGAGTCCTGACGGTCAAAGGCGCTGGTCTGGGCCGAAGCGGCGCCGGCGATGAGGGCGGCGGTTGCGGCAGCCACGAAAACATTGGGAAACCTGGTCATCTTGTAGTCCTTCATACTGAGGTCGAAACCGCATCTCGGGCGGCATGAACAACACATAGGAAGGGGGCCGCCCCGGCGCAGGGGCAGGGCGGGCGCGCACCCGCCATGGCGGAGAATGGGTCACAACGGCGGATTACCGCCGTCACAAACCATTGAAATGATGAATGATTTTTTCGTCCGCCCGGCCGGGCCAACAATGCGACTGTCAACCACTTGATGCCGGACCCGTGACGCGATGTGAGAACGACGCGGCGTCACGCGGGGCCCGGACGGGCACCGGGGAGGCTAATAGACGTCATCCTCGGCTTCCATCGCGGAAATGCCCAGCGCGTCGAGACCATTCTCGAGATGGTCCGCCAGATGCAGCGACCCCTTGAGATATTCCGCCGTGGGCGTGCGCGCCTCGCCATAGGCGGTGGCCACGGCCTCGTCCCAGTCCTCGGGCTCGAAACTGCCGCGCCCGACCCACATCAGGGCGACCAGATGCGCCTTTTCGTCGTCATTGAGCGCCTCGACAAATGCGTCGAACTCTTCGTCCCGGGTATCGAGGTCGCGGGCAAGGATGATGACCTCGCCGACCTTGTCGATGGCTATTTCCAGCATGGGCATCCTCCTGTTGCATGACTGTGGCGGGGCCGCGCGGGCCGCACCTTGATCCTGCGCAAACAGGATGGACCGTTATTTGCCGCCGAACAAACGGTAATACATCCAGTCCGGCATGAACTGGCTCAGCCGGAACAGCCAGGAGAACACCATGGGAAAGCTCTTCTTGAACGCATCGTCGTTCATATGCTCGAACATTTCCTGCGCGGCGGCGGCGGGCTCCATGATGAAGGGCATCTTGAAATCGTTCTTGTCGGTCAGCCGCGTCTTGATGAAGCCGGGGTTCACGAGCTGCACGTCGATGGAAGAGTTGCGCAGGTCGGCCTGCATCGATTCGGCCAGCGCCATGATCGCGGCCTTGGACGCGGCATAGCCGATGGCACCCGGCAGGCCGCGAAAGCCCGACAGCGACCCGGTGAGCACGATATGCCCGTGCCCCTGCGCCAGCATCCCCGGCATGACCGCGCCCACGACGCGCCCCGCGCCCAGATAGTTGATCTCGCCCATCTGATCGACCTGGTCGATGTCCCAGTCCTGCGCCTTCATCGGCCAATAGACCCCGGCGAGATAGACCACCCCGTCGATCGGCCCGATCTGCGCGGCCGCCGCGCGCACGGCGGCCGCATCGGTCACGTCAACGGTGACATAAGACCCCTTGCCGGGCAGTTCGGCCACGAGGTCGCGCAGCCGGTCCTCGGACCGCGCGCTCACGATCACCTCGACGCCCGCGCGGCTCAGATGCAAGGCCAGCTCGCGCCCCAACCCCTCGCTCGCACCCACCAGCCAGTAGCGTTTGCCTTGCCATTGCCGCATCGCTTTGTCCTTTCCTTCAGGTCGTCAGGCCGCCTGCGCCGGCCGCATCGTGGCGACAAGCTCGGCCACCTTGATGCCGAACTTGCGGAACTGGCTGCGGTTCATGATTGCGCCATTGGGCGCCAGATACATCCAGTCCGTGGTGTCGAGCACATGCCCCCCCGCATCTTCGGCCAGTTTGATACGGTAGTTCAAGAGCACGCTCGCCCCCATCTGCCGCCCGCTGCCGGTGCCCAGCACATCGGGCGCCTCGGCGCGGATGCTGCCGTCATTGCCCAGCGTGAGCGTCCAGCGCCGGTCTTGTGTGCTGCCACTGTCATAGACAAAACGTTCCGTCATCGTGCCGATATTGCCCTGCCAGCTAGCATGGAAATCCGCAACGAATCGTGACGTGACGCGGCCGGTGATGCCGAAAATCACGCCTTCGCAGACGATATGGCCGTTCAGCCTTTCGCGGATGTCAAAGGCGGGTCCGGTGGCGGCATAGTCATCGGGGCGCTGCGCGGCAAAGGACCAGCGCCGTGCGATCACCATCTGCACCGCCGCCAGCGCCAGCGCACCAAGGATCAGGGACAGAAAGACCGACATGATCATTCCTCCAGTTGGGTGAAAGCCAGCAAGGCGATGGCCACCAGTTTCAGGACCGACGGCACCAGCGCGTAGAGCACCGTCAGCATGGTCAGCGCCGCGGCCGGCACATCGGGGTCGCCCGCGCGAAAGCCCGACGCCTCGAGCAGCGGCAGCAACAGGGCGGCGGCAAAGGCCAGCGTGAACTTGTTCACCAGCGACCACAGCCCGAACCCCTGCCCGCCGTTGGGCGAAATCACCGCCATCCGCCGCGCAAACATCGCGGGCAACAGCGTCAGGTCGGCGCCGATGGTGGCGCCCGAAAGCACGCAGATGAGCGCGAATTTGGTGGCGTCGCCTTGTTCGAGCGTGAGGGTAAAGCCAAAGGTCGCAACCGCCAGCACCATCGCCGACAGGAGAACCCGCTTGGCGCCATGACGCTCTGCCAGCGCGCTCCAGAACGGGGATGAGACGGCAGCGGCGAGAAAGAACAGCACCAGCAGCGGCCCCTCCCACCCCGGCGCGTCGAGGCGGGTTTCGACGTAGAACAGGAACAGCGTCGAGGACACGGCGAGCGGTGTCGCGTTGACCAAGGCGAGCAGCATCAGCCGGCGGGCCAGCCTGTCGGACAGGATCTGCGCGATGCCGACAGGGTCGGACCGGACCGCCGGGCCGCGCCATTCGGGCCACATCAGCGCGGCGGCGAGCAGGCTTGCCGCGGCAAAGCCCCAGGCAAAGACCGAAAACGGCGCGCCCACGACGCCGACCAGCACCGTGGGCGTGACGGCGGCAATGCAGACGCCCAGCAACGCGCCGCTCTCGCGCCAGGCGGCGAGGCGGACATGGCTGCCGGGCAGGGACGCGGCCTTGGTGATGCCTTGGGCGTAAAAGTTGATGCTGAGAAAGCTGAAGGCGGTGAACAGCCCGGTGATGGTGAGCCCGAACCAGATGATCGGCGACACCGGCGGCGCATAGGCAAACAGGCCCAGCATCGACAGCGCCATCGCCACCGCCCCCAGCATGACCGCCAGCGCCCGCGCACCGCGCAGCCGCTCTGACAGCCAGCCCAACGCGGGGTCTTGCACCACGTCAAAGAGGCGCAGCGCGAACAGCAACGCGCCCAGCGCCGTGAGGCTCACGCCATAGGTGTCGGCGTAGTATTTGGGCGCGTAGATGTAGATCGGCAGGCCCGCCGCCGAAATCACCCCGCCAAAGACGGTATAGGCGGGCAGCCGGTCGGCCCATGCGGCGCGCAGCGCCGATGTCATCGCGACACCTCCTGGTCCGGCGCCTTGGGCGCACGGCGGAACGGGGCGCCTTTCCACCACAGCTTGACCGCCTGCCAGTGGATCAGCGCCAGCACCCGCCGCGACCCGAATGGCCGGCGCAGCACCGCGCGCAGGATCGCGGCGTTGGTGATCGGCTTGCGCGGGCCGGTGAGCGTTGCGATCAGCCCGCCGTTGCCGTTGGAATAGTCGATCCAGATGCCGATGGCCTCGGGCGTGATGTCAAAGCGAAAGGTATAGCCCCCCGCGACCGGCTGGAACGGCGAGACATGCATCAGCTTGGTCGCCTTGACCGTCACCGCGCGGGTAAGCGGCGCGAGGTCGTCGGTATGGCAAAGGTAGGAATGCCGGTCGCCAAAGGTGTTTGTCACCTCGGCGATCACCACGCGCAGCACGCCTGCCGGGTCGTGGCAGAGCCAGAAGCTCACCGGGTTGAACACATGTCCCAGCACACGCGGCTGCGCGAGCAGGTCGATGCGCCCGCCGGGGTCCACGCCATGCGCCGCCAGCACCTCGCGCGCCCAGGGGGCGCCACGGCCCTGATGCGGCGCGCCGCCATGGTCGCGGTCCTGCAACGACATCAGGTTGCCCCAGCCCCACCTCCGGCCCCAGCCTCGGCCTTGGCCCGGGCCCCGGCCCCGGCCCCGGCCAAAGAGCGCGGGCGTGGCGGGCGTGGCCTCTGCATCAAGCAGCACATAGTCGATGGAATAGCGAAAGGCGTTTTTGGCATCCCCCCGCCGCCCGTGATAGGTCTGGCCTGCGATATGATCGACGCGGGCGGTCACTCGGCCGCCACAGCCATGGCATCGGCCGCCGTGATCCGCGTGACGACATCGACGGCGCTGCCCAGCCCATCCTCGTGAAAGCCGTTCTTCATCCAGGCGCCGCAGAACCAGGTGCGGTTGGTGCCGTTCATCCGCGCGGCCTGTTCCTGCGCGGCAAGTGCGGCAAGGTCATAGACCGGGTGGCGCAGCACGGTGCGGTCCCACACGAGGTCGTCGCGGATCGGGCGGGTGGAGTTGAGCGTGACAAAGAGCGGATCCTGGGTGAGCCAGGGTTGCAGCGAGTTCATCCAGTAGGTGAGGTCAATGCGTTCGCAGGATTTGTCCTGCGCCTCGGCATAGCACCAGCTTGACCAGACCGAGCGGCGGCGCGGCATCACCGAGGTATCGGAATGCAGCACCACGTCATTGGCCTGATAGCGGATCGCGCCGAGCACCGCGCGCTCCTGCTCGGTCGGGTCGGCCAGCAGCGCGAGGCTATCGTCGGAATGGGTGGCAAAGACCACCTCGTCGAACGCTGCCCAGTCGGCCCCTTTCGCCTTGACCTCGACGCCCTGCGCGGTGCGGCGCACCGCATCGATGGGTGCGCCCAGCCTGATGTCCACGCCCCGCGCCAGCATCGCCGCACCAAGCCGCGCGACATAGGCCACCGACCCGCCCTCGACCGTGTACCACTGGTGCTGGCCGGTATAGCTCAGCAGCGCGTGGTTCTCGAAAAAGCGCATCATCGCATGGGCGGGAAAATCGAGGATCTTTTCCTTGGGCGTGGACCAGATCGCGCCCGAGAGAGGCAGCAGGTAATGGTCGCGGAAATAGTCGCCCATCCCGAGCTTGTCCAACAGCCCGGCGATGGTCAGACCCTGTTCATCCGACGCGGCCACGGCGCGCGCGTTGAACCGCAGGATGTCGCGGATCATCCGCAGGAACTTGGGGTTGGCGAGGTTGCGCTTTTGCGCAAAGAGCGCGCGCAGGCTGGCGAGCCCGTATTCCAGCTTGCCCCCGCCGATGGACGCGCCAAAGCTCATGTTCGATTTCACCACCGGCACCTCGAGCTCTGCAAAGAGCGCGGCGAGATGCGGGTAGTTGGCATAGTTGAACACGATAAAGCCGGTATCGACCGACTGATCACCGCGCAGACCGGCCATTCGGGTGCGGGCATGGCCGCCCAGACGCGGCTCGGCCTCGAACAGCACGACCCTGTGCGTGCGCGCAAGCATGTGGGCGGCGCCCATGCCGGAAATACCGGCGCCGATGACCGCGATCGTTCTGGGCGCGGTGGCCCCCGTACCAAAAGACATTCGTTGACTGCTCCGTCGCCCCAGCAAGGTTATGTTTCTTCTACGCGCCCCACCCTAGCGTGGATGAATCCCGAAATCGACAGCGCGCAATCGTCAGGCGGAATGATCCAGACGCGCCATGGTCGCGTAACAGGGACATGAATACGATGCTTCAGTCCCGACCGAAAGGTGATGCACTCCGCGCGCCGCCGCCCTATTCTGGGGCGGTGAGGCGACAGTCGTTTCCGCGGGGAGCAGTCAGCGTGAACGAACAGGACAGCGCCAAGCGCGCGGAGTGGACAGCGCAACTCGAAGCGGTGCGCGACCGGCAGGATCAGCAGGCCTTTGCCGAACTGTTCCGCCACTTTGCCCCGCGTGTGAAGGCATTTCTGATGAAATCGGGCGCCAGCGCCAGCTTTGCCGAGGAATGCACGCAGGAGGTGATGGCGACGCTCTGGCGCAAGGCGCATCTGTTTGACGGGACCAAGGCCAGCGTTTCGACCTGGATCTTTACCATCGCGCGCAACCGGCGGATCGACATGATCCGCAAGGACCGCCGGGCCGAACCCGAAGATTTACCGTGGGGGCCCGAAGCCAGCCCCGAACAAGCCGACGTAATGGCTCTGGCGCAGGATACCGAACGACTGGGGCAGGCGCTCGCCACGCTGCCCGAAAAACAACGCAAACTGATCGAACGCGCCTATTTCGGCGAACTCAGCCACAGCGAGATCGCGGCCGAGACGGGGCTGCCGCTGGGCACGATCAAATCGAGGATAAGGCTGGCGCTTGACCGTTTGCGCCACGCGATGACGTAAAGAAATGACCATGAAACAGATCAGACATCACCTGAACGACGCCCTCTTGATCGGCTATTCCGCCGGCACCCTGCCCGAGGCGTTCAACCTCGTCGTGGCGACGCATGTGTCGTTGTGCGACGAATGCCGGGCCCGGATGCACAGTTTTGACGCCGTGGGTGGCGCGATTGTCGAAGGCACGCAAGTGGCCGAACTGGACGAAGGCAGCCTGGCCGCGACGCTGGCGCTGATCGCCGATACCGCCTGGCAGGCCCCGGTGATGGAACATCCCGCGCAGCCCGGCCTCTTTCCCGCGCCGCTGCGCGATTATGTGGGCGGAGACATCGACGCGGTGAAATGGCGCCGCGTGGGCGGTGGCGTGTCGCAGGCGGTGCTTCAGACCGCCGGGAAATCGACCGTGCGGTTGCTGCGCATTCCCG
>JAACUH010000007.1 GCA_009993005.1 Rhodobacterales bacterium
GGGCGCCCAGGCGGCGGGGTGGTCGAACAGGGCCGCATAGACCGCCATCAGGTCACCGCCGGTCGCCAAGTAGCGGTCGCGCAGCGCCGCGACCAGGCCCGGGTCGGGGTCGTCGCTCACGAAATGCACCGCGATCTTGCGTGCCAGATGCGCGGCCGTCGCCGGATGCGCGGCGAGGTCGTCGAGCGCCGCATGCACCGTGGCAAGCTCCGCGCGCGCGCTGTAGGTGGTGCCCAGCACCGTCTCGGCGCCGGGCTCGGCCATGCGGGGGCGGTAGTCGAACCCCGCATCGGGGTCATGCACCAGCCCGGTCAGCAGCGCCGCGAGTTGCCGCACATCGCCCTGCCCATAAGGGCCATCCACGCCCAGCGTGTGCAATTCGAGAAGTTCGCGCGCGAGATTTTCGTTCAGCCCCCGCCCCTGCCGCTGCCCGGCCGGGCTGTTGGGCCCCATCGACCGGCTCTGGTCGAGGTAGTCGAGCATCATCGGATGGGTGGCAGCCGCGCGCAGCATGTCGGCAAAGCGGCCGGTCAGGTGCGGCCGGATCGCTTCTTCGACATAAGGCGCCACCAGATGCCCGCCAAAGGCGTTGCGCGCGCGCACGGTGAAATGATCGGCCCAGAAGAGCGCCAGCCGTTCGCGAAAGCCGTCGGGCGTCATGATCCCGCGCGCGAGCGTGGCGTGGAAATGCACCGTGCGCTGGTCGCGGGCACGCAGGCGGATCTCCTGAAAGGCGGCTTCTGCCGCGGCCTCCTGCGGTGTGCCCAGCGCCGCGCGGCGCGCGCGGCTGAGGCTGCGAAAGGCGCGCAGCGACGGCGCGGCGGTGCTGAACGGCGCAATCGGATGCGCCTGCGCGGCCCCATCGGGCCCGACCAGCGCCGCCAGCATCGCGCCCGCGTCGCGCGGGGGCGCATGGCGCGGCGACAGGCCGGTGCCAAAGCGGATCGCGGCAAGGGTCGGGTCAAAGGGCACGGTCGGGCCTTTCAGCGCTGCCTCTCACAGATAGGCGCGCGCCGGCCGCTTGTCAGCCCGTCGCGCACCGCGCAGGCGCCATACCGCCGGGCGGTGCTAGACCTCGGGCGGCAGGACGCGCAGGCGCAATTCGCGCAACTGCTCGTTGCTCGGCTCTGACGGCGCGCCCATCATCACATCCTCGGCGCGCTGGTTCATCGGGAACAGGATGACCTCGCGGATGTTGGCCTCATCCGCCAGCAGCATGACGATCCGGTCGATGCCCGCGGCACAGCCGCCGTGGGGCGGCGCGCCATATTGAAAGGCGTTGACCATCCCGCCAAAGCGGCGGCGCACCTCGTCCTCGCCATAGCCGGCGATGGCGAAGGCCTTGAACATGATCTCGGGCTTGTGGTTGCGGATGGCGCCGCTGACCAGTTCGTAGCCGTTGCAGGCGAGGTCATACTGATAGCCGCGCACGGCGAGCGGGTCGCCCGCCAGCGCCTCCATCCCGCCTTGCGGCATCGAAAACGGGTTGTGTTCGAACTCGTAGCCGCCGGTTTCCTCGGATTTCTGGAAGATCGGGAAATCGACGATCCAGCAAAAGGCAAAGCGGGCGGTGTCGGTCAGGCCAAGCTCGTCACCGATGACGGTGCGGGCGCGGCCGGCGATCTTTTCGAACACGGCAGGCTTGCCGCCCAGGAAAAACGCCGCATCGCCAAGGCCGAGGCCAAGCTGCTGGCGGATCGCCTCGGTCCGCTCGGGGCCGATGTTCTTGGCCAAGGGGCCTGCGGCCTCTGTCCCCGATCCGTCCTCGGCCGTGCGCCAGAAGATATAGCCCATCCCCGGCAGGCCTTCCTTTTGCGCCCAGGCGTTCATCCGGTCGCAGAACTTGCGCGATCCGCCGCCCGGCGCGGGGATGGCGCGGACCTCGGTGCCGTCCTGCTCGAGCAGCTTGGCAAAGACGGCAAAGCCGGAGCCGGCGAAATGGTCGCTGACCACCTGCATCCTGATCGGGTTGCGCAGGTCGGGCTTGTCGGTGCCATACCACAGCGCCGCATCGCGGTAGCTGATCTGCGGCCAGTCGGTATCGACCGTGCGGCCGCCGCCGAACTCCTCGAAGATCCCCGCGATCACCGGCTGGATGGTGTCGAACACGTCCTGCTGGGTGACAAAGGACATCTCCATGTCGAGCTGGTAGAAATCGGTGGGCGAGCGGTCGGCGCGGGGGTCTTCGTCGCGGAAACAGGGCGCGATCTGGAAATATTTGTCAAAGCCCGACACCATCAGCAATTGCTTGAACTGCTGCGGCGCCTGCGGCAGGGCGTAGAATTTGCCAGGATGCAGGCGCGAGGGCACGAGAAAGTCGCGCGCGCCTTCGGGCGAGGACGCGGTGATGATCGGGGTCTGGTATTCGCGGAACCCCTGCCCCCACATCCGCCGCCGCATCGAGGCCACGACGTCGGACCGCAGCACCATGTTGGCCTGCATCTTTTCCCGCCGCAGGTCGAGGTAGCGGTAGCGCAGGCGCGTCTCCTCCGGATACTCCTGATCGCCGAACACCTGCAAGGGAAGCTCCGCCGCGGCGCCCAGCACCTCGATGGCGCGGATGAACACCTCGATCTCGCCGGTCGGGAGTTTGGGGTTCACCAGCGCCGCATCGCGCGCCTTGACCTCGCCGTCGATGCGGATGCACCACTCGGACCGGACCTTTTCCACCTCGCCAAAGGCGGCGCTGTCAGGGTCGCAGAGCACCTGCGTGATGCCGTAATGGTCGCGCAGGTCGATGAAAAGGATGCCGCCGTGGTCGCGCACCCGGTGGACCCAGCCCGACAGGCGGACGGTCTGGCCGACGTCGGCGGCGGTGAGCGAGGCGCAGGTATGGCTGCGGTAGGCGTGCATGGCGGTCACTTTCAGACAAACGGGCTGGCGCCGATACACAGGGTTGTCCGCGCGATGTCAAGCAACGCCCGCGCTTCCCGGCGTCACCAGTTGCGCCGGGATCAGCCCGCGCAGCGCATTGCCGACCCAGATCTGCCGCGCCCGGGCCAGGTCGCCCATGTCGAGCACCCGCTCCTGCCAGCCCTGCGCCAGGAGCCGCGCGCGCAGGATGCCGGGAAGCAGGCCGCAGGCGAGCGGCGGCGTGACATGCGCGCCGTCCGCCGTCTGCACAAAGATCGTGGTGATGGTCCCCTCGCAGACCTCGTCGCGGCTGTTGAGGAACAGCCATTCATCAACTCCCGCAGGCAGGGCCGCGCGGGCGCGATCATAGATGCCGCGCTGCGTCGTCTTGTGGCGCAGCCAGATGTCGGCGGGGTCGAGCCGTGCGACGGCGAGCGCCAGACGCCAGACCGGGGCCGCAGGCGGCAAGGGGGCCGTCTCGCAGGCCATATCGCCCTGCGCGCCCAGCGTGAGACGCACCCGCAGCGGCGCGTCCGCCGACAGCGCCAGCAGCGCCTGCGCCTTTGCACGATCAAGAGGATAGCCCAGCGCCGCCGCCGTGCGCCCCATCCGCGCGAGATGCGCCGGCGCGTCGGGCGCGCCGCTGTCGGGCCACCAGCCCAGCGTCTCGATTATCCGCGTGCCGTGCGGAACGGGGTCGCGAAACGGGCTTTCCACAGCGCCTCCTCATATTCCGCGGCTGCCGTGCTGTCCCAGACAACGCCGCCGCCGACGCTCAGGTCGGCGATGCCGTCCTCTACCATCATCGTGCGGATCGCCACATTGAAATCGGCCCGCCCGTCGGGTGCGGCCCAGCCGATGGTGCCGCAATAGATGTCGCGCGCATCGCTCTCGAGCGCGCGGATCACCTCCATCGCGCGAACCTTGGGCGCGCCCGTCACCGACCCGCAGGGAAAGAGCGCGCGGAAGATCTCCGACAGCGCGGTGCCGGGCAAGAGCCGCGCTTCGATCAGCGAGGTCATCTGGTGCACCGTCGCATAGGTCTCGACCCGGAAAAGCGCGGGCACGCGCACCGAGCCCAGCGCGCAGATCCGGCTGAGGTCATTGCGCAACAGATCCACGATCATCAGGTTCTCGGCGCGGTTCTTGGGATCGCGGGCAAGCAAGTCGCGCAGGCGGGCGTCCTCCTCGGGGTCGGCGCTGCGCGGCAGCGTGCCCTTCATCGGGCGGGTCTGGATGATGCCTGCCGCATCGGTGCGGAAAAACAGCTCGGGCGACCGCGACAGCAGCGCGGGCAGGCCCGCCTGTTCGACCAGCACGCCAAAGCCCACCGCCTGCCCCCGCGACAGCCCGGCATAGAGCGCCCCGGCCGTGCCCGCGGCGCTGGCCTGCTGGCGAAAGGTGAGGTTTGTCTGATAGATGTCACCCGCCCCGATCAGGTCATGCGCCTGGCTGAACGCCAGCGCATAGCGCGCGGCGTCCCAAAGCGGCGTGAAGGGCCCGAGCATGGCGTCACCCGCCACCAGCGGCGCGGCGGCAGCGGGCGCGTCATAGACGCCAAAGCGGATCAGCGGCAGACGGCAAAGGGTCGGCATCAGCGGCGCCAGTCGCGGCTCGAGCACATAGCCCAGCTCGTAACTCGCATAGCCGGCGAGCCAGTGGCCCTCTGCCCGCGCGGCATCCATCGCGGCGAGCGCGGCAGGCACCTCGGCGGGCGCTCGCGCCTCGATCAGCGCGCGCGGCGCCGCGAATACCGTCCCGTCGCCGCCACAAGGCCCACGATCAAATCGAAGCTTCACCCGCGCGCCCTCCCCCGCCAGCGCGACATCTAATCCGCCAGCGCCCTCTTTGACAGAGCGGAACCGGCATAGCGCGGGCGGTTTGCGCACTGTCGCCGGAATTGAACCGCAGCGTTTCTTGAACGTCGTTCAAAAATGTCTTGAACAACGTTCACGCTAGGAGAGCCCAATATTCAAGACCCTCTCGACCCTGATTGTCGGTGCAAATGCCCGCGCCGAGGACCGGGTCCGCGACGCCTTTGCCATCGAACTGATCGACCAGAAACTGCGCGAGGCCGAGGCGCAGCTGCGCGCGGCAAAGGCAACTCTCGCCTCGCTGATCCAGCGCCAGCGCAGCGAGGCGCGCCAGACCGAGGCGCTGACACGCCGGCTGGACGACCTGACGGCGCGCGCGACCGAGGCCCTGGCGGCGGGGCGCGAGGACCTCGCCTCTGACGCCGCCCATGCCATCGCGCAGATGGAGAACGAACGCGAGATCCGCCGCGCAACGCTCGACCGGCTCGACCGGCAGGTGCTGCGGCTGCGCGGCTCCATCGACGCGGGCCACCGGCGCATCATCGACCTGAAACAGGGCGCGATCCAGGCCCGTGCCGTGCGCCGCGAGCAGGACATCCAGTTGCGCCTCAACGCAACCGCCCGCCAGACCCCCGCCGTTCAGGAGGCCGAAGAGCTGATCGCCCGCGTCCTTGGCCGCGACGACCCGCTCGAGCAGGCGCAGATCCTGCAAGAGATCGACCGCGACCTTGGCGGCGACAGTATCGCCGACCGCCTCGCCGATCAGGGCTACGGCCCCGCCACGCGCGCCACCGCGGCCAGCGTCCTGGCCCGTCTCAAATCCGTCAACTGACCCCAACCCCCTGAGAGGACAACACAATGTTCACCAATAACCGTTCTGACAACAGCCTCATCATGTTCATCAACGGCGCCGGCGTGGTCGCCGCCTACGGGATGCTGGGCCTGTCGCTCTACATGTCCCCCGACGTGCCGCTCTCGACCAAGGGCTTCTGGGGCATCGGCATCATGATGCTGACGCTCTCGCTCATCAACTTCGTCAAATACCGCTTCGACGACCGCCTGTCCGAGGACCGCCTGCACCGGCTCGAGGAGGCGCGCACCGAAAAGCTGCTCGCCGAATACGCGGGCGACAAGCCCCTCTGACCTCTGGCGCGGGGGACAGGCTGCGCGCCGCGTCCCCCGCTTCATCTTGCCGGAAATATCCTCGCCGAAGGCTCCCACCGCGCCACACGCCCCCCCCTTCCCAAAACGCGCGCCCTTTGCCACTGTGACATCATGGACAAGACCAACCCGCTGCGCCGTGCCCTCGCCCGCCTTGTCGGCCATGCGATCACGCTTTTCGCCCGCTTCATCACCGCCGTGCGCGCCGACTGGCGCGGGATCGAGCCGGTGCGCCGCCAGCGGGTCTATTTCGCCAACCACACCAGCAATGGC
Source organism: Rhodobacterales bacterium (assembly GCA_009993005.1). Classification (GTDB taxonomy): domain Bacteria; phylum Pseudomonadota; class Alphaproteobacteria; order Rhodobacterales; family Rhodobacteraceae; genus JAACUH01. Next base: position 6,102 of record JAACUH010000007.1, read on the forward strand.
GACATGCCGATGATCTGGTCGGTCCTGCCCCCCGCCCTGCGCCGCGACACGCGCCCCGTCGCCGCGGCCGACTACTGGCTGCGCAACCGGCTGCGCGCCTTTGTCGGCGCCGAGGTGTTCCGCGCGGTGCTGATCGACCGCCGCCCCGAGGCGAGGTCCGAAGACCCGATGGCCAAGATCATCGCGGCGCTGGATGAGGGCGCGTCGCTCATCATCTTTCCCGAGGGCAATCGCAACATGGGGACGAACCCGCTCTTGCCGTTCAAGGCCGGGCTCTACAACATCGGGCGCGCGCATCCCCGGGTCGATCTCGTCCCCGCCTGGATCGCCAACCTCAACACGATCATGCCCAAGGGCGAGGTGATCCCGCTGCCGCTGATCTGCACCGTGACCTTCGGCGCACCGCTGCATATCGGCGAGGGCGAGGACAAGGATGCCTTTCTCGCCCGCGCGGCCGCCGCGCTGCTGGCGCTTGCCCCCCGGCAGAGCGGGGGTGCGGCATGACCGCGACCACGCTCGACATGCTGCTGCTGGCGCTGGGGGTGTTCGGCGTGATGGTGGGCCTCACGGCTCTGGGCGAGGCGCTGCGCGCGCGGCTCGGCACGCATGAGAACCACCCGGTGATCGAGACCTACATGACCCGCGTGCGGTCCTGGTGGGCGATGGTGATCCTCCTGTCGCTGGCGCTCCTGTCCGGGCGGACCGGGGTGCTGATCCTGTTCGGCTTTGTCTCCTTTGCCGCGCTGCGCGAGTTCCTCACGCTCACCGCCAAATCGCAGGCCGACCATATCGCGCTGGCGACCGCGTTCTTCATGATCCTGCCCGCGCAATACATCCTGATCGGGATGGACTGGCCGGGCCTCTTTTCCATCCTGATCCCGGTCTATGCCTTTCTCCTGCTGCCCATCGTCTCGGTCCTGCGCGGCGACGCCAACCGGTTCCTGATCCGCGTGGCCGAAACGCAATGGGGCCTGATGATCTGCGTCTATTGCGCGAGCCACCTGCCCGCGCTGATGACGCTCGACATCGTGGGCTATGGCGACAGGGCGGTGCTGCTGATCGCCTTCCTTGTGCTGGTGGTGCAACTGGGCGACCTGCTGGAATATTACTTTGGACGCCGTCTGGGTGGCCGGCGCGTGGCACCCGGCATCTCGCCCAAGACATGGGCGGGGATGGCAGCGGGCATCGCGAGCGCGGCGCTGATCGGCGGGCTCCTGCACTGGGTGACGCCATTCGGGCCCTTGGGCGCGATGGCGATGGCGGCGGTTGCGACGACAACCGGGCTTTTCGGCAACATCGTCTTTGCCGCGATCCGCCGCGACAAGGGGGTCAAGGACTGGAGCCATCTGATCCCCGGCCAGGGCGGGATCATGGACCAGCTCGACAGCGTCGCCTTTGCCGCGCCGGTGTTCTACCACCTCACCCGGCTGATCTGGGGCTAGGCGCCGTGGCGGGCGACGACCACCGCAGCTCGAACCGGCAGGCGGGGTCGCCGCAGGCGCAGCAGGCGGTCTCGGTGCAGCGCAGGCGGTCATCGACCAGCACGCGGTAGAGCCGTTCGAACACCGCCGCGTGCCAGTGGCAAAGTGGCTGGCGGCTCTGCTCGCCCGCCACGACCGGGTTCGCCGCGATCTCGAAGGCCCGCGCCCCCACCCGGCGGAACCGGCCGGAGCCGGCAAAGGTCCAGGCGTGTTTGGCAATCGCGCGCGACAAGAGCGGCGCCGCGACCATCGGCGGCAGCGCGCGCAAGAGCCGCTGCGCCGGCGCGGGGATGCGGTGGGCGAGGATATAGTCGCCCGTGCGCGCGCCGGCCTGCGCCGCGAGCACCGCCGCGTCGGGGCGCAGGCGGCGCAGCGCCTGATGCAGCCGTGCCGCCGGCCCCTCGGGCATCAGCCCCGCGTCCGAGGGCGGCGCGTCGATCCCCGCCGCCGCCATCACCGCATCGCGCAGCCGCGTGCCGCCGGCCTCCTCGAGCACCGGGAGCAGTTGCAGCACCGCGTTGGGGCCGATCAGGCCGCCCTTTTGGCCCCGCGCATCCTCAGACATCCTCCATTTGCTGGGTGCCGCCGCCGCAAGCCTTGACCTCTGCCCCGTTGGGCATCCTGAAATCCGCCAGCCGCTCTGCCGCGCCGTCCGAGGCACGGTCTGCGGCACGCGCCTTGCCCTGTGCGCGCAGCGCCTCGCGCCGCTCGGCCGCCTTTGCCGCCTTGTCGGCGCTGGCCTCCCAATCGTCCATCTGCGCCTCGGCGATCTTGCGCGTCGCGTCGAAATGGAAATCGAGCCGGTTCCTGGACTGCGGCCCGGTGTAGCCGACCTTGCCCAGATCGTAGAAGGTCCGCGCAAAGCCTGCCTTCATGAAGGCCTTGAGACAGCCCAGCAGATAGCGCCGGCGGAACCCGGTGCCGCGCCACGGGTAGTGGAACAGCGCCTTGCGCATGTAGAAGCGGCGGTAGTTCTTCATCACCCCGTCAAGCAGCTCGCCCCGCGTCATCGCGGCGGGCTTCATGATCGGCGTGACGAAATTGTAGCGCGAGAAATCAAAGACTTCGACCTTGTCCTTGAGCTCCTGAAACAGCGGGGTAAAGGGCCAGGGCGTGTACATCGCCCAGTTGGCGAGGTCGGGCTGCCAGTCCCAGGCCATCTGGAAGGTCTCCTCCAGCGTCGCGGCCGTCTCGTTGTCCAGCCCCACGATGAACTGCGCCTCGACCAGGATATCGGCCTCGCGCAAGAGGCGCACGGCCTCCTTGTTCTCGGCGACGGTGGTTTCCTTGTTGAACTGGTCGAGCTTCATCTGCGCGGCGGCCTCGGTGCCGAGGCTCACATGCACCAGCCCTGCCTTGCGGTAGAACGTGAGCAGGTCGCGGTCGCGGTAGATGTCGGTGACGCGCGTGTTGATGCCCCATTTCACGCGGTCCGGCAGGCCACGGTCGATCAGCTCCTGGCAGAACTGCACGAATTTCTTCTTGTTGATGGTGGGTTCCTCATCCGCGAGGATGAAAAAACCGACCTTGTGCTCGTTCACCAGACGCTCGATCTCGTCCACCACCTTTTTCGGGTCGCGCACGCGGTAATCGCGCCAGAACTTCCATTGCGAGCAGAAAGAACAGGTAAAGGGGCAGCCGCGCGCCATGTTCGGGATGGCGACGCGGGTGTTGAGCGGGGTGTATTTGTATTTCTCCCAGTCGAGGATCGACCAGTCGGGGTCGAGCGCGTCGAGGTTCTTGACCGTCGCGGCGGCGGGCGTCGCCACGATTTCGGCCCCGTCGGCAAAGGCGATGCCCTTGATCCTGTGGCGGTCGGCGGGCCAGCGGCCATCCTCGACCGCGAGCATGAGTTCGGTCAGGATCTCCTCGCCCTCGCCGCGCACGATGACATCGACCCAGGGCGCCTCGGACAGGACCTGTTTGTACATGAAGGTCGGGTGCACCCCGCCCAGCATCCGCAAGGCGGCGGGCACATGGTCGCGTGCGATTTCCAGCACGGCCTCGGCGGCATAGATCGAGGGCGTGATCGCGGTGACGCCGACCACATCGGGCGCCACGGCGACCATACGGTCACGCAGCGCGTCGGGGGTCAGATTGTCGGTCATCGCGTCGATGAAATGGATGTCGTCGAACCCCGCCTGCCGCAGCGCCCCGGCGAGGTAGGCGACCCAGGCGGGCGGCCATGTCCCGGCGATCTCGGCCCCACCCGAGCGATAGTTGGGGTGAACGAACAGGATGCGCATGGGCGGCCCTCTGGTTGATGTGTCAACCTATCCTGACACTCTGTCTGTCAGTCTGAATTGACATGGATCAAATTGCCCTCCCCGGCCCGCCGCCGCCCGGCCCGATAGTCCTTGAACCCCCCGGCGCGCTGTCTATAACGCAGACAATTTGCGCGCCCCCTGCGCCCGTTTCCTGTCCCGGAGAGACCCATGCCCAAACGCACCGACATCCGCTCGATCATGATCATCGGGGCGGGGCCGATCATCATCGGGCAGGCTTGCGAGTTTGACTATTCCGGCGCGCAGGCCTGCAAGGCGCTGCGCGAAGAGGGCTACCGCGTGATCCTCGTGAACTCGAACCCGGCGACGATCATGACCGATCCCGGCCTTGCCGACGCCACCTATATCGAGCCGATCACGCCCGAAGTTGTCGCGAAAATCATCGAAAAGGAACGCCCCGATGCGCTCTTGCCCACGATGGGCGGGCAGACCGGGCTGAATACCGCGCTGGCGCTGGCCGACATGGGCGTGCTCGACAAATACGGTGTCGAGATGATCGGCGCCAAGCGTGCGGCGATCGAGATGGCCGAGGACCGCAAGCTGTTTCGCGAGGCGATGGACCGGATCGGGCTGGAAAACCCCAAGGCCACGATCATCACCGCGCCGGTGGGGCCGGATGGCAAACGCGACATCGCCGCGGGTGTCGCGCTCGCGCTCGCCGCGCTCAAAGAGATCGGCCTGCCGGCGATCATCCGCCCGGCCTTTACCCTTGGCGGGACGGGCGGCGGTGTGGCCTACAACCGCGCGGAATACGAACATTTCTGCCGCTCGGGCATGGATGCCTCGCCGGTGGGCCAGATCCTGGTGGACGAGTCGCTGCTCGGTTGGAAAGAGTTCGAGATGGAGGTCGTGCGCGACACCGCCGACAATTGCATCATCGTCTGCTCGATCGAGAATGTGGACCCGATGGGCGTGCATACCGGCGACAGCATCACCGTCGCACCGGCGCTCACGCTGACCGACAAGGAATACCAGATGATGCGCAACGGCTCCATCGCCGTGCTGCGCGAGATCGGGGTCGAAACCGGCGGATCGAACGTGCAATGGGCGGTCAACCCTGCCGATGGGCGCATGGTGGTGATCGAGATGAACCCGCGCGTGTCGCGCTCTTCGGCGCTGGCGTCCAAGGCGACGGGGTTCCCGATTGCCAAGATCGCGGCCAAGCTCGCCGTGGGCTACACGCTCGACGAATTGGACAATGACATCACAAAAGTGACACCGGCGAGCTTTGAGCCCACAATAGATTATGTGGTGACCAAGATCCCGAGGTTCGCTTTTGAAAAGTTCCCCGGAAGCGAGCCGCTGCTGTCCACCGCGATGAAATCGGTGGGCGAGGCGATGGCGATTGGCCGGACGATCCACGAATCCATGCAAAAGGCGCTGGCGAGCCTCGAGACCGGGCTGACCGGCTTTGACGAGATCACCATTCCCGGTGCCCCCGACAAGGCCGCGATCACCAAGGCGCTCGCGCGGCAGACGCCTGACCGGATGCGCACCATCGCGCAGGCGATGCGCCACGGGCTGAGCGATGAGGACATTCACGCTGTAACCCGTTTTGACCCCTGGTTCCTCGCCCGCATCCGCGAGATCATCCTCGAAGAGGCAGAGCTGCGCCGGAACGGCCTGCCCGTGACCGAGGCGGGCCTGCGCGCGCTCAAGATGATGGGCTTTACCGATGCCCGCCTCGCGCATCTGACGGGCCGCGACGAAGGCCAGGTCCGCCGCGCGCGCCAAAGGCTGGGCGTGACGGCCGTGTTCAAACGCATCGACACCTGCGGCGCCGAGTTCGAGGCGCAGACCCCCTATATGTATTCCACCTATGAAAGCCCGGTGATGGGCGAGGTCGAATGCGAGGCGCGCCCCAGCGACCGCAAGAAGGTCGTCATCCTCGGCGGCGGGCCGAACCGGATCGGGCAAGGGATCGAGTTCGACTATTGCTGCTGCCACGCCTGCTATGCGCTGACCGCGGTGGGCTACGAGACGATCATGATCAACTGCAACCCCGAGACGGTGAGCACCGATTACGACACGTCGGACCGGCTCTATTTCGAGCCGCTGACATTCGAGCATGTGATGGAGATCCTGCGCGTCGAACAGGAAAACGGCACGCTGCATGGGGTGATCGTGCAATTCGGCGGGCAGACGCCGCTCAAGCTCGCCAATGCGCTGCACGAGGCGGGCATCCCGATCCTGGGCACCACGCCCGATGCCATCGACCTCGCCGAGGACCGCGAGCGATTCCAGCAGCTTGTGCAGCGGCTGGGGCTGAAACAGCCGGTCAACGGCATTGCCTCCACGCAGGAGCAGGCGATTGCGATTGCCGAGCGCATCGGCTTTCCCCTCGTGATCCGCCCGTCCTATGTGCTGGGCGGCCGCGCGATGGAGATCGTGCGCGACATGGACCATCTGAACCGCTACATCCGCGAGGCCGTGGTGGTTTCGGGCGACAGCCCGGTGCTGCTCGACAGCTACCTGTCGGGTGCTGTCGAGGTCGATGTCGATGCGCTGTGCGATGGCACGGCGGTGCATGTGGCCGGCATCATGCAGCATATCGAAGAGGCGGGCGTGCATTCGGGCGACAGCGCCTGCTGCCTGCCGCCGCATACGCTGCCCGAGGCCGTGCAACAGGTGATCCGCACCCAGACAGAACAGCTTGCGCTGGCGCTGGGCGTGGTCGGGCTGATGAACGTGCAATTCGCGGTGAAACCCGATGCCGAAGGCCGGCCCGAGGTCTATCTGATCGAGGTCAACCCGCGTGCCAGCCGCACCGTGCCCTTTGTCGCCAAGGCGACCGACAGCGCGATTGCGAGCATCGCCGC
>JAACUH010000078.1:0-35515 GCA_009993005.1 Rhodobacterales bacterium
ACCCGCACCGCGACGGTGGCTTCATGGCGCGTGCCGTCAGGCGCGGCGAGCGTGTAGCCAAACGTCCCGTCGCCCACAAAGGCGCCGGGCACATGCAGGAAAGCCGGCAGCAGCCGCGACCCGGTGAACATGCCCCAGAGCACAAAGATCAGCACCACCGACACCACCGAGGCGGCGAGGTTCGAGGTCACCGCGCTTTCGTCGCCAAAGGTCACGGTCTTGAGCGAGCCGAAGTCGTGGCGCGGGCGCAGCAAGCGTTTGACCGCGCGCCAGAGCGCCAGCGTGGCGAGGATCAAGAGCACATAGCCCAGCACATAGGGCGCCGCGCGGGCGACCGTCAGCAGGACAGCGCCGAGTTCACCCGCCAGTTTGCCGATCAGTTCCATCCGCTCACGCCCCCTCCGCCCGGCCCATGATCTCTTCTTCCATGTCCCAGATCATCGAAAGGATCTCTTCGCGGCGGGCGGCGAAATCGGGGTGTTTCTTGACGCGACGCAGGTCCTCGACCGCGCCCATCTCGGCAAAGGGCAGCCGGTATTCGCGGTGCACGCGCCCGGGGCGCGGGGCCATCACCACCAGCCGCTCGCCCAAGAGCAGCGCCTCCTCGACCGAATGGGTGATCAGGATGATCGTCTTGCCGGTCTCTTTCCACAGCTTGAGCACCAGGCCCTGCATCTTTTCCCGCGTCAGCGCGTCGAGCGCACCCAGCGGCTCGTCCATCAGGATCACGTCGGGGTCATTGGCCAGACACCGCGCCAGCGCCACGCGCTGCTGCATCCCGCCCGACAGCTCATAGACCGCCTTTTCCTTGAAATCGCGCAGGCCCACCACGTCGAGCAGATGATCCACGATCTCGCGTTTCTGCGCGCGCGCCATGCCTTTCATCGAAGGGCCGAACCCGACATTGTCGCGCACGCTCATCCATTCAAAGAGCGCGCCCTGCTGGAACACCATCCCGCGTTCCGCCCCCGGCCCGCGCACCGCATGGCCGTTGAGCGTCACCGCGCCGGACGTGGGCGCAAGAAACCCCGCCACGATGTTCAGCAGCGTCGTCTTGCCGCAACCCGAGGGGCCGAGCACCGACATCAGCTCGCCCGTGCCCAGGTGCAGCGTCACATCCTTGAGCGCCTGCACCGCGCCCCCACCGGGCAGCTCAAAGCGCATCGACAGTTTGTCGATCAGAAGTTCACTCATGCGCTGCACCCCTTTGGCGAAAGAAGCCGGAGCGCCTGCGCACCCCGGCCCCGATGTCTGGCGACAGGATTGCCCCCGCCGCGCCGCGTCACATCGCGCCCGCAGCCGCCAGCGGCCCTGTGTTGATCGCGCCCGCATAGGTGTCGAGCGCGGCCGGGATCGACCCGCTTTCCACGAACACGCCCGCGACGCCGGCCATGAAGGCAGGCGCAGCCGCGCCCAGCCAGCGGTCAGAGAGCTGGTCCTCGATGCTGGGGAATACGAAGGTCGCCATCGTTTCGCGGGTGGCGGCCTCGTCCATGCCGCTGTCCTGCGCGATGACGGGGATCATCGCCTCGACCATCGAGCCGTCGTTCCAGCCGTCGTTCATCGCCGCCGTCACGGCGAGGAATTGCGCGACCAGATCGGGGTTTTCCGCGACAAAGCCGGCGGGCGCTGAGGTGACGTCGAACACCAGAATGCCCAGCGCCTCCTTTTCCGCGCCGGTCAGAAGCACATTGCCGAACTCCTTGGCCCGGCGCAGCGACCCGCCCCAGCCGCAGAACATGTCCACCGCGCCCTGCGCGATGGCCGCGGCACCGTCGGGCGGCGCCATGTCCACGATCTCGAGGCTGGCGAGCTCCACGCCGAAATGGTCCATCTGCCGCAGGAAGCCGTAATGCGCCGCCGTGCCCAGCGGCACCGCGACCTTCTTGCCGGCCAGTTCCGCGGCATTGCTCTGGTCGATCTCGAGCCCGCTGGCCACCACGCAATTGTCATTGTCGGCATAAGACACGGCCACGTCGAGCGTCACAAGGTCCTGCCCGGCGCTGGTCGCCACCACAAAGGGCGGCACGCCCTGGCTCACCGCAAGCTGCACATCGCCCGAGGCCATCGCGGCGCTCATCGCGGTGCCGGTGTCAAAGCTCACCCAGTTGATCTTGACGCCCATCGCCTCTTCGTAAAGGCCCTGCACCTTGGCATATTGGAACGGCATCGGCCATTCGAGGAAATAGGCGACGGTGATCTCGTCCACCTGCGCCACCGCCGCCTGACCGGCCAGCAGCGCGGCCCCCGCGACCGCCCCCAACATCAGCTTTCTGATCGTCATGTCGTCAACTCCCCTTTGTTGCTGGCCCGGTGCCCCTGACGGGGCCCGCGCCGGTGATGCCGGCAGGTTTGTCCTGCCTGAACAGTGCGGGTGCCGGCGCCAGAGCCACACCCCTTTGCGACCCAACAGACCACACCTGCGCCACGTCGCACAGTCCCCGCGATCCGAAAGGACATTTTCGAAAAATCGAATGGCTTTGGCCGGTATGGCAAGGGATTTCATCGTGCCGACCTGCCGCGTGGCGCGGCAAATGATCCGGGCCTGGCCGTGACGCGGACGCCTGTGGCAGGGGTAAGCCTCTGAAAAACAAAAGGGTGTCCGGGCAAGGGCGCAGCAGCGCATGGCCGTGCCGGTCGCGCTGGCGCTACCTATCATCGAGAACTGGCCCTATTGCCCTTGCGCAGCCGTCGGGCAATCTGCTCAAATCCCTGTCAGCGGGCGAATGTCGCGCCGCGCAGCCCTATCCTCCGAGGCATCCGATGGACACCCTTTTGCAGAACGACCCGCGCCATGTGATCGAGGCCGACCGCGCCCATGTCTGGCATCACCTCATCCAGCACAAACCCTACGAGACGATCGACCCGCGCATCATCGTCGAGGGCAAGGGTCTGCGGGTCTGGGACATCAAGGGCAAGGAGCATGTCGATGCGGTGTCCGGCGCGGTCTGGACGGTGAACGTCGGCTATGGCCGCGAAAGCATCGCCAATGCGGTGCGCGACCAACTGGTCAGGATGTGCTATTTCGCGGGCGCCGCCGGCAGCATCCCCGGCGCGAACTTTGCCCAGCGCCTGATCGAGAAAATGCCGGGCCTCAGCCGCGTCTATTACGCCAATTCGGGGTCCGAGGCGAACGAGAAGGCGTTCAAGATGGTGCGCCAGATCAGCCACAAGCACCATGGCGGCAAGAAATCCAAGATCCTTTACCGCGACCGCGACTATCACGGCACCACCATCGCCTGCCTGTCCGCCGGCGGCCAGCAGGAGCGCAACGCGCAATATGGCCCCTTTACGCCCGGCTTTGTGCAGGTGCCCCATTGCCTGGAATACCGCGCGAGCGAGGACATGGCCGGCGACAGCTACGGCGTGAAGGCCGCCGAGGCGATCGAGGCCGTGATCCTGCGCGAGGGGGCGGATACCATCGGCGCGCTCTGCCTCGAGCCGATCACCGCGGGCGGCGGCATCATCACCCCGCCGCGCGGCTATTGGGAAAAGGTGCAGGAGATCTGCCGCAAATACGACATCCTGCTGCATATCGACGAGGTGGTCTGCGGGCTTGGACGGACGGGAACATGGTTCGGCTATCAGCAATATGGCGTGCAGCCCGACATCGTGACGATGGCCAAGGGCGTGGCCTCGGGCTATGCCGCGATATCGTGCTGCGTGACGACCGAAGCGGTGTTCGACATGTTCAAGGACGACACCGACAAGATGGGCTATTTCCGCGATATCAGCACCTTTGGCGGATGCACGGCCGGGCCGGTCGCGGCACTCGAGAACATGCGGATCATCGAGGACGAGGATCTGTGCGGCAATTCGGTGCGCATGGGCGCGTATCTCAAGGACAAGCTGCACGCGCTGATGGACAAGCACGCCTGCGTGGGCGACGTGCGCGGCAAGGGCCTCTTTGCCGGGGCAGAGCTTGTGGCCGACCGTGCCACCCGCGAACCGCTCGATGAAAAGCTGGTGATGGCGGTGGTGGCCGACTGCATGGCGCAGGGCGTCATCATCGGCGCGTCGAACCGGTCGATGCCGGGTTTCAACAACACGCTGCTGTTCGCCCCCGCGCTGATCGCCACGACCGATGATCTGGACGAAATCGTGGGCGCGGTGGACCGGGCCCTGACCAAGGTGGTGGGGTAGCCCACCCGGCAGAGTGTCGCGCGCGGCAGAGGGCAGCGCCTGACAGGGGCGCGCGCGCCGTGCATGGTGCCTGCCGTGCATGGCGCCTGCCGCGCATCGGGCGCGGCCTGACCGTGACCGACGGGATCAGGCGCATATCCGGCACCCATCCGGCACATTGCACAAAACCCCTGAAACGCGTTTTCAGCAAATCGAACAAGGCCAGCGTCCCGCCCGAAATCCTTTGCCCCCGCCCCGGCGCGGCCCCTAGGCTGGCGTGCACCAACCCAAGGACACGCCCATGCACCTCGCCCGCTTTCCTCGCCTCCATGTCGCGCATCTGCCCACCCCGCTGGAACGTCTGGACCGGCTGAGCGCGGCGCTGGGCGGCCCGGAAATCTGGATCAAGCGCGACGATTGCACGGGCCTGTCCACCGGCGGCAACAAGACCCGCAAGCTCGAATTCCTGATGGCCGAGGCCCTGGCGCAGGGCGCCGACATGGTGATGACGCAGGGCGCCACACAGTCGAACCACGCCCGGCAGACGGCGGCCTTTGCCGCGAAACTGGGCCTCGACTGCCATATCCTCCTCGAGGATCGCACCGGGTCGAACGACCCAAATTACAACGCCAACGGCAATGTGTTCCTCGACGACCTGCACGGCGCCACCCGCGAAAAGCGCGGCCCCGGCCTCGACATGAATGCCGAGATGGAGGCGGTGGCCGAGACCTTTCGCGCCAAGGGGCGCAAGGTCTATATCATCGTCGGCGGAGGGTCGAACCCGACGGGGGCGCTGGGCTATGTCGATTGCGCCTTCGAGCTGCTGGCGCAGGCGAACGCGCGCTCGCTCAGGATCGACCATATCGTGACGGCGACCGGGTCGGCCGGCACGCAGGCCGGGCTCGTCGTGGGGCTCAAGGCGATGCATGCGGGCATTCCGCTGCTGGGTTTCGGCGTGCGCGCGCCCAAGGCCCGGCAGGAGGAGAACGTCTATGCCCTCGCCTGTGCCACGGCCGAGAAAATCGGCGCGGCGGGCTGTGTCGCGCGGGCCGATGTGGTGGCCGACACCGATTATGTCGGCGAAGGCTATGGCATCCCGCGCGCCGATACGCTCGAGGCGATCCGCATGTTTGCGCAACTCGAGGCGATCCTGCTCGACCCGGTCTATTCGGGCAAGGCGGCGGCGGGGCTGATCGACTATTGCCGCAAGGGCCGCTTCACGGCGGGCGAGCGGGTCGTGTTCATCCATACCGGGGGCGCGGCGGGCCTCTTTGGCTACACCGCCGCCTTTGCCTGATGCGGACGGTCGGCATCCTTGGCGGGATGGGGCCGGATGCGACGGTCGCGCTGATGGCGCGGGTGATCGCGCGGGTCGCGGCGCGCGACGATGCCGATCATGTGCCGCTGCTGGTGGACCAGAACACGGCCGTGCCCAGCCGCATCGCGTATCTGATCGAAGGGCAGGGCGCCGACCCCGGCCCGGTGCTGGTGGCGATGGCGCGGCGGCTTGCGGGCGCGGGGGCGCAGGCGCTGGCGCTGGCCTGCAACACCGCGCACCACTGGGCGGGCGACATCCGCGCCGCGGCGGATCTGCCCTTTCTCGACATGGTGGCGCTGAGCGTGGCGCAGGCAGGCGCGGCCGAGGTCGGCATCCTCGCCTCGCCCGCCGTGCGGATGGCCGGCGTCTATGACCGCGCCTGCGCGGCGGCCGGGGTGGTGCCGGTCTTTGGCGCGGATGAGGGCGCGCTGCTCGCCCTGGTGCGGCGGATCAAGGCCGAGGGCGCGCATGACGGCACGCGCGCCGCTCTGCGCGCGCTGTCACAGGCGCTGGTGCCGCGCGTGCAGATCATCGCCTGCACCGAGTTTTCGCTGGTAGCCGATGCGGTGGCCCCCGGCGTGCGGGCGATCGACGCGATGGATGTGTTGGCACAGGCGATCGTGGATTTTGCGAAAGGCGGGGTCTGATGGCCGAATATCTCAAGCAGGCGGCCCGCAAGGCGGCGTCGGAGCAGCGGGATGTCACGGCGCAGGTGCGCGCCCTGCTTGCCGAGATCGCGGCCGGCGGCGAGGCGGCGGCGCAGGCCATGGCACGGCGGTTCGACGGCTGGGAGGGCGAGGTGGTCGTGTCGCCCGCCGCCCGTGCTGCGGCCGCAGACCTGCTGCCCGCGCAGATCAAGGCCGACATCGGCTTTGCCCATGACAACATCCGCCGCTTTGCGCAGGCGCAGCGCGCGACGATCCGCGACACGCAGGTCGAGATCCTGCCGGGGCTGGTCGCGGGGCAAAAGCAGATCCCGGTGCGGGCGGCGGGCTGCTATGTGCCCGGCGGGCGCTATGCCCATGTGGCGAGCGCGATCATGACCGTGACGACGGCGCGGGTGGCCGGCGTGGGCCATGTCACGGCCTGTTCGCCGCCGCATCCGGGCAGCGGCATCCCGCCCGCGATCATCTATGCGATGGACCTCTGCGGGGCGGATGTGATCCTGAACATGGGCGGTGTGCAGGCGGTGGCGGCCATGGCGCAGGGCCTCTTTGGCCTGCCGCGCGCGGATATCCTCGTGGGTCCGGGCAACCAGTATGTGGCCGAGGCCAAGCGCATCCTCTTTGGCCAGGTCGGCATCGACATGGTGGCGGGGCCGACCGACCTGCTGGTGCTGGCGGATGGCGATGCCGATGCGGCGCTGGTGGCGGCCGATCTGGTGGGGCAGGCCGAGCATGGCTACAATTCCCCGGTCTGGCTGGTGACGGACAGCCGCGTCCTGGCCCGCGACGTGATGGACCGGGTGCCGGGCCTGATCGAGAGCCTGCCGCCGGTCAACGCCGACAGCGCCCGCGCCGCCTGGCGCGACCATGCGGAGGTGGTGCTCTGCGCCGGGCGCGAGGAGATGGTGCGCGTGTCGGACGATTATGCGCCCGAGCATCTGCATGTCCAATGCGCCGACCCCGACTGGTGGCTGGACCGGCTCACCGCCTATGGCTCGCTCTTTCTGGGGGAAGAGACGACCGTGGCCTTTGGCGACAAGGCGTCCGGCCCCAACCATGTGCTGCCGACCAGCGGTGCGGCGCGCTATACCGGCGGGTTGTCGGTGGGCAAGTTCATGAAAACCGTGACATGGCAGCGCTCTACCCGCGCCGCCGCCCGGCCGGTGGCCGAGGCGACGGCCCGCATCTCGCGGCTCGAGGGGATGGAGGGCCATGCGCGCACAGCCGACATCCGGCTCGCCAAGTATTTCCCGGGCGAGACCTTCGATCTGGGCGGCTGAAAAATTTTCGGAGAAAATTTTTCGCCCCTCGCGCGGGGGGCCGCCTCTGGCCGGGCAGGGGGCTCTGCCCCCGCCGCCTGCGGCGGCCCCCCCGGGATATTTATGGCCAAAAGATGGGGAAAGGCCCTTGACCTTCCAGTGACGGGAAGCCCTATCTGGCAGACGATCAGGAAGGGATTTCCGCCATGGGCGTGCAGGAGCCGCTGGTCTTTGAGATAGACGGGATGAGTTGCGCGGGCTGCGTGGCCCGCGCCGAACGGGCGATTGCGGCCGTGCAGGGTGTCGCGCGGGCCGAGGTGAACCTCGCCACGCGCAGCGGGCGGATCACGCTGGGCGATGATCCGGGCGCCGATGTCACCCGCGCTGTTACCGGAGCGCTGGCGGCGGCGGGGTATCCTGCGGTGCCGCGCCGGCTGCGTTTCGCGGTCGAGGGCATGACCTGTGCGTCCTGTGTGGCGCGGGTTGAGGCGGCGATCCTCGCGGTGCCGGGGGTGCTGACGGCGCATGTCAATCTGGCGGATCGCAAGGCAACGGTCACCGCCATCACCGGTGGCGAGGCGGCGATTGTCGGCGCAGTCAAGGCGGCGGGCTATCTGGCCCGGCCGCTGGGTGATGCCGCGCCCCGGCAGGACCGGACGGCCGCCGAGGCGGCGCAACTGGGGCGGCAGGTCGCGGTTGCGGTGGCGCTCACCCTGCCGGTCGTGGTGCTGGAGATGGGGGGGCATCTTTTCCCCGCCTTTCACCATGTCATCGCGCAAAGCATCGGGATGCGGCAGTCCTGGCTGGTGCAGTTCGTGCTCGCCTCGCTGGTGATGGCCTGGCCCGGGCGGATGTTCTATCTGCGGGGCGCGCCTGCGCTCTGGCGTGGGGCGCCGGACATGAATGCGCTCGTGGTGATGGGGACGCTGGCCGCCTGGGGGTTTTCCGCCGTCTCGCTCTTTGCGCCGGGGGTGCTGCCTGCGGGCACGCAGGCGGTCTATTTCGAGGCGGCGGCGGTGATCGTGACACTGATCCTGCTGGGCCGCTGGCTCGAGGCGCGCGCGCGCGGGCGCACGGGCGCGGCGATCCGGCGGCTGGTCGATCTGCGCCCTGCCACGGCCATGGTCGAGCGTGACGGGGTGGCGGTGGCGCTGCCGGTCGGCGAGATCCGGCGTGGCGATACCGTGCAATTGCGGCCGGGAGAGCGGATCGCGGTGGACGGGATCGTGCGCGAGGGGGTGTCATTCGTCGATGAGAGCATGGTGACGGGCGAGCCGGTGCCGGTGGAGAAGGGCAAGGGCGCGACGCTGGTCGGCGGGACGGTCAACGGCAATGGCGCATTGCGGATGCGGGCGACGGCGGTGGGGGCGGAGACGATGCTCGCCCGGATCATCGCGATGGTGGAGGAGGCGCAGGGTGCGCGGCTGCCGGTGCAGGACCTCGTCAACCGGATCACCCGCTGGTTCGTGCCTGCGATCATCGCTGTGGCGGCGGTGACGGTGCTGCTCTGGCTGTTGATCGGGCCGGCGCCTGCCTTGCCCTTTGCGCTGGTGGCGGGGGTGGCCGTGCTCATCATCGCCTGCCCCTGTGCGATGGGGCTGGCGACGCCGACGTCGATCATGGTGGGCACCGGGCGCGCGGCGGAGCTGGGCGTGCTGTTCCGCCGCGGCGATGCCTTGCAGGGGCTGGCGGAGGTGGAGGTGGTGGCCTTTGACAAGACCGGGACGCTGACCTGGGGCAAGCCCGAACTGACCGATCTGGAAGCGGACGACGGTGATGATGACGCACTTCTGGCGCAGGTCGCCGCGGTCGAGGCGCTGTCGGAGCATCCGCTGGCCGGAGCCATCGTGGCGGCGGCCAAGGCGCGGGGGGGCGCGATCCCGCGGGCCGAGGGGTTGCGCGCATTGCCCGGCCGGGGGTTGGTGGCGACGGTCGAGGGGGTGCGGGTCGTGGTCGGCAATGCCCGGCTGATGCGCGAGGAGGGCGTGGCGGTCACCGCGGCGATGGATCGGGCAGAGGTGCTCGCCGCGCGGGGGCGCACGGCCGTTCTGGTCGCGCGCGACGGGGTGGCGGCCGGTGTGCTGGGACTGGCGGACAGGCCACGCCCCGGTGCCGCTGCGGTGGTCGCGGCCCTGCAGCGGCAGGGCAAGCGGGTGGTGCTGATCTCGGGCGATACCGGGGCGGCAGCGCAAGCGCTGGCCGATGAGGTCGGCATCACGCAGGTGCATGGCGGGGTGCTGCCGGACGGCAAGGTCGAGGTGATTCGCGCCTTGCAGGCGGGCGGGGTCAAGGTCGCCTTTGTCGGTGACGGGATCAACGACGCGCCCGCGCTCGCCTCTGCCGATGTCGGCATCGCGATCGGCACCGGCACCGATGTCGCGGTCGAGAGCGCCGATGTCGTGCTGATGTCGGGCGACCCGGCCGGGGTTGCCGATGCGATCGAGGTCAGCCGCCGCACGATGCGCAACATCCGCGAGAACCTCGTCTGGGCCTTTGGCTACAACGTGGTGCTGATTCCGGTGGCGGCGGGCGTGCTCTATCCGGTCTGGGGGATCATGCTGTCGCCGGCGCTGGCTGCCGGGGCGATGGCGGCGTCGAGTGTGCTGGTGGTGAGCAACGCGCTGCGGCTGCGGCGGGTGCGGTCGGTCAGGCCGCGCGGGGGGGCGGCATGAACATCGGCGAGGTGTCGCAGCGTTCGGGTCTGCCGGCCAAGACGATCCGCTATTACGAAGACATCGGTCTGGTCACGCCGCTGCGCGGTGCCAACGGCTATCGGCGGTTCCGCGAGAGCGACATGCACAAGCTGCTGTTTCTTGCCCGCGCGCGGCAGCTCGGGTTTTCCATCGAGGATTGCCGTGACCTGCTGGCGCTGTGGGAGGACAAGGGCCGCGCCAGTGCCGATGTGCGCGCCATCGCCCAGGGACATCTGACACGGATCGAGGCGCGGATTGCGGATCTGCGCGCGATGCAGGCGACGCTGGCCGATCTGGTCTGCGCCTGCGCGGGCGACGCGCGGCCGGATTGCCCGATCCTGCAGGATCTTGCGCGCGACTGACCGGGGCGGGCACGGAGGGCGGGCACGGAGGGCGGGCACGGACGGCGGGCATGGACGGCGGGCATGGACGGCGGGGGCGGGAGCCTCCGGCGGGGATATTTTTGGCCAAAAGATGCGGGCAGGTCAGAGCCGGGTGGCCAGCCGGTCGAACAGGGCGAGGCAGGCGTCGAGATGGTCGAGAGCCAGATATTCGTCAGGCTTGTGCGCCTGCGCGATGTCGCCGGGGCCGCAGACCACGACATCCATGCCCAGTGACTGGAACAGTCCCGCTTCGGTTCCGAAGGCCACGAGGTCGGTCGTATTGGCGCCGGTGAGGTCGAGCAGCAGGTCGCGCGCGGCATTGGCTTGCATCGGCTCGAGCCCGTCGATTTCGCCGATCACCTCGGTGGTGATGCTGGAGCCGGGATGGGCGGCCTGCATGGCGGGCAGGAGGCTGTGGGTGCAGAAGCGGTGCAGGTCGTCGCGCACGAAGTCGGCGTCGCTGCGCTGGACCGGGCGCATTTCCCAGGCGATCTCGGCCCGGCCGGGGATCACGTTATGCGCCACGCCGCCGGTCAGCGCGCCGGTGTTGATCGTGGTCCAGGGCGGGTCAAAGCGGCTGTCGGCCGGGGCGCGGGCGCGCAGCGCGTCCTTGAGGTCGAGCAGGCGGGTGACGTAGCGCGCGGCATATTCCACCGCGTTGACACCGCGGTCGGGCTGCGAGCCGTGCCCTTCGTGCCCGACAAAGCGGGTGGTGTATTCATAGCAGCCCTTGTGCCCCTCGATCACCCGCATCGTGGTCGGCTCGCCGATGATGGCCATGCGCGGGGCAGCGCCACGTGCGCGCAACAGTGCGACGAGGGTCTGCGCGCCAAGGCAGCCGACCTCTTCGTCATGGGTAAAGGCGAAATGCAGCGGCCGGGCGTCGGGTGCGTCGCGCAGGCGGGCGGCGAAAACGGGGGCCATGGTGACGGCGGCGGCGATGAAGCCCTTCATGTCGCAGGTGCCGCGCCCATAGAGCCTGTCGCCATGCTGCGCGAGGGTGAAGGGATCGGTTGTCCAGCTTTGGTCGGCCACGGGCACCACATCGCTGTGGCCTGACAGCACGATCCCGCCAGGCCTGTCGGGGCCGAGGGTCGCCCAGAGGTTGGCCTTGGTGCCGGTCGCGTCCTGAAACACCTCGACCCGGGCGCCGGCCGCCCGCAGATGCCCGGCGAGGCAGTCGATCAGCGCGCGGTTGCTGTCCTGTGAGATCGTGGGAAAGGCCACAAGGTCGGCCAGCAGGGCAACCGTCGCCTCACGCAGCGGATGGGGCATCGGCGTCTCCCTTTGTGGCGAGGATGAGGTCGCGCAGGCGCGCGGCGGCCGGGGGCAGCGCGCTGCCCGCGCGGGTGAGCAGGCCGTAGGGGGCGACCCGGATGCCGAGGTCGATCGGCAGCACGGCAAAGGGCGCGCCGGGCCCGCTGGCAAAGCGGCGCGCGACGGCGGCGGCGAGCGGCGCGATGGCGTTGGAGTTCTGCAGCATCGCGAGCGTCAGCAGGAAGGACGAGGTGGCGAGCCGCCCCGGCGGCGCGGGCAGGCCCAGTGCCGCAAGGCGTGCGAGCACCGCGTCGCGCAGGATCGCGCCGTCGCCGGGCAGCACCCAGTCATAGGCCAGGAGCGCGCCGGGCGTCAGGTGTCGCGCCTGCGTGAGGGCGTGGTCCTGACGGGCGACGAGGCTCACCGGTTCGTCGGCGATCATGGTGGTGTCGAAAAGCGCGGGGTCGGCATCGACCGGGCGGCGCGCGAGGGCAAAGTCGATCCGACCCGCAATCAGCATCGCGCCCAGATGGTCGCTCGGCCCGACCTCGACCTCGGTCGTCAGGCCCGGCAGCGCCAGACGCGCGGCGCGCAGCGCGGGCAGCACGCGGTCGAGCGCCGGCCCCGTGACCGCGCCGATGCGCACGTGGCCGAGCCCGCCGCCGCCGATCTGGTCAAGCTCGACCGCGGTATCGGCAAGCTCGACCAGGATGCGTGTCGCCCGCCGCGCCAGGGCCGCGCCCTGTGCGGTCAGGGCGATGCCGCGCCCGGCACGGGCGTGGACCGGATGGCCGGTGATGCGCTCGACCTCGGCCAGCAGGCGCGAGGCGGCGGGCTGGGTGATGCCGACCCGGTCAGCGGCGCGCCCGATCTGGCCAGTGTCAGCCAGCGCGGCGACGATGCGCAGATGCGCGAGTTTCAGGCCACGGCGCAGCAAGGTCTCCATAAGATATACCATTACGGGTATGACAACATCACGCAAGCCTATTTGTTTGCGATGGCTCGCTGTGGTTTGCTGGTGGCAAAGAGGGGGCTGGTGGCAAAGAGGGGCACAGCATGCTGATTTCGCAAGTGATGACCGATGACGGCCCTGCTGTGGTGGTGCGCGACGGGTCGGAGGCCGCGATCGTTGCCGGCGCGCAGAGCACCTATGCTCTGG
The DNA here is from genome assembly GCA_009993005.1 of Rhodobacterales bacterium. Classification (GTDB taxonomy): domain Bacteria; phylum Pseudomonadota; class Alphaproteobacteria; order Rhodobacterales; family Rhodobacteraceae; genus JAACUH01. Next base: position 12,857 of record JAACUH010000078.1, read on the forward strand.
CGCGGCAGGCCGCCGACACTGGCCTCGCCCTTGCCGAGGTCATCGCCGCGCAGGGGCTTGGCCGCGCGGTGGATCTCGTGGCGATGGCGGCACAGGGGCGGATGCTGTTGCCTGTGACCCATCCCGACCCCGCGCATCTGCACCTGACAGGCACCGGGCTCACCCATCTCGGTTCGGCCGCGACGCGCGACAGCATGCATGTCAAGGCCGAGGCCTCTGACGCCACCGACAGCATGAAGATGTTCCGCATGGGGCTCGAGGCCGGCAAGCCCGCGACGCTGCCGGGCGTGCAGCCCGAATGGTTCTACAAGGGCAACGGGCATATGGCCGTTGCCCCCGGCGCACCGCTCACCAGCCCCGGTTTCGCGCTCGATGGCGGCGAGGAACCCGAGGTCGCGGGCATCTATGTCATCGCCGCCGATGGCACCCCCTGCCGGATCGGCTGGACGCTGGCGAACGAGTTTTCCGACCATGTGACCGAGCGGATCAACTACCTTTACCTCGCGCATTCCAAGCTGCGGCAGGCGTCCTTTGGCCCCGAGATCCTGATCGGCGCGCCGCCGGCCGATATCCGCGGCACCTCGCGCATCCGCCGTGATGGCGCGGTGATCTGGGAAAAGCCGTTCCTGTCGGGCGAGGCCAACATGAGCCACAGCTACGCCAACCTGGAACACCACCACTTCAAATATGACGTGTTCTGCCAGCCCGGCGACCTGCATGTGCATATGTTCGGCACTGCCACGCTGTCATTTGCCGATGGGATCCGGGCGCAGGCCGGCGATATCTTTGAAATCGAGGCGGCGGCCTTTGGCCTGCCGCTGCAAAACCCGCTCGCACAGGCCGCCGATGCCGGCGTCGCCCGCGTGCGCGCATTGTAAGAGGCACGAGATGACCTTCAAACCCGCCGCATGGCCCCGCAAGCTGCGTTCCCAGACCTGGTTCGGCGGCACGTCAAAGGACAACATCTATCACCGGGGCTGGATGCGCAATCAGGGCCTGCCGGTGGACCTGTTCGACGGTCGCCCGGTGATCGGCATCCTCAACACCTGGTCCGAGCTTACCCCCTGCAACGCCCACCTGCGCGACCTGGCGGAAAAGGTGAAATACGGCATCTACGAGGCCGGCGGTTTCCCGGTCGAGGTGCCGGTGTTCTCGACCTCCGAAAGCGCCTTTCGCCCCACGGCGATGATGTTCCGCAACCTCGCCGCGATGGCGGTCGAAGAGGCGATGCGCGGCCAGCCGATGGATGGCTGCGTGCTGCTGGTGGGGTGTGACAAGACCACGCCGTCGCTCCTGATGGCCGCCGCCTCGACCGATCTGCCGTCGATCGTGGTGACGGGCGGGCCGATGCTCAACGGCAACTTCCGCGGCGAACGGGTGGGGTCGGGGACGCATCTGTGGAAATTCTCGGAGGCCGTGAAGGCGGGCGAGATGACGGCGGCAGAGTTCGCCGAGGCGGAGGCGTCCATGAGCCGTTCGCCGGGGTCGTGCAACACGATGGGCACGGCGAGCACGATGGCGAGCATGGCCGAGGCGCTGGGCATGGCGCTGTCGGGCAATGCCGCGATCCCCGCCGTGGACAGCCGGCGCCGGGTGATGGCGCATATGTCGGGCCGGCGGATCGTGCAGATGGTCAAGGACGACATGAAGCCGTCGGACATCCTGAAAAAGGAAGCCTTCGAGAATGCGATCCGCACCAATGGCGCGATCGGCGGCTCGACCAATGCGGTGATCCACCTGCTCGCCATAGCCGGGCGTGTCGGCGTGGACCTCACGCTCGATGACTGGGACCGGTGCGGGCGGGATGTGCCGACGATCGTCAACCTGATGCCCTCGGGCAAGTATCTGATGGAAGAGTTCTTTTACGCCGGCGGCCTGCCTGTGGTGATCAAGCGTCTGGGCGAGGCGGGCCTGCTGCACAAGGACGCGCTCACCGTCTCGGGCGAGACGATGTGGGACCAGGTCAAGGAGGTGAAGAACTGGAACGAGGACGTGATCCTGCCGACTGACAAGGCGCTGACGCAATCGGGCGGCGTCGCGGTGCTGCGCGGCAATCTCGCGCCGCTGGGCGCGGTGCTCAAACCTTCGGCCGCGACGCCCGCGCTGATGGTGCATCGCGGCCGCGCGGTGGTGTTCGAGGATATCGACGACTACAAGGCGCGGATCAACGACGAGGCGCTCGACATCGACGAGACCTGCGTGATGGTGCTCAAGAATTGCGGGCCCAAGGGCTATCCCGGCATGGCCGAGGTCGGCAACATGGGCCTGCCACCCAAGGTGCTGCGCCGGGGCATCACCGACATGGTGCGCATCAGCGACGCGCGGATGTCGGGCACGGCCTATGGCACGGTGGTGCTGCACACCTCGCCCGAGGCTGCGGCGGGCGGGCCGCTCGCCGTGGTGCGCAGCGGCGACATGATCGAGCTCGATGTGCCGAACCGGCGCCTGCACCTTGATATTCCGGAGACGGAACTCGCCGCGCGCCTCGCCGCATGGACGCCCACGGTCAAGGCGCCGGACGGCGGCTATGCCTGGCTTCACCACGCCCATGTGCAAGGCGCCGATACCGGCGCCGACCTCGATTTCCTCAAGGGCTGCCGCGGCAATCCGGTCGGCAAGGATTCGCACTGATGCGCAAGGTGGCCCTCGTCGGGATCGGCAAGATCGCGGTCGACCAGCACGTGCCCGCCATCGCGGCCAGCCCTGATTGGGACCTGGCCGCGACGGTGAGCCGGTCGGGCAAGGTTGAGGGCGTCGAGGCCTTCACCGACTTCGACGCCTTCCTCGCCGCGCGGCCGGATGTGGAGGTCATCTCGCTCTGCCTGCCGCCGCAGCCGCGCTATGCCTACGCGGAAAAGGCGCTGCGCGCCGGTCGCCACCTGATGCTCGAGAAACCGCCGGGCCAGACGCTGGCCGAGGTGCAGGCGCTCGACCGGCTGGCACAGGCGCAAGGCGTGACCCTCTACGCGACCTGGCACTCGCGCATGGCGCGCGGCGTGGCCGGCGCGCGCGCCTGGCTCGAAGGCAAACAGGTGACGCGCGCCCATATCACCTGGCGCGAGGATGTGCGCAAATGGCACCCCGGGCAGGACTGGGTGTTCGAACCCGGCGGCATGGGCGTGTTCGACCCCGGCATCAACGCGCTCTCGATCCTGACGGAAATCCTGCCCGCCCCCGTGCATGTCACTGCCGCCACGCTGGAGTTTCCCGCCAATCGCGCGACGCCGATCGCCGCGCGGATCACCTTCAGCGGCGGCGTCACTGCCGATTTCGACTGGCGCCAGGAAGGTCCGCAGACCTGGGATATCGACATCGAGACCGACGCAGGCCCGCTTGCCCTGCGCCACGGCGGCAATACCTTGCTCATCGGCGGCAAGGAAGCCGCAGCCGGGCCGGACGGTGAATACCCCGCGCTCTACGCCCGCATGGCCGAACTCGTGCGCAGCGGCGCGCGCGACGTGGACATCGCCCCGATGGTGCATGTGGCCGACGCGATGACATTGGGCAGCAGAGTGTCGGTCGCGCCCTTTGATTTCTGACAGACCGGGGGCTCTGCCCCCGCGCGTGCCGCGCTCCCCCGGGATATTTGGGGCCAAAAGATGCCAGCAGGTAACCGCACTATCCCCATCTTTTGGCTGAAAATATCCCGGGGGAGGCCGAAGGCCGGGGGCAGAGCCCCCAAAGGCGGCGGTCGGCTCAGCGCAATGCCATCTGGGTATAGCGGGCGCGCAGGGCATGGGGGGACATGCCGAAGGCGGTCTTGAAATGATCGTAGAACTGGCTGATCGACAGGAAGCCGGACTGTTCGGCCACCGTCGTGATCGCGGCGCTGCTTTCCATGAGCAGCGCGCGCGCGCGCAGAAGGCGCATCCGGATGATGAACCGTTTCATCGGCAGGCGCATGGTTTTCGAAAACAGGGAGAGCGCGTAGTTCTGGTGCAGGCCGGTCACGGCCGCGACCTGTGCATTGCTCAGCGGCTTGCTCAGGTTTTCCATGATGAACCGGACCATGGCCACGACATGCCGGATATGGGCCGAGGAAAGCTCGCGATTGTCGCCGGGGTCTGCCACCGGCCTGCGCAGATAGGTGAGATCGCCCAGCAGGGCGCGGCGCAGCATCGCGTTGAGTTCCATTTTCATCACTTCGGTGCGTTCGAAGTCGTTCGAGCGATAGTCCCGATACCACAGCGCGACCTGGCCGGCGGGGTCGGTGGAGGCAGGCAGTTCAACCACGGCGCCCCCCAGCAGTGCCACCTGGAGCTGGGCAATGTGGGGCATGAAGAGAAAGCTGTCGAACGGAAGGTAGATGTTGGCCAGCCGGGCCGCTGTCTGGCCTGTCGGGGTGATGGTGATCAACTGATGCGGGATGCCGGCCCAGAACAGCACCAGCCGTTCTGGCGGAATCTCGACTGTCTGTTCGTCGATCCGGTAGGTCATGGCCGCGCCGGAGAGGAAATTGACCTCGATATGGCCGTGCCAATGGGGCGCATCCATCACATAGGGCGTGAAGATCCGAATCCCGAAGCGGCCGATCGCCCGGGTGAGCGCGTAGAAATGCCGCTCGTGGCTCGGCACGCCTTTCAGCCGGTCGTCGTCGGCGGCGATGGGGGTCATGGGCCTGATCATCCATCTTAAGAACCCGGAAAAGAATGTCGGATTCCGCTCTTGCTGTAAATGCCCGATGATCGTCACACTGACCGGACCGGACGGCGCATGGAGGATGTGCCTTGCGGGTTGCGTGAGAAAAAAACCGGCCTGCACAAGTCGGGTCGGGTCCAGGCCCTTGGGAGGACCATCATATGAAACTGAACACCCGCGTCGCGGTGGCGACGCTGTTGCTGGGCGTGTCGCCCGCAGCCTTGACGGCGCAGATCGTCGAGCCGACGACCCCGCCGCCGGCCCCTGCCTTTGACGCGCAGGGCGAGCCGGTTTTCGTCAACCGCGCCGACATCTACACCTACCGTGCGCTCGACAGCTACGCCGAGCCCGACTTTGTCGCGGCCTTTGTCGCGGCGGGGCAATTGCCGCCGGTGGCGGAGCGTCTGCCGGCCGAGCCGCTGGTCTATAGCACCGCCAACATGCCTGACGGCGTGGGCGCCTATGGCGATGTGATGCGCCACGTGATCGGCGGGCGGCCCGAAGGCTGGAACTTCTGGGGTGGGCAGACGCAGGGCTGGGGCGGGATCGACATCGGCCTGACCGAATGCCTGACGCGCACCGGGCCGCTCTTTACCGTGAGCCCCGATGACCTCGAGCCGATGCCGAACCTCGCGCGGTCCTGGGACTGGGCCGAGGACGGCATGTCGCTCACCGTGCATCTGATCGAGGGGGCGAAATGGTCGGATGGCGACCCGTTCGATACCGAGGACATCGCCTTTTACTGGAACGACATCGTGATGAACCCCGATGTCACGCCGCTGATGAACGCGACGCAGGACACCTATGGGTCGGGCACCACGCTTGAGGTCATCGACGCCTATACATTCCGCATGAATTTCACCACCGCCTTTCCCGAGCAGGTGCTCTATGCGATGGCCTATGGCAATTTCTGCCCCGGCCCGAGCCATGTGCTCAAGCCCGTTCACCCGACCTATGGTGGCGAAAGCTATGATGCCTTCCGCAACGCCTTTCCGCCGACCTACCTGAACTTTCCGGTGATGGGCGCCTGGGTGCCGGTCGAATACCGCGCCGATGACATCGTCGTCATGCGCCGCAACCCCTACTACTGGAAGGTGGATGACGCGGGCAACCAGCTCCCCTATCTCAACGAAATGCACTACCGCCTGTCCACCTGGGCGGACCGTGACGTGCAGGCTGTGGCGGGCACCGGCGACTTCTCGAACCTCGAGCAGGCCGAGAACTATGTCGAAAGCCTGCGGCGCGCGGCTGATCCGGCGGCGCCGGCGCGGCTGGCCTTTGGGCCGCGCACGATCGGCTATTCGCTCTACTTCAACTTTTCCGGCAATGGCTGGGGCGAACCCGACGCACGCGGTCAGGCGATCCGCGATCTGAACCGCAACGCCGATTTCCGCATGGGTGTCACGCAGGCGCTTGACCGGGTGCGGCTGGGCGAAAGCCTGGTCAAGGGGCCGTTCACGGTGCAATATCCCGGCGGGCTTTATGCCGGAACATCGTTCTATGACGAGGCCTCGACGGTGTTCTACCCCTATTCGCTCGACAGTGCGCGCGCGCATTTCGAAGCGGCGGGGCTGACCGATACCGACGGCAACGGGTTCCTCAACCATCCCGCAGACGTGCTGGGCGGGGCGGATGTGCAGGTGACGCTGCTGGCCAATACCGACTACCAGACCGACAAGAACCTGGCCGAAGGTGTGGTCGCGATGCTGGAAGAGGCGGGCATCCGTGTCTCTCTCAACCTTCTGACCGGCAATGACCGCGACAATGCGATGAACGCGGGCCGGTTCGACTGGATGGTGTTCCGCAATGCGTCCGAGATGATCACGGTCGTGCAGGGCACCACGCAGCTTGCCGCGACCGGGCCGCGCACGCTGCGCCACCACAATGCCAATGACGCGGGCGCACTGGACCTGCTGCCCTTCGAGCAGGAACTGGCCGATACCGTCAACGCCTTCATCACCTCGCGCGATGCGGACGAACGGGTGGCGTTGATGAAGGATTATCAGCGCATCTACACCGAAAACGTCTATGGGGCGGGCCTGACGGCCTATCCGGGCGCGCTCATCATCAACAAGCGCTTCTCGAACATCCCCGCGGGCGCGCCGATCTTCATGTACAACTGGGCCGAGGACAACATCATGCGCGAGCGCGTGTTTGTTGCCGCCGATGCGCAGGCGGATCATGAACTGCACCCGGGCACGCTGCCCGGTGCGCCGGGATCGGCCGGGCCGGTGTCGGCCAACTAGGGCCTTGCCCTTGGCGGGGCGGGGCATTGCGCCCCGGCCCGCCACCCTGTCGCGACCCTCCTTCCCAACCGTGCTGCCGCCCCCGATCAGAGGACTGGCCCATGCTGCGCTTTCTCTCCATACGGCTGCTCCAGGCGATCCCGGTGCTGCTCATCATGAGCATGATCACCTTTGCCATCATCCAGGCACCGCCCGGTGACTATGGCGATTTCATCCGCACCAACATGATCACGCAGGGCAATGCGACCATTGCGGCGGCCGAAGCCGCGGCCGAGCGGTATCGCGAAGAGAACGGGCTCAACGATCCGATGGTGCTGCAATATGTCCGCTGGATCAGCGGCATCGTCTTTCGCGGCGATTTCGGCCATTCCTTTTATTACAACAAGCCCGTGGCCGAAGTCGTGGGCGAACGGCTGCCGCGCACCATCCTGCTGGCGCTGACCTGCCATTTCTTTGCCTCGGTGCTTGGCATCTCCTTCGGCATCCTCGCCGCCACGCGGCAATATGGCTGGACCGATACGATCCTGAGCTTTGTCAGCTTTCTGGGCATGACGATCCCGCGCTTCCTGCTCGCGCTGATCATCCTCTATGTGCTGGCGTTCAAGCTGAACGTGCAGGAGCTGGGCAGTTTCTACTCCAGCCGCTATGGCGGGCAGCCCTATTGGCTGGGCTTTCTCGATTTCAACTGGGCCAAGCTGTGGAACCTGATCCAGCATGTCTGGCCGATCGTGTTCATCGCGACCGTGGGCGGGCTGGCCTACAACATGCGGGTGATGCGGGCCAATCTGCTCGACACGCTCAACGCCCAATATGTCGAGACCGCGCGCGCCAAGGGGCTGTCGGAAAGCAGCGTCATCATGCGCCATGCGGTGCCCAATGCGCTGCATCCGCTGATCGCCTATCAGGGCGTGATCCTGCCCTATATGCTCACCGGCGAGATCGAGGTCGCCATCGTCTTTTCGCTCGCGACCGTGGGCCCGGCCATCGTGGGGAGCATGGGGATCGGCGATGTCTATGTCACCGCGACGCTGCTTCTGGTGCTGGGTGCGACGCTGATCGTGGGCAATATCATCGCGGACCTGATGCTCGCCGTGCTCGATCCGCGCATCCGTGTGGGGAATACCTGATGTCGCTTGACCCGAACATGGCCCCTGTCGAACCCGATGCCACGCTCGAGGGGATCGACGACCGCGCCTCGACCGTCTCGACCAAAAGCCAGAGCTATGCCCGCCTCGTCTGGCGACGGTTCCGCAAATCGGTGCCGGGGATGCTGGGGTTTGTCCTTGTCACGACCTTGCTGGTGGTCGCGGTCTTTGCCGACTTTTTCGCGCCGGTGGACCCAAAGCAGCCCAATATCAGCTTTGTGCCGCCCGACCGGATCAGCTGGTATGTGCCGGGCGAGGGCCCGGGGACCGGCTGGCGCCTGCTGCCTGTGGCCTTTCCCATCACGGAGAGCGACGAGCTTGACCCGATCACCTATCAGCCGCTCAACGGGCCCGATTTCGACAACCCGCGCCCGGTGCGGTTCTTCGTGCAGGGGTGGGAGTACACGTTCCTCGGCATCCGCATGAACCGGCATTTCATCGGCGTCGCCGATGGCAGTCCGCTGCATGTGCTGGGCACTGACAAGCTGGGGCGCGACATCTTTGCGCGCGGGGTGATGGGAAGCCGCATCTCGCTGGCCATCGCGCTGACCTCGATCACGCTCATCACCATTCTGGGCACGCTCTTGGGCATCACCAGCGGCTATATCGGCGGCGCCTTCGACATGTGGTTCCAGCGCTTTGTCGAGATCGTGCTCGCCTTTCCGCAATTGCCGCTCTACCTCGCGCTCGCCACGCTGATCCCCGTCACGGCGCCCTCGGGGCTGTTCCTGACCTTTGTGGTGCTGGTGATCGTCGGGCTCGGCTGGGCGCAACTGAGCCGCGAGGTGCGGTCAAAGACGCTGGCGATGCGCCAGATCGACTATGTGCGCGCGGCGATGGCGGTGGGGGCGGGCGACGGGCGGATCATCACGCGCCATATCCTGCCCAATGTGATGTCCCATGTGATCGTGGCGATCACGCTGGGCATCCCGTCGATCGTGCTGCTGGAAAGCTTCCTTGGCTACCTCGGTTTCGCGGTCAAGCCGCCGCTGATTTCCTGGGGGCTGATGTTGCAGGACGCGGGCACCTTCAGCGTGATCGGCTCCTACCCCTGGATCCTGTCGCCGGTGGGTTTCGTGCTGCTGACCGTCTTTGCCTTCAACGCGCTGGGCGACGGGCTGCGCGACGCGATAGACCCCTATTGAGGCCGCGATGAACCAGATGTCAGACCCCACACCCATCATCGACGCGCAGCACGTCGCCGTCAGCTTCAAGGTCGATGGCGGCACGGTCGAGGCCGTGCGCGACGTGTCGTTCAAGCTTTACCCCGGCCAGACCACCGCGCTGGTGGGCGAAAGCGGCTCGGGCAAATCCGTGACCGCCCGCGCGGTCATGCGCCTGCTGTCCAAGCGCGCCACAGTCGCCGCGCAGACCCGCATTCTCTATGACGGGCGCGACATGGCGCATATGTCCCTGCGCGAGATGCGCGGCCTGCGCGGCAACCGCATCGCCATGATCTTTCAAGAGCCGATGTCCTCGCTCAACCCGGTCTACAAGGTCGGCGCGCAGATCGTCGAGGTGCTGATGCTGCATCAGAAGCTGGGCAAGCGTGCCGCCTGGGCGCGTGCGGTCGAGCTCCTGGACGAGGTGCGCCTGCCCGACCCCGAGGCGCGGGTGAACCAGTATCCCCACCAGCTTTCTGGTGGGCAGCGGCAGCGGGTGATGATCGCGATGGCGCTGGCCAACCGCCCCGACGTGCTGATCGCGGACGAACCCACGACCGCGCTCGACGTGACGGTGCAGGCCGAGATCCTGCATCTGATCGACAGTCTCAAGGCGAAATACGGCATGGGCGTGATCCTCATCACCCATGATCTGACCGTGGTGCGCCAGTTCGCCGACCATGTCTATGTGATGCAGCACGGCGAGGTGCGCGAGGACGGGCCGACCGAACAGGTCTTTGCCACCCCGCAGCACCCCTATACCCGCCGCCTGCTCGCCTCTGATCCCAAGGGCGTGGCGAACCCGCTGACCGGCCCGGCCGAAACCGTGCTGCGTGGCGATGATGTGCGCGTGCAGTTCATGCTGCGCAAGGGAGGCGCGTTTCGCGGCACATATTTCCCGCTGGTGGCCGTCGATGGCCTCTCGCTCGACCTCAAGCGGGGCGAGACGCTGGGCATCGTCGGCGAAAGCGGCTCGGGCAAGACGACCTTTGGCCAGGCGCTGATCCGGCTGATCCGCATGGACGGAGGGCAGGTCACGTTTCTGGGCGACCGGATCGAGGACAAGACCCGCCGCCAGATGCAACCCTACCGGTCGCGGATGCAGATCGTGTTTCAGGACCCGTTCTCGTCGCTCAACCCGCGCATGTCCGTGCGCCAGATCATCGAGGAAGGGCTGATCGTCAACGGCATCGGGCGCAACGCGGCCGAACGCTACAGCCGGATGCAACAGGCGCTGCGCGACGCGGGCCTGCCCGACACGATCAGCCACCGCTTTCCGCACGAGTTTTCGGGCGGCCAGCGCCAGCGCCTCGCCATCGCGCGCGCCATCGCGATGGAGCCCGAGTTCATCCTGCTCGATGAACCGACCTCTGCGCTCGACCTGTCGGTGCAGGCGCAGATCATCGAATTGTTGCGCAAGCTGCAACGCGAAAAGGGGCTGAGCTACCTTTTCATCAGCCACGACCTCAAGGTCGTGCGCGCCCTGTGTCACCGCGTGATGGTGATGCAGAACGGCAAGATCGTCGAGCAGGGCCTTGTCAAGGACGTGCTCGTCACCCCGCAGACCGACTACACCAGGCGGCTCGTCCGCGCAGCATTCGAGATAGCAACATGACCATCATCACCTTCATCGGTGCCGGCAGCACCGTTTTCACCAAGAACATCGCAGGCGACGTCCTGCAGCGCGAGGCGCTGGCCGGCGCCACCATCCGGCTGATGGACATCAACCCGAAGCGGCTCGAGGAATCGGCCATCGTGGTGGGCAAGCTGATCCAGACGCTCGGCGTCGCGGCCCGGGTCGAGACCTTTACCGACCAGCGCCGGGCGCTCGCAGGGGCCGATTTCGTCGTCTGCTGCTTTCAGGTCGGCGGCTACGACCCCTGCACGATCACCGACTTCGAGGTGCCCAAAAAGTTTGGCCTGCGCCAGACCATCGCCGACACGCTGGGCATCGGCGGCATCATGCGCGGCCTGCGCACGGTGCCGGTGCTCTGGGGCATCTGCGAGGATATGCTGGCGGTCTGCCCGCAGGCGATCATGCTGCAATATGTCAACCCGATGGCGATCAACACCTGGGCCATCGGCGCGAAATATCCCGCGATCCGGCAGGTGGGCCTGTGCCATTCGGTGCAGGGCACGGCCGCAGAGCTTGCCCGCGACCTCGACATCCCGGTCGCCGACATCCGCTACCGTGCCGGCGGGATCAACCACATGGCGTTCTATCTGAACTTTGAACACCGCCAGCCCGACGGCAGCTACCGCGACCTCTACCCCGCGCTGCGCCAGGGCTATATCGACGGCCGCTTTCCCAAGCCGTCGTCCTGGAACCCGCGCTGCCCCAACAAGGTGCGCTACGAGATGCTGATGCGGCTGGGCTATTTCGTCACCGAAAGCTCGGAACATTTCGCCGAATACACCCCCTATTTCATCAAGCGCGACAGGCCCGACCTGATCGAGCGTTTCGGCATCCCGCTCGACGAATATCCCAAGCGCTGCGTCGAGCAGATCGCCCGCTGGGACCGTCAGGCCAAGGAATACCGCGAGGCCAATACGATCACCGTCGAGGCGAGCCATGAATATGCCAGCGCCATCATGAATGCCGTCGTTACCGGCGCGCCCGAGGTGATCTATGGCAACATCCCCAATGCGGGCTTCATCCCGCAACTGCCCGAAGGTGCCGCCGTCGAAGTGCCGGTGCTGGTGGACAGCAACGGGCTGCACCCGACCGTGGTGCACGACATCCCGCCGCAACTGATCGGCCTGATCCGCACCAATATCAACGTGCAGGAACTCACCGTCGCCGCCCTGGTGGAGGAGAGGCGCGACCATATCTACCACGCCGCCATGCTCGACCCGCATACCGCGGCCGAGCTTGACCTCGACCAGATCTGGGCGCTGACCGATGACCTCTTGGCCGCGCATGACGACTGGCTGCCCGCCTTTGCGCGCAACCGGGCGCGCAAGGCATCATGACCCGCTGGCCTGCCCGCATCGTCATCGTCGGCGGCGGCACCGCCGGCTGGCTCGCCGCGATTATGCTGGGCGACAGCGCGAAACGGGCGGGCCAGACCACCGCGATCACGGTGATCGAATCGAGCAGGATCGGCACCATCGGCGTGGGCGAGGGCACAACGGCGGTGTTCCGCCAGATGCTGCGCCATTTCGGCATCGACGAGGCGGCGTTCCTGTCCGAAACCGGCGCCACGATCAAATACGGCATCCGCCACCGCGACTGGCGGCGGCTGGGCCACAGCTATGACGGCCCGATCGACGACCCGCATCTGGTGGCCGGCGGCGCGCCGCTCGACACCTATGCGGTGGCGGCGGGGCGTCCGGTGACGCAGGCGCATCTGTTCCAGCATCTGCTCGACGCCCGCCGCGCCCCCTTTGCGGTGCGCGATGGGCGCGATGTGCCTGCCGGCCCGTTCCACCACGCCTATCACTTCGATCAGGCGCGCGCGGGCGCCTTTCTCAAACGCCATGCCAAGGGCGTGACGCTGATCGACGATCAGGTGGCGGGGGTGGAAAAGGGCGAAGCCGGCATCGCCGCGCTGCTGCTGGAGGGCGGGCAACGGGTGGAGGGCGATTTCTTCCTCGACTGCACCGGTTTCCGCCGCGCGCTGGTCAGGGAGATGGGCGCGCAGTGGCAAAGCTATGGCGACATGCTGCCGGTCAACCGCGCCATGCCCTTCTGGGTGGATATCAAGGACGGCGAAGAGATCGACCCCTGCACGCTCGCCTGGGCGCAGAAATCGGGCTGGATGTGGTGGATCCCCACGCAGGGCCGCTATGGCGCGGGCTATGTCTATTCGGATGCGCACACCACCCCCGATCAGGCCAGGGCCGAGATCGAGGCGGCGCTGGGCCATGCCATCCACCCCCGCAACGACATCCGGATCGACGCAGGCCGCCTGCGCGACGCCTGGCTGGGCAATTGCGTGGCGGTGGGCCTCGCGTCGTCCTTTCTCGAGCCGCTCGAGGCGACATCGATCCATGGCACGGTGGTGCAACTGATGCTGTTGGCAAGCTGGATGACCGATGGCGACGGCCCGGCGAAATACAACGCCACCGTGGCCCGTCAGGTGGACGATTTCCGCGACTTCATCCGCCTGCACTATGTGTCCGAACGGCGCGACAGCCCGTTCTGGCGCGATGTGGCGGCGAGCCACCCGCAGGTGGTGCGCGACCGGCTGGCGCAATGGCAGACCAAGATGCCGGGCCGCGAGGATTTCGCGCCCTTCCCCCTCGACCTCGCCCATGTGCAGGAGCAGCTCTACACCCCCGTGCTCGATGGGCTGGGGCTGCTCAATCGCGACGTGGCGCGGGCGGCGATGGCCGCCGCCCCCGCTGCCCGCGACCGCGCCCGCGCGACCCATGCGGCGCTGGTTGCGGAATATTCACGCGCAGCGGCGCGATGCACGCCGCACCGCCAATGGCTCACCTCACTGCACAAGGAAACGGCAGCATGACCGCCTTCAAGATCTGCATTATCGGCGCGGGCAGCGTCGGGTTTACGAAAAAGCTCTGCTCGGACATCCTCAAGGTGGCCGAGTTCGAGGATATCGAGATCGCGCTGACCGACATCAACGCGCATAACCTCGACATGATCGCGCAGATCATCCGCCGCATCGTCAGCGTGAACGGCCTGCGCACCACTGTGACCGCCACCACCGACCGCCGCCGCGCGCTCGAAGGGGCACGCTATGTGATGTGCTGTGTGCGCATCGGCGGGCTCGAGGCCTTTGCCGACGACATCCGCATCCCGCTGAAATACGGCGTCGATCAATGCGTGGGCGACACGATCTGCGCGGGCGGCATCCTCTATGGCCAGCGCGGCATCCCCGCCATGCTGGAGTTCTGCCGCGACATCCGCGAGGTGGCCGAGCCCGGCGCGCTGCTGTTGAACTACGCCAACCCGATGGCGATGATGACCTGGGCCTGCATCGACCATGGCGGCGTGAACACCGTGGGCCTGTGCCACGGTGTGCAGAACGGCCACCGCCAGATCGCCCGCGCCCTTGGCCTGCCGATGGAAGAGATCGACATCATCTGTTCCGGCATCAACCACCAGACATGGTATCTTGATATTCGACATAATGGACGCCCCATTTCACGCGATGAATTGACGTCCGCCTTTGAGGCGCATCCGGTGTTCTCGCGCCAGGAAAAGGTGCGCATCGACGTGCTCAAGCGCTTTGGCTACTACTCGACCGAAAGCAACGGGCACCTGTCGGAATACCTGCCCTGGTATCGCAAGCGGCCCGACCAGATCATGGACTGGATCTCGATGGATGAATGGATCCATGGCGAGACCGGCGGCTACCTGCGCTATTCAACCGAAAACCGCAACTGGTTCGAAGAGGATTTTCCCAAGTTCCTCGACGAGGCCGGCGCGCCGCTGGCCGACTACGCGCGCACCGACGAGCACGCCAGCCACATCATCGAGGCGCTGGAAACCGGGCGCACCTATCGCGGGCATTTCAACGTCAAGAACGGCGGCGTGATCCGCAACCTGCCCGCCGATTGCATCGTCGAAAGCCCGGGTTTCGTGGACCGCTTCGGCATCAATATGGTCGAAGGCATCACCCTGCCACCTGCCTGCGCCGCCACCTGTTCGGCCAGTGTGAACGTGCAGCGGATGAGCGTGCAGGCCGCCATCACGGGCGATCTGGAACTGCTCAAGCAGGCCGTGCTGCACGACCCGCTGGTCGGCGCGATCTGCACGCCCGAGGAAGTCTGGCAGATGGTGGACGAGATGGTCGTGGCGCAGGCGCAATGGCTGCCGCAATACGCCGACGCGATCCCGGGTGCCGCAGAGCGGCTGCAGACCCCGCGCGTCAAAACCCGCGACTGGTCCGGCGCAGCGCGCCTCGACGTGCGCTCGGTCGGCCAGTTGCGCGACGCGAAGGCCGCGAAACAGGCGAGCGAAGGCCATGGCCTCGGCACCAAGGTGATGGGCTAGCGCCCGGCCGGACTGTCGGAGCCTCCGGCGGGGATATTTATAGCCAAAAGATGATGACGCGGTGCGCTACACCCTTCATCTTTTGGCCCCAAATATCCTCGCCGAAGGCTCCCCCGCCGCAACAGGCGCGCCGCCCGGGCAGGCGCGCCTAGCGGCCGAACTTCTTGAACTTCACCCGCTTGGGCTCGAGCGCATCGACACCGAGGCGGCGCTTCTTGTCTTCTTCGTAATCCTCGAAATTGCCCTCGAACCACTCGACATGGGCGTCGCCCTCGAAGGCGAGGATATGGGTGCAGATCCGGTCCAGGAAGAACCGGTCGTGGCTGATGACCACGGCACAGCCGGCGAAATCGACCAGCGCATCCTCGAGCGCGCGCAGCGTCTCCACGTCCAGATCGTTGGTCGGCTCGTCGAGCAGCAGCACGTTGCCGCCCTCCTTGAGCAGTTTCGCCATATGCACGCGGTTGCGTTCGCCGCCTGACAGGATGCCGACCTTCTTTTGCTGGTCGGTGCCCTTGAAGTTGAAGGCGCCGCAATAGGCGCGGGAGTTCATCTGCGCCTTGCCCAGCACGATGATCTCGGCGCCGCCGGAAATCTCTTCCCAGATCGTTGCGTCCGGGTCGAGCGCGTCGCGCGACTGGTCCACATAGCCGAGCTTGACCGTCTCGCCATAGGTGATCGTGCCGGCGTCCGGCTGCTCCTGTCCGGTCAGCATCCGGAACAGCGTCGATTTGCCGGCGCCGTTGGGGCCGATCACGCCCACGATGCCGCCGGGCGGCAGCGAGAACGACAGATCCTCGATCAACAGCTTGTCGCCCATCGCCTTTTTCAGGCCCTCGACCTCGATCACCTTGTTGCCCAGCCGCTCGCCGTTGGGAATGATGATCTGCGCCTTGCCGACGCGCTCGCGCTCGGAGGTATTGGCGAGGTCGTTATAGGCCTGGATGCGCGCCTTGGATTTGGCCTGCCGGGCCCTGGCGCCCTGGCGCATCCATTCCAGCTCGCGCTCGAGCGTTTTCTGCTTGGAGCGGTCCTCGCGCGCTTCCTGGTCCAGCCGCTTGACCTTTTGCACCAGCCAGTCGCTGTAGTTGCCTTCATAGGGGATGCCCTGACCGCGGTCGAGCTCGAGGATCCAGGACGTGATGTTGTCGAGGAAATAGCGGTCGTGGGTGACGATCAGGATCGTGCCCTTGTATTCCATCAGGTGGTTCTGCAGCCAGGCGATGGTTTCTGCGTCGAGGTGGTTGGTCGGCTCGTCGAGCAGCAGCATGTCGGGCGCCTCGAGCAGAAGCCGGCAGAGCGCCACGCGCCGCGCCTCGCCGCCCGACAGGGTCGTGACATCCGCATCATCGGGCGGGCAGCGCAGCGCCTCCATCGAGATATCGACCTGGCTGTCGAGGTCCCACAGGTTCTGCGCGTCGATCTGGTCCTGAAGCGCCGCCATCTCGTCGGCGGTCTCGTCGGAATAGTTCATCGCCAGTTCGTTGTAGCGGTCGAGCACGGCCTGTTTCGCCGCCACGCCCAGCATCACGTTCTCGCGCACGCTGAGCGCCGGGTCGAGCCAGGGTTCCTGTGCGAGATAGCCCACGCGGGCGCCTTCGGCCGCCCAGGCCTCGCCCTTGAAGTCCTTGTCGGTGCCGGCCATGATCCGCAAGAGCGACGATTTACCCGAGCCGTTGACGCCCACGACGCCGATCTTGACGCCGGGGAGAAAGTTCAGCCGGATGTTTTCAAACACCTTTTTCCCGCCGGGATAGGCTTTGGACACACCGTCCATGAAATAGACATATTGATAGGCGGCCATGTGACGCTCCTGATAGGGTTGGCGGATAGATAGCGATGCGAGGGGCCGGGGGCAATCGGGGAACCGACCATTGGTTGCGCGGGTTGCAACGAACGACAGCAAGGGAGACAGCGTGCCGGACCAAACACCCCGAGGGACGGATGACGCCACCGCCGCCATGGTTGCCGAGGGGCATTTGCAGGCGATCCGCCGGACGCTGGCCTGGATCCTTGTTCTTCTTGCGGTGGGCGCGGTCTTTTTCGCCCGTGCCGTCCTGCTGCCAATGGTGCTGGCCATCCTGCTGACGCTCGTGTTGCGCCCTGTGGTGCGCGGGCTTGACCGGGTGCGGATACCACCGCCAGTGGGTGCGGTTCTGGTCACTGTGACGATCGCGCTGGCCTTTGTCCTGGGGGCCTATCTGGTCGGAGAGTCGCTGGGCGCGCTGCTTGACCGCGCGCCAGAGATCTCGCGCAATGTGCTGTGGAAATTGCGTGGCCTCATCGGCGGCGTCCTGGCCTTGCAGGAACTGGCGGGCACAGAGGACGGCGGCGGCACCGGCGGCATTGACCTTGCGGGCCTTTTCGCCGCGGCGGTTGGGTCGCTGGCCAATGTCGGGTCGGCGGTGGTGGCGGCGCTGGTGCTGGCGACCTTTCTGCTGGCCGCCGGCGACCTGTTCCATCGCCGGATCGTCGAGGTCAGCCCGCGCCTGACCGACAAGAAGCGCGCGCTGGGCATCGTGCGGGCGGTCGAGCGGCAGGTGTCGCGCTATCTGGCGGCGATCACCCTGATCAACGCCGGCATGGGGATCGTCGTCGGGGCCGTGCTGTGGCTGCTGGGGATGCCCTATGCGGCGGTCTGGGGGGTTGCGGCCTTCCTGCTCAATTACCTGCCGTTTCTGGGGGGCGTGATCGGGGTGACGGTGGTGGGGGCGGTGGCGCTGGTCACCTTCGACACGGTCGGTCAGGCAATGCTGGCGCCGCTGGCCTATTTCCTCATCAATTCGGTCGAAGGGCAACTGGTCACGCCGCTGATCGTGGGCCGCAGGCTCGCGCTCAACACGGCGGCGGTGTTTACCACGGTGGTGTTCTGGGTCTGGCTCTGGGGCGTGCCGGGCGCGCTGCTCGCGGTGCCGCTGCTGGTGGTGATCAAGGTGATCGCCGACAATGTGGCCTCGCTCAACACGCTGGGACGTTTCCTCGCGGCAGAGTAGGGGGAGGCAGGCGAATGTCCTGCCATGCCTCTGAGCCCTGCCCAATCTGGATGGTGATAGGCGCCATATCGGTCAAATCGCCCGATTTTCCTGTCGAAACCAGTTAAAGCGCGCATTGTAACGGTTTTTCGGTATTCTTGCCTGAACCGGCCAGCAGAAGCCGGTCAAAGCGGCGCGTCCCAGCGGGCGCGCCTGTCGGAAACCGCAACAGACAGGGACAAGCACATGACCGGGACAAGGATTGTGGTGGGCCTCGACGGCTCTCCATCAGGGGAAAGGGCGCTCGCCTTTGCCAAGGAAAAGGCGCGCCAGATCGGCGATTGCACGATCATGATCTGCTATGTGATCGAATGGTCGCCCTTCAGCTTTCAGACGGCCGAAGAGAACGCCGCGCGCCATCTGCGGCGTGAAGAGGAGATCGCGACCGCGACGACGCGGGTGGTGGACCCCGCGGTGGCGGCGACGCGGGCCGAGGGGCTGGCGGCCGAAGGTATCGTGCGGCACGGCGACGTGGCCGAGATCCTCGACGAGATCGCGGTGGCGCAAGGCGGCTCGCAGATCATCATCGGGCGGGTCGGGGCAAAGGGCCTCAAGGAGCGGCTCTTTGGCGGCGTGTCGGGGCGGCTGATCGCCACGGCATCGGTTCCTGTGACCATCATCCCTTGAAAGCGGAGACCACAATGAAGCAGCTTCAGTTCCTGATGGTCGCGCTCGCGGCCCTGTTTGTCCCTGTCGCCGCGCTGGCACAGGATGTCGCGCAGGAGGCGATGACGCTCGACCAGCGCGTGAACGCGCTCTTTGCCTCCTCCACGGGGTGGTTCGTCAACTTCATCTTTGCGCCGATCCCCGGCACCGGTTTTGCGTGGATCGTCTTGTGGCTGGTGGTCGCGGCCACGGTGTTCACGCTCTATTTCGGCTTTATCCAGTTCCGGGTGGCGCGACATTCGCTCGCGCTGGTGGCGGGCAAGTATTCCGACCCCAGGGATGCGGGCGAGGTGAGCCATTTCCAGGCGCTGGCGACGGCGCTGTCGGGCACGGTGGGGCTGGGCAATATCGCGGGTGTCGCGGTGGCGGTCAGCATCGGCGGCGCGGGGGCGACGTTCTGGATGATCCTCGCGGGCCTGCTGGGCATGGCGTCAAAGTTCACCGAATGCACGCTGGGCGTCAAATACCGCAATGAATACCCCAATGGCACCGTGTCGGGTGGCCCGATGTATTACATCACCAAGGGCTTTGCCGAACGCGGATTGCCGGGGGGCAAGATCCTCGCGGTGATGTTCTCGATCTTCTGCGTGCTGGGCGCGCTGGGGGGCGGCAACATGTTCCAGGCCAATCAGGCGCATCAGCAGATCGCGGGCGTAGTGGGTGACTATCCCGGCTGGATCACCGGGTTGATCTTTGCCGCCGTCGTCTTTGCGGTGATCGTCGGCGGGATCAAGTCGATCGCGCGGGTGACGGAAAAGGTCGTGCCCTTCATGGGGGTGCTTTATGTCGGGGTGGCGCTGATCATCATCCTGATGAATGCCGACCAGATCCTCTGGGCCTTTGGCCAGATCATCGACGGGGCCTTTACCGGCAACGGGATCGTCGGCGGCATGGTCGGCGCACTGATCCAGGGGTTCCGGCGCGCGGCCTTTTCCAACGAGGCCGGCGTGGGCTCTGCCGCCATCGCCCATTCGGCGGTGCGCACCAAGGAGCCGATCACCGAAGGCTTTGTCTCGCTGCTCGAACCTTTCATCGACACTGTGGTGATCTGCACGATGACCGCGCTGGTGATCATCATCACCGGCCAGTTGATGACGGACCCCGACACCGGGCTCTACCTGATCGGCGAAAACGGCCGGGTGGTGACGGCGACAGGTGCGGCCGGCGTCGGCCTGACATCGGCCGCCTTTGCCTCGGCCTTTGGCTGGTTTCCCTACCTGCTGGTGGTCGCGGTCATCCTCTTTGCCTTTTCCACCATGATCTCGTGGTCCTACTACGGGCTCAAGGCCTGGACCTACATGTTCGGCGAGGGGCAGGTGCAGGAACTGTCGTTCAAGATCCTGTTCTGCGTGTTCATCGTGATCGGCGCGGCGGCGAGCCTCGATCCTGTCATCGACTTCTCGGATGCGGCGATCTTTGCGATGGCGGTGGTCAATATCATCGGCCTCTATGCGCTGATGCCGATCGTGAAGCGCGAGTTGAACAGCTATCTCGCGCGGCTGAAATCAGGCGAGATCAAGCGCTTCAAGCCCTGATCCGGCGCCAGGGCAACGCCAGATGAACGGGCGCGCCAGAGCATGGCGCGCCCGTTTTCGTCCGGGCATGGTTTGACATTCGTCCGGGCATGTTTCGACACTCGTCCGGGCAGGTTTCGACATTCGTCCGGGCAGGTTTCGACATTCGTCGTGGCATGGTTTGACAATCGGCAGGCCCCGTGATGTCCTGCCCGTAATCGTTTTAGCCGCCCAATGCGGCACTTGGGAGGACAGCCACATGACCTATGTTCCCGCGACCGACCGCTATACGCGGATGGCCTATCGCCGCTGCGGCGCATCCGGCGTCAAGCTGCCGGCGATTTCGCTGGGTCTTTGGCACAACTTCGGCCATGACACCCCGCATGAGACCAAGCGCGCGATCTGCCGCACGGCCTTTGACCACGGCATCACGCATTTCGATCTGGCCAACAACTACGGCCCGCCGCCGGGGTCGGCCGAACATGCCTTTGGCTCGATCATGGCCGAGGATTTCCGCGCGCACCGCGATGAGCTCATCATCTCGTCCAAGGCCGGCTATCTGATGTGGGGCGGGCCCTATGGCGAATGGGGCAGCCGCAAGTATCTGGTGGCCTCCTGCGACCAGAGCCTGAAACGGATGGGGCTCGACTATGTCGATATCTTCTATTCGCACCGCTTCGACCCAGACACCCCGCTCGAGGAAACGATGGGCGCGCTCGACTATATCGTGCGCTCGGGCCGTGCGCTCTATGCCGGGATCTCGAGCTACAACAGCGAACGCACCCGCGAGGCTGTGGCGATCCTGAAGGATCTGGGCACGCCCTGCCTGATCCACCAGCCCAGCTACAACATGCTCAACCGCTGGGTCGAGCGGGACGGGCTCAAGGACACGCTGGCCGAGCTGGGCGTCGGGTCCATCGCCTTTACCCCGCTGGCGCAGGGGATGCTGACCGGGAAATATCTGGGCGGCGTCAAGGAAGGCCGCGCCGTGCAGGGCAAGAGCCTGGACCCCAACATGCTGTCGGAGCGCGCGCTTGCCAATATCCGCAAGCTCAACGAGATCGCGCAGGCGCGCGGGCAGACGCTGGCGCAGATGGCGATTGCCTGGGTGCTGCGCGACGGCGGCATCACCTCTGCGCTGATCGGCGCGTCGAGGCCCGAACAGGTGGTGGATTGCGTGGGCGCGGTCGCCAATCTGGAGTTCACCGCCGACGAACTGGCGCTGATCGACCAATATGCCGATGAGGAAAAGATCAACCTCTGGGCGCGTTCGTCCGACGCGTAAGGCGGGGTGGCGAGGACCGGGGGCTGTCTGCCCCCGGACCCCCGAGGATATTTGTGGCCAAAAGATGAGGCTGGCCGCGCGCGCGGTGCTGGCCGAGGAGTGAGAGAATGATCCGCAACCCCGTGCTTCCCGGTTTCAACCCCGATCCGTCCTTCCTGCGTGTGGGCGAGGATTATTACCTCGCCACATCGACCTTTGAATGGTTTCCCGGTGTGCAGATCCACCATTCGCGCGATCTGGTGAACTGGCGGCTGGTGGCGCGGCCGCTGAACCGCAAGGCGCTTTTGGACATGCGTGGCGACCCCGACAGTTGCGGCATCTGGGCGCCTTGCCTGAGCCATGACGGGACGCGGTTCTGGCTGGTCTATACCGATGTCAAGCGGCTCGATGGCGCGTTCAAGGATGCGCATAACTACATCACCTGTTGCGACACGGTCGATGGCACCTGGTGCGACCCCTGGTATGTGAATTCGAGCGGCTTTGACCCGTCGCTGTTTCACGACGACGACGGGCGCAAGTGGTTCGTCAACCAGCAATGGAACCATCGCGGCCCCGGCACCGGCGGCAACCCCGCGCATGCGAGTTTCGACGGCATCCTGTTGCAGGAATGGTCGCCCGAGGCCGGCCTTTTCGGGCCGATCACCAATATCTGGGCCGGCACCGACCGCGGCCTGACCGAGGCGCCGCATCTGTTCAAGCATGAGGGGCGCTATTACCTCACCGTGGCCGAGGGTGGCACCGGCTATGACCATGCGGTGAGCATGGCGCGTGCCGCGCGGATCGAGGGCCCCTACGAGACGCATCCGCAAAAGCATCTGATGTCGGCGCAGGGCCGCAATGGCGGCATCCAGCGCACCGGCCACGGGCAATATGTGCAGACCCATTGGGGCGATCATTACCACTCCTTCCTGATGGGGCGGCCGATCACCGGGCCGGATGGCACCGGGCGGTTCTGCCCGCTGGGGCGCGAAACCGGGCTCGAGCGGGTGGTGTGGCGTGACGGCTGGC
>JAACUH010000078.1:35535-78191 GCA_009993005.1 Rhodobacterales bacterium
ACGCGCTGGTGCTGATCGGGCGCGAGAGCATCGGGTCATGGTTCGAACAGGCGCTGGTCGCGCGCCGGCAGGAGCATCTGGCCTATGTGGCCGAGACAACACTCGACATCGCGCCTGCGACCTATCAGCAGGCAGCGGGGCTGACGACCTATTACAACCGGTCCAAGTTCCATGCGGCCCTGGTGACGCACGAGCCGGGGATGGGCCGGGTGCTCACGCTCATGTCCTGCCCCGGCGACTGGCCGGACGGGCGGCTCACCTGGCCCTGCGCGCCTGTCGCGCTGGACGAGGGGCCGGTGGAGCTGCGCGTGGTCGTGGACCATGCCGCGCAGCAATTCTGGTGGCGGCAGGGGGGCAACTGGC
This sequence comes from Rhodobacterales bacterium, assembly GCA_009993005.1. Taxonomy (GTDB): domain Bacteria; phylum Pseudomonadota; class Alphaproteobacteria; order Rhodobacterales; family Rhodobacteraceae; genus JAACUH01. The sequence continues at coordinate 35,899 of JAACUH010000078.1, forward strand.
AAAAGCTCGGCCCCGCGCTTGATGCCAGCGTGATCTCGGACGAGGGCGGGCGCGGCGAACATGCATCCTTTACCGGCGCCTTTGTCGGGATGGTCGCCTTTGACATCACCGGGCAGGGGCGCGAGGCGCGGTTCACCCGTTTTGCCTATGTGCCGGAGGGGGCGCAGTGATTTCAGAGGTCTGCACGGTCGATCTCGCGGGCGCTGTGACGGTGGTGCTGGCGCATGACGGGCATCTCGAGGCGCCGAACTGGCACCCTGACGGATACCTCATCGTCAACAGCGGCGGGCTGCTCTACCGGCTGCCGCTCGACGCGCCCGCGCTGACGCGCATCGACACCGGCTTTGCCATCGGCTGCAACAATGACCACGGGATCTCGCCCGACGGGCAGAGCCTCGCCATTTCGGACAAGACCGAGACCGGGGCCTCTTGCATCTACCTCCTGCCCATCGCGGGCGGCGCACCGCAAAGGGTCACGGGATCGGTGCCAAGCTGGTGGCACGGCTGGTCGCCCGATGGCGCGCGCGTGGCCTATGCGGGCGTGCGGGCAAAGGGCGGGCCGGTCGGCATCTATGCCTGTGCGCTGGATGGCCGCGACGAGGTCTGCGTGACCGAGGCATTCGACCATGCCGACGGGCCGGATTACACCCCCGATGGCCGCTGGATCTGGTTCAACGGCGAACGCGATGGCGCGGTCGATCTGTGGCGCGCGCATCCGGATGGCACGGGGCTGGAACGGATGACCGATGACAGCGCGGTCAACTGGTTCCCGCATCCCTCGCCCGATGGGCAGCATGTGGTCTATCTGGCCTACCCGCCGGGCACGCAGGGCCATCCGGGCGGGCTGGATGTGACGCTGCGCCTGATGCCGCAGGCGGGGGGCGCATCGCGGCATCTGTGCGCGCTTCACGGCGGGCAAGGCAGCATCAACGTGCCAGGCTGGGCGCCCGACAGCCGCGCGCTGGCCTTTGTGCGCTACCGCGACTGACGCGCCAAGCGATTGACAGGCCCAGCGAATGACTGGCCAAGCGATTGACAGGCCAAGCGAATGACTGGCCAAGCGATTGACAGGCCAGCGCAAATGCGCGCTGATAGGCCGTCGCCGCTGGATGCAAGGAGAGGCCGTTTGACCAAAGTCCGGTTTCCCCCGGCCCGCGATGGTGAGGTCATCGGCCTGCTGGGCGGGTCGTTCGACCCGCCTCATGCCGGGCATGTCCACATCACCCGCACCGCGCTGCGCGCCTTTGCGCTCGACCGGGTCTGGTGGCTGGTCAGCCCCGGCAACCCGCTCAAGACGCATGGGCCCGCGCCGCTGGCCGAGCGGATGCAGGCCGCGCGCGCGCTGATGCGTCATCCGCGCGTGATCGTGACGGATATCGAGGCGCAGATCGGCACGCGCTATACCGCGCAGACGCTGGCGCGGCTGGTGGCGCGCTATCCGCGCGCGCGCTTTGTCTGGCTGATGGGGGCGGACAACCTCGCGCAGTTCCACCGCTGGCAGGAATGGGAGAATATCCTGCAGTTGGTGCCGATCGGTGTGCTGGCGCGGCCCGGCATGCAGATCAGCGCGCGGCTGTCGCGCACGGCGCGCATCCATGCCGCGCACCGCCTGCCCGCGCGGGACGCGGGGCTCCTGGGGCGCAAGGCCACGCCGGTCTGGGCTTTTGTGAACCTGCCGCTGAGCACGCAATCGTCGAGCGCGATCCGCGCGCGGGGCGAATGGCGGTCCTGAGCCTGCGCTTGGGCTGTTGAACCGGCGCGTTCGGGTAGGGTAGAGGTCTGCCATGACAGCACATCTGACCAGACGCGCGCTGCTGGGCGGCGCCATGGCGGCGGTGGCGGGCGTGGCGCTCGCCGAAGCGCCGCAGCGTGCGCTGCGCCCGCGTCTGCGCGGTGAGGGGGCCGGGCAGGCGGCCACCGCCGCCGCGCGCGCGCCGCTGGCTGACCTGATCGCCGCCGCGCAGCTTGGCGGGTCTGTCGGTGTGCTGCTGGCCGATGCCCGCAGCGGCGCCGTGATCGAAGAGCATGAGGCTGGCGCGGCCATGCCCCCCGCCAGCGTGACCAAGGCGATCACGGCACTTTATGCCCTCGGTGCCTTGGGCAGCGACCACCGCTTCGAGACGCGGCTGCTGGCCACCGGGCCGGTGGCGGAGGGTGTGTTGCAGGGCGACCTGATCCTTGCCGGCGGCGGCGACCCGGTGCTGGGCACCGACCAGATGGCCGACCTTGCCGTGCTGCTGCGCAACGCGGGGGTGCGCAGCGTGGCGGGCGGGTTCCGCGTCTGGGGCGGGGCGATCCCCGCCATCGCGCAGATCGACCCCGGCCAGCTTGGCCATCTGGGCTATAACCCGGCCGTCGGCGGGCTCAACCTCAACTTCAACCGGGTGCATTTCGAATGGGCGCGGCAGGGGGGCAATTACCGTGTCACGATGGATGCGCGGACGGACCGCTACCGCCCGGATGTGAGCATCGCGCGGATGCGCGTCGCCGACCGGGACCTGCCCGTCTATACCTACAGCGGCGCCGAGGGCGTGGACGACTGGACCGTGGCGCGCAGCGCGCTGGGCGACGGCGGCGCGCGCTGGCTGCCGGTGCGCCGGCCTGCTCTTTATGCCGGTGACGTGTTCCGCACCATGGCCGCGGCGCAGGGCATCGCCCTGCCTGCGGCACAGGAGATCGCATCGCTGCCGGGCGGCACGATCACGGTGGCGCGGCTGCAAAGCGACAGGCTGAGCGTGCTGCTGCGCGACATGCTGAACTTTTCCACCAACCTCACCGCCGAGGTGCTGGGCCTGACCGCCACCGCCGCAAGGGGCGGCAATGCGTCCGGCCTCGCCGCATCGGCCCGCGCGATGACCGGCTGGGCGCGGCAGGCGCTGGGGGTCGAGGCGCGCTTTGTCGATCATTCGGGGCTGGGCGACGCCTCGCGCATCAGCGCCGCACAGATGGTGCGCGCGCTGGTCGCGGCGGGGCCGGATGGCGCGCTGCGCGCTTTGCTCAAGGACATCCCGCTGACCGATGCGGACGGCAAACCGCTGCGCAACCCGCCCGCACAGGTGGTGGCCAAGACCGGCACGCTCAACTTTGTCAGCGCGCTCGCGGGCTATCTGCGCACGGCGGGCGGGCGCGATCTGGTCTTTGCGATCTTTACCGTGGACCCCGACCGCCGCGCCCGTGCCATCGCCGCGCAGGACGAGGTCCCCGAGGGCGCGCGCGGCTGGAACCAGCGCGCGCGGCGGCTGCAACAGCAGCTCTTGCAGCGCTGGGGCGCGGTCTGACGGCTAGAGCGTCATGTAGCGCGCCCGCGCGCCACGCTCGATCGCCGCGGCATGCAGGCGGTCGATGTTGAGCTCATAGCGGATCTCTTCGAGCATCCGCGCCTCGGGCCCGGCGATGGTCCCGTCCGAGGCCGCCACATCGCAGGACATCGCATAGGCGGTCTCGAACAGCCGCTCGGGCAGGGCGTCGCGGATCAGGCCAAACAGCGCGTCGAGCCCATCCTCCTGTTCCAGAAGGTCGAACACCGTCTGGCTGATGAGCGGCAGCATGTCGGGGTCGTAGCTGGCAAAGATCGGCAGGTTGTTCACGATATTGCTGATCTGGACCAGCTCTGCCGTGCGGATATTCTCGTCCGCCGCCGAGACGGCGATCATCAGCGCCACCAGCGCGTCCTGCGCGGTCATCGAGGCGGGGGCGAAAGACATGTCCGACATGGGCCTGGATCCTTTGTTTGACACCGCTTTTATTGACGCCCCGCGCAGGGGGCAATAGGGATGCGGGCGCGCGCGGCCATGGGGGCCGGCGCCGACCATGATGGATGACGATGATGACAAGTTTGCGCGACGCTGCGATGCAGTCAAAGGCCTGGCCCTTTGAAGAGGCGCGCGCGCTCTTGAAACGCTATGAAAAGGCGCCGCCCGAAAAGGGGTATGTGTTGTTCGAGACGGGCTATGGCCCCTCGGGCCTGCCTCATATCGGCACCTTTGGCGAGGTCAGCCGCACCACGATGATCCGCCGCGCGTTCGAGGTGATCTCGGACATTCCCACGCGGCTCATCTGTTTTTCCGATGACGTGGACGGGATGCGCAAGGTGCCCGACAACGTGCCCAACCCCGAGATGCTGCGCGAGCATATGCAGCGCCCGCTGACATCGGTGCCCGATCCGTTTGGCGAATACGACAGCTTTGGCGCGCATAACAACGCGATGCTGCGGCGGTTTCTCGATACGTTCGGGTTCCAATACGAATTCATCAGCGCGACCGCGTTCTACAAGTCGGGCCAGTTCGACGACACGCTGCGGCTCGCGGTCGAACGCTATGACGCGATCATGGCGATCATGCTGGCGAGCCTGCGCGAGGAGCGCCAGCAGACCTATTCCTGCTTCCTGCCGATCCACCCCGAAACCGGCCGCGTCCTTTATGTGCCGATGAAGGAGGTCAACGCGCGCGATCACACCATCACCTTTGACGACGAGGAGGGGCGCGAATGGACGCTGCCCGTCACCGGCGGCCAGGTCAAGCTGCAATGGAAGCCCGATTTCGGCGCGCGCTGGGCGGCGCTGGGCGTGGATTTCGAGATGTATGGCAAGGATCACAGCACCAACACGCCGATCTATGACGGCATCTGCGAGGTGCTGGGCGGCAGGAAACCCAACCATTTCAGCTATGAGCTGTTTCTGGATGAAAACGGCCAGAAGATCTCCAAGTCCAAGGGCAACGGGCTGACCATCGACGAATGGCTGAGCTATGCCGCGACCGAGAGTCTGTCCTATTTCATGTATCTCAAGCCCAAGACGGCCAAGCGGATGCATTTCGACGTGATCCCCAAGGCGGTGGACGAATACCACCAGCAATTGCGCGCCTATGGGGCGCAGGATGCGGGCGCGCGGCTGAACAACCCGGTGTTCCACATCCACGGCCACAACGTGCCCACCTCGGGTATGGTGGTGCCTTTTGCCATGCTCCTGAACCTCGCCAGCGTGGCGGGGGCCGAGGACAAGGCGGTGCTGTGGTCCTTCATCAAGCGCTACGCGCCCGAGGCGGACCCGGCGACGCATCCCGACCTCGACGCGGCGGCGGGCTATGCGGTGCGCTACTATCAGGACCGTGTGAAGCCCGCCAAGCTCTACCGCCTTCCCGACGCGCGCGAAGCGGCGGCGATGGCGGATCTGGTGGCGCGGTTGCGTCTGTGGCAGGGCGGCGCGGATGCGGAAGAATTGCAGAACATGGTCTTTGCGGTGGGCAAGGACCATGCGTTCGACCCCCTGCGCGACTGGTTCAAGGCGCTCTACGAGGTCTTGCTGGGTGCCAGCGACGGCCCGCGGTTCGGGGGGTTCATCGCGCTTTATGGCGTGACGGAAAGCATCGCGCTGATCGAGGCGGGGCTGGCGGGCGAACTGGCCACGCAGAAAGTTTGAAACTGATCGCCGGATGGCATCGTATCTTTCCCCAAGGACAACCAAGGGCAACCAAGGACAGGGAGAGGGTGATGACACGGATCATGGGTTTCATTCTGGCGCTGCTGCTGGCCACAGGTGCCGCGCGCGCGCAGGACTCGGGAGCGCAGGACTCGGGAGCGCAGGACTCGGGCGCGCAGGACTCGGGCGCGATCGAGGATGTGATCGGCAGCCAGTTGCAGGCGTTCAACGATCGCGACGTGGACGAGGCGTTTTCCTATGCCAGCCCGATGATCAAGGGCATGTTCGGCACGCCGCAGAACTTTGGCCTGATGGTCGAGCGCGGCTATCCGATGGTCTGGACCAATTCCGACGCCCGGTTTCTCGACCTGCGTGAGGTGGCCGGGCGGCTTTACCAGCGGGTGCTCGTGCGCGACGCGCAGGGGGGCCTGCATGTGCTGGAGTACCAGATGATCGAAACGCCCGAGGGCTGGCAGATCAACGGCGTGTCGGTGCTGCCCGCGCCGGATGTCGGGGCCTGACCCCGGCCAGTGCGCAGCCTGCGAGGGCGGATGCCTCCGGCGGGAGTATTTGCGGCACAAAGAAGTCAGACGTCGGCGCCCGATCGCTTGTGTTGCGCGGGCTGGGCGGCCACCGTGACGGTGGTCTCAGCCGGCCTTTACCCCTGAGAGCTACCTCTTTTCGCGACCGGGCGCGTCCTTGCGCTGCGGAGACAATTCGGCGTCGCGAAAAGGGGATGTGCATGAACAAGGTGATTACCGACGGGCTGGTGCTGATGCCGACGCCCTTTTCCGCGGGGTTGAATGTCTGGTCGAGCGGCGACGGCACGCCGGGGTCGGATACCTATGCGGGGTCGGGCAATGGCGTCTTTGTGCCCGCCGATCAGGATTTTGCCGGCTGTCTCGAGATCACCAAGACCGCCAGCACCACCAAGCTGCGCTATATGGGCGAGACCACGGTGCTGCCGGGCTGCTACCTGCGCGTGACCGCGCGGGTGAAGGCGGTGGCGGGCGCGCTGCCTGCCGTGCGCATCGCGGGCTGGGCCGGGGGCGCCGGCGGCGCACCTGTGACGGGCGTGACGACGACCGGGCCGTCCAGGCAGCTTGTCACCTATGGCGAGGTGGTCGAGGTGAGCGCGATCATCGGCACCGGGCAGCGCACCGGGGTCAACATGGTCTGGTCCGGGGTGATCTATGGCCATTTCGGGCTGGACCTGACCGGGCCCAATGGCGGCGTGGTGCGCATCGACGACATCGTGATCGAGGATGTGACAGAGGTCTTTCACCGCAACATGATGGCGATGGTCGATGTGCGCGACTATGGCGCCATCGGCAATGGCACGGCCAATGATGCCGCGGCCTTTCTCGCCGCCGATGCCGCTGCGGCGGGGCGCGAGGTGCTGGTCTCGGCCGGGACATATTACCTGAACGCCGATGTCACGATGCAGAGCCGCGTGCGGTTCGAGGGCAAGGTGACGATGCCGGTGGGGCGCCGTTTCATCCTGCAAAAGAACTTTGACTACGCGACCTATGTCGATGCCTTCGGCAATGAAGAGCTGGCCTTCAAGAAGGCCTTTCAGGCGCTGATCAACTTTGCCGATCACGAAGGGCTCGACCTGGGCGGGCGGCGCATCAGCCTGAGCGGGCCGGTGGACATGCAGGGCTGCGATCCGACGCGCACCAGCTTTGCCACGCGCCGGGTGATCCGCAACGGGCAGTTCCAGCCGATCCCCGGCACGGCCTGGAACACTGCTGTCGTGACCTCGGCGGGGACCTACAACCCGGCCTCGCCGCTCGAGCTGACCGCCGTCACCAATATCGCCAATGTCGCCGTGGGCTCGCTTGTCACCGGCAACGGGGTCGGGCGCGAGGTCTATGTGCGCGCGGTGAACGTCGCGCAGCAGCGCATCACGCTGAGCCGCGAGCTTTATGATGCGGCGGGCACGCAGACCTTTACCTTCAGGAGGTTCAAGTATCTGCTCGATTTCTCGGGATATGAGGAGCTCAGCCAGTTCGTGCTGGCCGATATCGAGTTCCAGTGCGACGGCGAGGCGAGCGCCGTCATGCTCGCGCGGCAGGGACTGACATTCGCGTTGCGCGACTGTTTCATCACCAGGCCCAAGGATCGCGGCATCACCTCGATCGGGACCGGTTGTCAGGGGATGCTGATCGACCGCTGCCAGTTCCAGTCGAACGAGCAGAGCGCCAATGTGCTCTCGCGGACCACCATCGGGCTCAACGCCAATGCCAATGACGTCAAGATCCGCGACAACCGCGCCGTGATGTTCAAGCATTTCGCGGTGTTGGGCGGCACCGGATCGCTGATTTCGGGCAATCACTGGTTTCAGGGCGACACGACCAGCAACGGCGTGCGGATCGGCGGGCTGATCCTCACGCTGCCCAACCAGCAATCGGTGATCACCGGCAACTATATCGACAACAACTTCATCGAATGGACCAACGAGCATGACGCGACGCCGGCGCTGGGCGCGCAGTTCTCGTTCGGCGGGCTCACCATCACCGGCAATACCTGCGTGGTCAGCAACGTGGGGCCGTGGTTCAACTGGCTGGTGATCAAGCCCTACGGGCCGGGGCATTTCGTGCACGGGCTGTCGGTGATCAGCAACGTTTTCCGCACGTTCGGCGGCAATATCAACCGGATCGAGGCGGTGGACACGACATTCGCCGACCTCGACTATACCAAGATGCGCAACGTCAATTTCATCGGCAATGCCTTCAACGGGGTGAACCAGGAGGTGCGCAATCCGCTCTCCTTTGCCCATACGCAGGCGACGGCGAGCCGGTTCTGGGTGGCGGATCCGGGCACCTGGCTGCCCTTCAACGGGCGCGCGCGCACGGTCGAGGCGGTGGTGCCGGCAGGTCAGATCCTGAATGCGGGGGGGCAGAACATCTATGAGGCGCCCTATGTGCAGACCGAGTTTGGCGCGAGTGGCCGGCAGGTGCGGGCGGTGTTCGGCACGGCGGTGACGGGTGCGCTGCGCATCGTGGTGCGGATCGACAATCCGCAGTAGCCGCCTGTGGTTTGGGGGGAGGATGGGGGGTGCCTGCGGGCGCCCCCTTTGGCATTTGTTCGCGAGCTGCACGAATTTTGGGCATTCGGGGGCAAAATCGCCGCCGGTCTGGTGGCATGGGTGCGGTGACAGTGGCATCGGACGGGGCAGCAGGCGACAGTCGCCGCGATGGTATTGAACGGGGGCTGGCCGTGAACATGCGCGCCACGATGCAGGTCGCAACCCTGACGCCGCGCGCGCAGGGCGCGCTGCGGCTGGTCGCGCGCGCGGCCCGTGGCGGGAGTGTGATCGACACGCTGCGCACCTCCGGCTCGCTCAAGGCGCTGTTCCCGCGTGCGCCGGGCGCGGCGCTGCAGGCGGTGTTTCTCAACACCGCAGGCGGGCTGACGGGCGGCGACCGGATGGAGGTGGATGTCGCGGCAGAGGCGGGGGCGCATCTGGTCGTGGCCTCGCAGGCGGCCGAGCGCGCCTATCGCGCCCAGCCCGGCAGCCATGCCGAGGTGACGGTGGCGCTGCGGGTGGCGGCGGGCGCGCGCATCGACTGGCTGCCGCAGGAGACGATCCTCTTTGAAGGCGCGGCGCTGCGCCGGCGGCTGCGGGTCGATCTGGCGCCGGGCGGGCGGGTGCTGCTCTGCGAGCCGGTGATCTTTGGCCGCGCGGCGATGGGCGAGGTGCTGCATGCCGCCGCGCTGCGCGACCGCTGGGAGGTCTGGCAGGGCGGGCGGCTGATCTGGGCCGATGCGCTGCGGCTCGAGGGCGACATTGCGGCGCATCTGGCGCGGGCGGGATGTGGCGGCGGGGCAGGGGCGATGGCGGGGCTTGCCTATGGCGGGCCGGACGCCGCCGCGCTGCTGGCGCCGCTGCGCGCGCTGTTGCCGCCGACCTGCGGGGTGAGCCTGCTGCCCGACGGCCTCCTCGTGTTGCGCCTTCTGATGCGCGACGGCTTTACCCTGCGCCGGGCGCTGATCCCGGTGATCGAGCGCCTGACCGGCGCGCCCTTGCCCAAAGTCTGGAGATTGTGACCCGATGCAACTGACCCCGCGCGAAAAGGACAAACTGCTGATCTCGATGGCGGCCGAGGTGGCGCGGCGCAGGCTGGCGCGCGGCGTGCTGCTCAACCATCCCGAGGCGATCGCGCTGATTACCGACGCGGTGGTCGAAGGCGCGCGCGACGGACGGTCGGTCGCCGACATGATGGAGGCCGGCGCGCAGGTCATCACCCGCGCGCAATGCATGCCGGGCGTGCCCGAGATGATCCACGAGGTGCAGGTCGAGGCGACGTTTCCCGATGGCACCAAGCTTGTCACCGTGCACCAGCCGATCCGGTAGATGAGTATTTGGGGCGCAAAGAAGCCGCGCGTTGTGGCCGACGAAAGGAGAGAGCGATGATTCCGGGCGAGATGTTTGTCGAGGACGGGATGCTTGAGCTGAACGCGGGGCGTGTGGCGATCACGCTCGAGGTCGCCAATACCGGCGACCGGCCGGTGCAGGTGGGCAGCCATTATCATTTTGCCGAGGCGAACCCTGCGCTGGACTTTGACCGTGCGGCGGCGCGGGGCATGCGGCTCGACATTGCCGCAGGGACGGCGGTGCGCTTTGAGCCCGGACAGCGGCGCGAGGTCAGCCTGATCGCCTATGCGGGCGCGCGGGTGGTGCACGGGTTCAATGCAAAGGTCGCAGGCGCATTGTGATCTTGCCATCAGCGCGCCCAAGCATTCCGGCGGCAGGGGCGGTGTAGCGGGGGCGGTGTAGCGGGGGCGGCGTAGCGGGGGCGGCGTAGCGGGGGCGGCGTAGCGGGGGCGCTGCCCCCGTCCCTGCGGGACTCCCCCGGGATATTTGGGGCAAGATGAAGGGATGAGGGATGGGCGCCGTGCCGGGGCTGCAGGATGCACAGGCGTCGGAGGTGGCGGAGGTGGCGCGGGCGGTCCTTGATGACATCCGCGCGAGGCGGACCACGGATCATGTCAACGATTTCAGGCGGATGCTGGCCAATGATCCGGCCCTGCCGCGCGCGGTCCGGGAGCGGTTGCAGGTGGTCTTGGCGCCCGGCGCGCTCGCCCCGCTGGTCAAGGAGATGATCTATGTGGCGGTTGCGGCCGCGACTGGCTGCCGCTGTTGCGTGCAGTCGCAGACTGCCGCCGCGCGGGCGAAGGGCAGGACAGAGGCGCAGCATGGCGAATTGCTCGTCGTGATCGGGATGGCGGCGCAGACCGATGCGCTGGTCACGGCGCTGGGGGTGGAGGGGAACGGGGTGTTTCTGAAATCGCCTGTTTTCTGGGCAGCCGGGCGCGTCAATGCCTGCAAAGTGGGCAAGTCGGGAGGGGGGCGTGGTGCGGGGCGCGCGCGCTCTTTTCAGGCGCCGGGGGGCCGGGTGACATCGGGCAGCATCTGCACGGAGCCGCCATGCCTGCCCTGATTTCCCGCCGCGACTATGCCGCGATGTTCGGCCCCACCACCGGCGACAGGGTCAGGCTCGCCGATACCGAGCTCGTCATCGAGGTGGAGCGTGACCTCACCACCTATGGCGAGGAGGTCAAGTTCGGCGGCGGCAAGGTGATTCGGGACGGGATGGGCCAGAGCCAGTTGACCCGCGCGCAGGGGGCGGTCGATACGGTGATCACCAATGCGCTGATCGTGGACTGGACCGGCATCTACAAGGCCGATGTCGGGATCAGGGACGGGCGCATCCACAAGATCGGCAAGGCCGGAAACCCCGATACGCAGCCCGGCGTCGATATCATCGTGGGGCCGGGGACCGAGGCCATCGCCGGTGAGGGGCGGATCCTGACGGCGGGCGGGATCGACAGCCATATCCATTTCATCTGCCCGCAGCAGATCGAGGATGCGCTGCATTCGGGCCTCACCACCATGATCGGCGGCGGCACGGGCCCCGCGCATGGCACGCTCGCCACCACCTGCACGCCGGGTGCCTGGCATATCGGGCGGATGCTGCAGGCGGCGGATGCCTTTCCGATGAACCTGATGTTCGCGGGCAAGGGCAATGCCTCGCTGCCCGGAGCGCTCGAAGAGCAGGTGATCGGCGGCGCTGCCGCGCTGAAACTGCATGAGGACTGGGGCACCACGCCTTCGGCCATCGACTGCTGCCTGAGCGTCGCCGATGCGATGGACGTGCCGGTGATGATCCATACCGACACGCTCAACGAGAGCGGCTTTGTCGAGAACACGATGGCCGCGCTCAAGGGCCGCACGATCCACGCCTTCCATACCGAGGGCGCGGGGGGCGGCCATGCGCCCGACATCATCCGCATCTGCGGGCTGCCCAATGTGCTGCCGTCCTCGACCAACCCGACGCGGCCCTTTACCGTGAACACGGTGGATGAACACCTCGACATGCTGATGGTGTGCCATCACCTCGACAAATCCATTCCCGAGGATGTGGCCTTTGCCGAAAGCCGGATCCGGCGCGAGACGATCGCGGCCGAGGATATTCTGCATGACATGGGCGCCTTCAGCATCATCGCGAGCGACAGTCAGGCGATGGGGCGGGTGGGCGAGGTGCTGATCCGCACCTGGCAAACGGCGCACAAGATGAAGGTGCAGCGCGGGCGGCTGGCCGAGGAGACGGGCGCCAACGACAATTTCCGCGTGCGCCGCTATATCGCGAAATACACCATCAACGCCGCGATCGCCAATGGCATCGGGCATGAGCTGGGCAGCGTGGAGGAGGGCAAGCGCGCCGATCTGGTGCTGTGGAACCCGGCGTTTTTCGGGGTCAAGCCCGAGATGGTGCTGATGGCCGGCACCATCGTCTGCGCGCAGATGGGCGACCCCAATGCGTCGATCCCCACGCCGCAGCCGGTCTATACCCGGCCGATGTTCGGCGCCTATGGGCGGTCGGTCGAACGCTCTGCCGTGACATTCGTCAGCGCCGCCGCGCAGGCCGACGGCATCGGCGCGCGGCTGGGGCTGGCCAAGGATACCGTGGCGGTGAGAGACACCCGCGACATCGGCAAGCGCGACCTCAGGCTCAACGATGCAATGCCCCATATCGAGGTCAACCCCGAGACCTATGAGGTGCGCGCGGATGGCGAATTGCTCACCTGCGCGCCCGCCGAGGTGCTGCCGATGGCGCAGCGCTATTTCCTGTTCTGATCGGCGCGCAGATGGCGTAACCTGATCCTGTCGGAGCAGTGGTGGAGGCTGTTATGCGGTGGCTTTTGGCGGGTCTGATCATGCTGGCGGGCGGGCCCCTCGCCGCGCAATGCGTGACGCAGGCCGACCTCGCGCGCGGTGTGCTGTTCGACCGGCAGGGGGATGTCACGGGCCGGGCCATCGCGGCCGAGGGCGTGGTGAGGGTCGATTACGACTATGGCGCGCAGGGGTACACCGACCGGCGCGATATGGTGCAGGGCGTCTACGAGACTGCGCGGCTCGCCGAATCGGCCCCGCCCGATGTGATCGGTCTCTGGTCGAGCCGGACGACCGCGATCACCTGGCAGGGCCGCTTTCCGCCGCCCACGCCCGGCACCGGCTGGCAGAGCACCGCGAATACTCGCTGGGAGATGTCGGATTTCTCGGGCGTGCCGCAGCGCGGGCGCGAACGGTTCAGCGTGAGCTACACCTTTCTCGCCCAGACTGAGGCGCGGCTGGGTGGCTGCACCTATGCCGTGATCCCGGTCGAGGTCCGCTGGCGGGGGCGCGACAGCGACCAGACCCACCGCCATGCCTATTTTCCCGCGCTGGGCCTCGCGATCGAGACGCAGGTGACATACCACCTGACCGGCAATGTGAGCACCCATGGCATCACCGGCCTGCGAGCCGCGCCATGACGGTGTCGCTGCCCGCAGCCTTTGGGATTGTCCGCGCGCCGCTGCCCCGCGCGCCCGTCGATTTTGTCGAGCTGCCCTATCACGCCCGGATGTTGCGGCGCAAACGGCTGGTGACGCTGCATGAAGAGGCGTTTCTGGTCGATCTGGCCGAAACGGTGAGCCTTGATGACGGCGACGCCTTTGCGCTCGCGGACGGGCGGCTGGTGGCGGTGATCGCGGCGGCCGAGCCGCTGATGGAGGTGCGCGGCGAGCTTGCGCGACTGGCCTGGCATATCGGCAATCGGCATGCGCCCTGTGCGGTCGCGGCCGACCGGCTGGTGATCCAGCGCGACCGGGTGCTGCGCGCGATGCTGCAAGGGTTGGGCGCGCAGGTCACGGACATCGACGCGCCGTTCCGGCCCGAGGGGGGCGCCTATGGCCACGGGCGGACGATGGGGCACAGCCATGCGCAAGGCGACCATGACGGGCGTGCCGAGGGGCATGACCACGACCATGACCATGGCCACGACCATGGCCACGGCGACGAACATGGCCACGGACACGACCATGGCCACCACCATCCACCCGGCCATCCGCACGCGCATGACCATGACCACTGACGGCCTGCTCACCCTGCAACAATGGCTTTCGCCCGCCTATCCGGTGGGGGCCTTCGCCTGGTCGCACGGGCTCGAACAGGCCATCGCGGACGGGCAGGTGCGCGATGCCGACAGCCTTTGCGACTGGCTGGAGGTGGTGCTGGCGCATGGCGCGGGGCGCAGTGACGCGATCCTGCTGGTGGCCGCGCATGATGCGGCGGACGCGGCTGCGCTGGCCGGTATCGCCGAACTCGCGGCTGCGCTGGCCCCGAGCGCCGGGCGGCGGGCCGAGGCACTGGCGCAGGGCGCGGCCTTTGCCGCCACGACGCGCGATGTCTGGGGCTACGACCTGCCCGACCTGCCCGACATGGCCTATCCGGTCGCCGTGGGCCGCGCGGCCGCGCTCGCCGGGGTGCCGGTCGGCGACGTGGTGCAGGCCTATCTGCTGGCCTTTGTCACCTCGCTCGCGCAGGCGGCGCAGCGGCTGATGCCGCTCGGCCAGACCGGGGCGCACCGCGTCATCCGCGCTCTCGCACCGCTTTGTGCCGATGTGGCGCGCGCGGCGCTGGCGGCGACCCCCGACGATCTGGGCAGCGCCGCCTTTGCCATCGACATTGCCGCCATGCGTCACGAGGTGCTGGCGCCGCGGATCTTCCGGTCATGACGGCGCTGATGTTCGCCCTTTCGGTGGTGCTGATCGTGATCGGCGGGGTCCACGTGACATGGGCGCTGGGCCTGTGGTGGCCGCTGCGCGACGAGGACCGCATGGTGCGCGCGGTCGTCGGCACGCGGGGCGCAACACGGATGCCCGGCCCGATCCCCTGCGCGCTGGTGGCGGTGATCCTGATGTTTGCCGCCGCCTGGCCCTGGTTTCTGGCCGGCTGGATCCGCACCACGGGGCTCGCGCTCGCCACCCTGGGCTTTGGTCTGCGCGGGGTGATGCCGTGGTTTCCCGGCTGGCGCCGCCTGACCCCGCAAGAGCCCTTTGCCACCTACGACCGCCGCTACTACGGCCCGCTTTGCCTCGCCCTCGCGGCGGGGTTTCTCATCCTGTTTGCAAAGGCGCTCGCATGACCTCTCCGCACGGCCCCCTCAAGCTTGGCATCGGCGGGCCTGTCGGCGCGGGCAAGACGACGCTGACCGCGGCGCTCGCCCGCGCGCTCAAGGACCGGCTCTCGCTCGCCGTGATCACCAATGACATCTACACGCAAGAGGATGCCGAGGCGCTGATGCGGATGCAGATCCTGCCCGCCGACCGGGTGATGGGGGTCGAGACCGGCGGCTGCCCGCATACCGCGATCCGCGAGGATGCGTCGATCAACCTCGCCGCCGTGGCGCAGATGCGCGCGCGCCATCCCGACCTCGACCTCGTGCTGATCGAAAGCGGCGGCGACAACCTGTCGGCCACCTTTTCGCCCGAACTGGCCGACCTCACGATCTATGTGATCGACGTGGCGGCAGGGGAGGAGATCCCGCGCAAGGGTGGCCCCGCGATCACCCGCTCCGACATCCTTGTCATCAACAAGACCGACCTCGCGCCGCATGTGGGCGCCTCGCTCGAGGTGATGGCGCGCGATGCGGCGCGGATGCGGGGGGCGCGGCCCGTGGTCTTTGCCAGCCTGCGCCAGGGCAAGGGCGTGGACGAGGTGGTGGCCCTGCTGCAAAGCCTCGGCGGGCTATAGCGCGATCAGCGGCCTGCCCATCGCCCAGATGAGCAGCGGCACCGGCGCCACGGCCAGCGCTATCGTCAGCAGCATCGGCGCCGGCGCATAAAGCCGGCTCATCCCGGCCAGCAGGCAGATGCCGCCGCCGCCGCCGATCACCGCATTGCCCGGCAGGTTGATCAGCAGCGCCAGCAGCACATGACGGAACCGCAGCAGATGCGGCGCGAGGCGCGCGGGCAGCCGCGCGCGCAGCGCCTCGAGCCGCTGCGGCGGGGTCAGCAGGCCCAGCCGCATCACCGCCTCCGAGGCCCGCCGCAGGCCGAGATCGGCCAGCCAGCGCCCGACCAGTGCAGGGGCGACATGCAGCCCGGTGAAATAGGCCAGCATCAGCCCGGCAATCGTGCCCAGATAGACGAAGGGCGCGATACTGCCGCCGCCCAGCATCAGCAGCGACAGGCCGATCTCGATCCCCGGCACGAAGGGCACGGCGATCAGCAGCGCATAGGCCAGGAGCAACAGCACCAGCAGCCCGACGCGCAACTGCGGCCCGTTCCCGAGCGTCTGGGTCTGCGCCATCACCCATGCCGATAGCGCGTAAAGCGCATAGGCCAGGGTCAGGATCACCGCGATCCGCAAGAGCCAGAGCATGAGACGCGGCAGCACAGCGGAGCCTTTCAAATGAGCCCCCAGTTATGCCGCGCGCGCGGCCGCTTGTCCACGCCTGCCGGTCAAAGCGCCATCATCGCGGTGAACCGGTCCTGGCGCACGTCGAGCAGCACCTCATCGACCGCGCGCGCCTCGGCCGAGCAGAGCCAGGCCATCACGCTAGCCGGCACGTCGGGCGCCACCAGCTTGTCCTGCGGGATCTGGCTGATCGGGTTGAGGCCCGCCACCCGGATCTCGCCCTGCATCATCGTGTCGGTGGGCGGAATGCCGATGAAAAAACTCTGGATGCCATGCGGCGCGAGTTCGAGCGCCATCATCTGCGTCATCATCCGCGCCGCCGCCTTTGAGGCGCAATAGGCCGTCCAGCCCTCCATCGGCGTGGTGGCGGCGCCGGTGCCGGCGTTCACAATGGTGCCGCGCGAGGCCTTGAGCAGCGGCAGGCAGGCGACCGTCATGCGATGCAGGCCGGTGACATTGACGTCAAAGGCGGGCCGGAGCGCGTCCGAGGGCAGATGCTCCAGATGCCCGATCGGCGCGATGATGCCCGCGTTGTTGACCAGCACGTCGAGCCGCCCGCCAAAGGCCGTGACCTGCGCCACGGCGGCGTTGACCGAGGACTGGTCCGTCACGTCGAGCGGAAATGTCACCGCGCCGGCCAGCGCGCCCATGTCGGCCGCACCGTAAAAGCCCGCAAAGACCTGCGCGCCGGCCGCGACCAGTTGCTGCACCAGCGCCGCCCCGATCCCGCGCCCGGCGCCGGTGACAAGAACGGTGCGCCCGGTGAGTGCGGGCACGGGGATCGGGGCGAGGTTGAACATTTCTCTTGACCTGTCTGTTTGCAGCGATGTTAATTGGTCTGACCAATTTGAGTCGTAAGGCGTGAGGGCCCTCCTGTCAAAAGGAAAACCGCATGCCCTTCGCCTGGCAAGGGGGGAGCCTGCCTGATGACCCGTATCGCCCGGATCGAGCCGATTGCGATCGCCTATCCCGACCCCAACGATTTCGGCACGATCCGCCGCACCGTGCTGGTGCGGGTCGAGACCAGCGACGGCGTCGTCGGCTGGGGCGAGGCCATCGCGATGTGGCCCGAGGCCTGCAAGGCGGTCTGCACGATCATCACCGAGGGGTTCCTGCCGCTGCTCGCGGGAAAACCCGCCGATGACATCGACGGCAACTGGGAGGCGATGCGCCGCCATGTGTTCTGGTATGGCGAGGGCGGCATCGCCAGCATGGCGATCAGCGGGATCGACATGGCGCTGTGGGACATCCGCGGCAAGGTCGCGGGCAAGCCGCTCTACGCGCTTTTGGGCGGGCTCAAGCAGGACCGCCTGCTCGCCAATGCATCTGCGCATGTGAACAAGAAGGGCGAGGCCGCCTGCGTGGCCGAGGTCGTGGGGTTCTTTGAGGCGGGGTTCCGGTCCTGCAAGCTGGGCTTTGCCAAGAAGGGCGAAAGCAATATCGGCGGCGACCCCGATACCGACGTGTCCTTCATCCGCGCGCTGCGCGGCGCGCTGGGGGATGCGGCCGAGATCCTCGTCGATATCGGCAATGGCGTGCGCTGGGACGTGGAGACGTCCATTTCCGTGGGCCGCCGGATGCAGGAATACCGGATCGGCTGGTATGAAGAACCGCTCTACCCCACCGATGACGCAGGCTACATGCGGATGCGGGCCGAGACGACGCTGACGCTGGCAAGCGGTGAGCGCGAGTTTACCGAAGCGGGCTATCGCCGGCAGATGGAGTTCGTCAAGGCGGTGGACGTCTATGGCGTTGACCCCGCGCGGGTCGAGGGGATCACCGGCTTTCGCCGGGTCGATGCGCTCTGCACGCTGCATGGCAAGAAGATCAACGCCCATGCCTGGTCCACCGGCATCACCACGGCGGCGAGCCTGCATTGCTCGCTCGCCTCGCCCAATGCGATCATCTTTGAATACAAGCCCTTTCCGGTCGTGGTGCAGGATGTGATCGTGGCGGAAAAGCTGTGGCACAGGGATGGCTGGGCCTATCCGGTGACCGGGCCGGGGCTGGGCATCGAGGTGATCGAGGCCGAAGTGCGCAGGATTGCCGCATGACAGGCTGGCGGATCAGCAAGCCCGGCGAGGCAGATATCCGCAAGGCGGGGTTCTCCACCCCCTGGGACGCGCCGATGATCCCGCCTTTTCCGTTGCGCTTTCGCGATGTGGAGGTGTTGACGCTCTACTGGCGCACCGACCCTGATGCGATGGCGTTCCTGCTGCCGCCGCCGATGGAGCCTGTGGGCGACGTGGCCTGCGTGCATATCTACAAGATGAACGACACCGACTGGCTGGGGCCCTACAGCGAGGCCAATGTGATGTTCGGCGCGCGGCTGGGCGACAGGGAAGGGGCCTATTCGCCCTATCTGGTGTTGTCGTCGGATGTGGGCGTGACCCATGGCCGCGAGGTGCATGGACAGCCCAAGAAGCTGGGCGAGCCCCGGCTCGCGTTTCGCGGCGACCTGATCGTGGGGACGGTTGCGCGCAACGGGATCGAGGTAATCACCGGGACCATGGCCTACAAGCAAACGCCATGCACGGCGGGCGATCTTGCGCCTTATTTCGACTTTGCCACCAACCTCAACCTCAAGGCGGTGGATCATATCGACGCCACCCCTGCGATCCGGCAGATCACCTCGCGCCGGCTGGCCGAGGTGGTCGTGCATGAGGCCTGGCGCGGGGCGGGCACGGTGGAATTGCGCGCGAATGCGCAACTGCCGGTGTTCCGCCTGCCGGTGCGCGCGCCGCTCGAGGCGTTCTACTGGCGGGCGGATTTCACGCTGGTGCCGGGCGAGGTGCTGCACGACTACCTGGAGGGCGCGCGATGAGAATGGGCGTGGCTGGGGGCTCTGCCCCCGCGCCTTGCGGCGCTCCCCCGGGATATTTCTGGCAAGATGAAGCGATGGCCGGGGGACAGGCATGAAGGTCGTGGTGACGGATTACACCTTTCCGGGGCTGGCGCAGGAGGAGGCTGCCGCGCGCGCGGCGGGGGCGGATTTTGCCGCGCATCAGTGCAAGAGCGCGGGCGAGGTGGCGGCGGCCGTGGCTGGCGCGGATGTCGCGGTGGTGCAGTTCGCGCCCTTTGGCGCGGCGGCGGCGGCGGCGGTGCGGCCGGGCGGGACGGTGATCCGCTATGGTGTGGGCTATGACAACATCGACGTGGCGGCGGCGCGGGCCAATGGGCTGCGGGTGGGCTATGTGCCCGACTATTGCGCCGACGAGGTGGCCGACCATACGGCGGCGGCGGCGCTGGCGCTGTTGCGCAAGCTTCCCGCGCTCGATGCGTCGGTGCGGCGCGGCGAATGGGCGGCGGTCAAGGTCTGCAAGCCGTTGAAGCCATTTAGCGAAACGGTGTTCGGATTTTTCGGCATGGGCCAGATCGGGCGCGCGGTGCTGGCGCGGCTGCGCGGCTTTGGCTTTGATTTCATCGCGGCTGATCCGGGGCTCGATGCCGGGCAGGCGGCGACGCTGGGCCTGCGGCTGGTCGAGGGGGAGGCGCTGTTGCGGCAGGCCGACATCATCTCGCTGCATGCGCCCGCCACGGCCCAGACCACCGGCTATTTCAACGCCACGCGGCTGGCGCTGATGCAGCCCCATGCGGTGATCGTCAATTCGGCGCGCGGGCAGTTGATCGTGGAGGACGATCTGGCGGCCGCGCTGCGGGCAGGTGTCATCGGCGGCGCCGCGCTCGATGTGTTCGGGGCGGAGCCGCTGGGGGCGGGTTCACCCCTGCGCGACGCGCCCGGGCTGCTGCTGACGCCGCATGCCGCCTGGTATTCGGAGGCGGCGATCGGCCGGCTTCAGGGGCTGGTCGCGCAGGATATTGCCCGCGCCCTGGCCGGCGAGGGGCCGCGCAGGCCGGTCCCGATGTGAGCACAGGAATCCGGCGGCGAGGGGTCAGGGGGCCTTTGTCGTCCGGCGAGCGAAGAGGCGCAACGAGCGCCGAGATGACGCACCCTTGGGAGGAGAGACATGACACATTTCAAGACTTTGGGCCTGACAGCCGCGCTGATGCTCGGCACGTCGGGCTATGCGCTGGCGGAAAGCCACGCGATGACGCTGGAGGGCGGGCAGGCCACCAACATGGTGCTTTTGCCCAAGTTCCTCGGCATCCTCGTCTTCGATCAGGCCAATGAGGGTGCGCAGGAGGCCCATGCAGAGCTTGCCAACCCCGGCGCGCTTCTGTTCGTCGGGCCGACGCCCGAGAACTCGGTCGCGGGCCAGATCGAGATCATGACCACCGCCGCCACGCAGGGGCAGGGGGCGGTCATGCTGTCGAACAACGCCGGCGACCAGATCGCCCCCGCCGCCGAGGCCGCACAGGCCGCGGGCGTGCGCGTGGTGACCTGGGACAGCCCGATCCCGTCGGGCGCGGGCGAAGACGTATTCGTGGCGCAGGTCGATTTCGGCTCCATCGGGGTCGTGATGGCCGACATGGCGCATTCGATCCTGGGTGGCGCGGGCGAGATGGCGGTGCTGTCGGCCACGCCCGATGCGGCCAACCAGAACGCCTGGATCGCCGCGATGCAGGAGACGCTGGCCTCTGACCCGAAATATGCCGACATCAGCCTCGTCGATATCGTCTATGGCGACGATCAGGCCGAAGTGTCCTACAACCGCGCGCTGGCGCTGGTGGACAGCCACCCCGCCCTCGGCCTGATCATGGCGCCGACCACGGTGGGCATCCAGGCCGCCGCCAAGGCGATGCAGGACGAAGGCATGTGCGATCAGGTCAAGACCTCGGGTCTTGGCCTGCCGTCCGAAATGGTCAGCTACACGATGAACGGCTGCGCGCCGGAATTCGCGCTGTGGGACTTCCGCGACCTCGGCTACCTCACCTATTACACCGCCTATGGCCTCGCCACCGGGCAGTTGACCGGTGAGATCGGCGAGACCTTCGTGGCCGGCCGCATGGGCGCCTTTACCATCGAGGAGGATCCGGGCCGTCCGGGGCAAAAGCGCATCCTGATGGGGCCGTTCACCGTCTATACCTCTGCGAATGTCGAGGCCGCCGCGCAATAGCGCGCGCCCGACCCCGGCGGCCGGCGGATCTCCCCCGCCGGTCGCTCCCTTGCCAAAGGCTTTGCCATGACCCTGCCCCTCCTCGCGCTGCGCGACATCTCCAAGAGCTTTGGCATGACCCAGGCGCTCAGCGACATGTCGCTCGACCTTTTCGCGGGCGAGGTGCACGCCATCGTGGGCGAGAATGGCGCCGGCAAATCGACGATGATCAAGATCATGACCGGCGTGCATCGCCCCACGTCGGGCCGGATGGAACTGGACGGCGCGGCGCTCGGCCTCTCGGGCACGCAGGACGCGCGGCTCGCGGGGATTGCGGCGATCTATCAGGAACCGATGGTCTTTCCCGACCTCGACGTGGCCGAGAATATCTTCATCGCCTCCACGACGCTGGGCCTTGTGCAGAACCGTGGCGCGCTGCGGGCCCGTGCGCAGGCGCTGATCGACCGGATCGGCATGACGCTGGACGTGGACCGCATCGCCGCCGGGCTGACGCTGGCCGAACAGCAGGCGGTCGAGATCGCGCGCGCGCTCAGCCAGGATGTGCGGGTGCTCATCATGGACGAGCCCACCGCATCGCTCTCGGCGCATGAGGCCGCGCAACTGCGCGGGGTGGCGCGCACGCTGGCGGGGCAGGGCGTGGCGGTGGTCTATATCTCGCACCGGCTCGAAGAGATTTTCGAGATTGCCGACCGCGTGACGGTGATCCGCGATGGCCAGCACATTTCGACGCGGCTGGTGGGCGAGGTCACGCCCGACAGCCTGATCGCCGATATGGTCGGCCGTGCGGTGGGCAACTATTTCACCAAGGCGCCGTCGCAGACCCGGCCCGAGGTCTTGCTCTCGGTCGAGGATCTCGGCTGCGAGGATATCTTTTCCGGTGTCACCTTTGACCTGCACCGGGGCGAGGTGCTGTGCATGGCGGGGCTCATTGGCGCGCGGCGCACCGATGTGGCGCTGACGCTTTTCGGCATCCGGCCCGCGACGGCGGGACGCCTGCGCTACAAGGGCGCGCCCGTCCGCTTCACCCGCCCCCGCGATGCCATCGCCGCCGGCATCGCCTATGTCTCCGAGGACCGGCGCAAGCTCGGCTTGGCCATGCCGATGCCCATCGCCGCCAATGTGACCCTCGCCACGCTCGCGGGCATCCTGTCGCCCGCGGGCCTGTTGCGCCGCCGGCAAGAGGCCGGGATTGCCGAAGCCTATCGCAAGCGGCTGAACATCCGCACACCCTCGGTCGCCATTGCGGTGGGGATGCTCTCGGGCGGCAACCAGCAAAAGGTGATGCTGGCGAAATGGCTGGCGCTGGCCCCTGACCTGCTGATCTTTGATGAACCCACCCGCGGCATCGACGTGGGCGCCAAGGCCGAGGTGCATGACCTGATCCGCGCCTTTGTGGCCGAGGGCGGCGCGGCGCTCGTCATCTCCTCCGACCTGCCAGAGGTGCTGGCGATGGGCGACCGCATCCTGGTGATGCGCGAGGGGCGCCAGATGGGCATCCTGCCGCATGAGGGTGCGACGCAGGAGAGCGTGATGCGGCTGGCCACCGGTGCCACCACCCTCGCGGGGGCCGCCTGATGCGCGACGCCCAGCTTCATCTTGCCATAAATATCCCCGCCGGAGGCTCCGACCTCGCCGCACGCAAAGGTCTCTCCTGATGCTCGACCGCCTCAGCCCGCAAAACCTGCGCATCCTCGCGCTGTTCGTGGTCCTCGGCCTCGTGCTGGCCTTCTTCGCCACCCAGGTGGACAATTATTTCAACGCACGCCTGTTCAACCGCATCTCGGCCTCGGTCGCGATCATGGCGCTGATCGCCACGGCGCAGACGCTGGTGATCCTGACGCGCAACATCGACCTGTCGATCGGGTCGGTCGTGGGTTTCACCGCCTTTGCCACCGGCGCGATGGTGGCCGCCAACCCCGGCATCTCGCCGCTCTTGCTGGTGGCCTATGCGATGGCGGTGGGGGCGGGCTTTGGCGTCGTGAACGGCCTGCTCGTGGCCTATGCCCGGGTGCCCGCGATCATCGTGACGCTGGCCACGATGGCGATCTTCCGGTCGCTGCTGGTCGAGTTCGCGGATGGCAAATCCATCACCTCGCAGAAATTGCCCGCCTGGCTGACCGACTATCCCAACACCGTGCTGTTCAGCCTTGCGGGGGTGGAGTTCCGCGCCGCCTTCATGACCTCGGTCGTGGTGGTGGCGCTGGTGCATCTGGCGCTCACCCGTCTGCGCCCGGCGCGCAAGCTCTATGCCGTGGGGTCCAACCCCGAAGCGGCCGAGATGGCGGGCATCAACCAGCGCGCGGTGGTGTTCACCGCCTTTGTGCTGGCCGGGGCGCTGGCCGGCCTCGGCGGGTTCATGTTCCTCGCGCGGTTCGGCAACATCACCGTGGTGGCGGGCCTCGGGTTCGAGCTCAAGTCGGTGGCGGCGGCAGTGGTCGGTGGCGTCAACATCTTCGGCGGCTCCGGCACGGTGGCCGGCGCGCTGATCGGCGCGATCCTGGTGGACCTGATCGACACCAGCCTGGTGCGCTGGCCGCTGGTGAGCGAGTTCTGGCGCGAGGCGGTGCTGGGCGCGCTTATCCTGACGGCGGTGGCGGTGGACGCGATCCTGATGCGCCGCCTCATCGCCTGGCGCCTGCGCCGGGAAAAGGCACGCAACGCCGCGCGCGCGGCCGCGGAGGCACAGGCATGACCATCCTCAAACCCCTGCTGGGCTGGGAGGGCTTTCTGCTCGCCGTGCTCATTGCCATCATCGCGGCCAATGCCGCGCTGTCGCCGCAGTTCCTCACATTGTCAAACCAGATCAACCTGTTCCAGCTTTCCATCGAAAAGATCATCGTGGCGCTGGTGATGACCTTTGTCATCATCAATGCCGAGATCGACCTCTCCGTCGCCTCGATGATGGGCCTGTCGGCCTGCGCGTTCGGCTGGTTCTTTCAGCAAGGCGTGGACCCCGTTGCCGCGATCGGCCTTTGCCTGCTGATCGGCGTCGCGGGCGGCGCCTTCAACGGCTGGTTCATCGCGCGGGTGGGGCTGCCCTCGCTCGTCGTCACCCTCGCCACGCTCATCGGCTTTCGCGGCCTCGCCCGTGTGCTGGTCGAGGACCGCGGTGTGTCGGGCTTTCCGCAATGGTTCGGCGATCTGGGGCAAAAGGGGCTGATCGGACCGGTCCCCTTCGCGCTCATCGCCTTTGCGGTGCTCTTTGTCGCGCTCTTTGTCCTGCTCCAGCGGACCGGGTTCGGGCGCAAGACCTATGTGATCGGCACCAACCGCGACGTGGCGGACTATGCGGGTATCGACACGGGGCGGCACAAGATGATCATCTTCATGATGTCGGGGCTGGTTTCGGCCTTTGCGGGCCTCTTGTTCGCGGCCCGCGTCGGCGCGGTGCGGGGCGATGTGGCGCAGGGGTTCGAACTGGACGTGATCACGATGGTGCTGCTGGGCGGGGTCAGCATATTCGGCGGCGCGGGCAGCCTGATGGGCACGCTGCTCGCCATCCTGATCGTGCTGAACCTGCGCAACGGCATGGCGCTGGTCAACATCACCGGGCATATCCAGACGGGCGTGGTGGGCCTGTTGCTGATCGGCTCGGTGCTGGTGCCGCGCATCAACCTTTCGGCGCTGCGCCGCCGGCCGCAGAAAGAGGCGACATGACCGAGACCGCAGGCAAGCCCATCCTGTTCGACAGCCCCATCGTGCGCGAAAGCGTGGCCGAGATGGTCGCGCGCCGTATCCTCGACATGGTGACGGCCCGGGCGCTGCGCCCCGGCGACCAGTTGCCGCCCGAGCGTGACCTCGCCGAAAGCCTCGGCGTCTCGCGGCCCTCGGTGCGCGAGGCGATCAGGGGCCTCGCGATCCTGGGCGTGGTGCAGTCGCGCCAGGGCGGCGGCGCCTATATCACCAAGCTCGACGGCGATGCGCTGCTCGGCCCGATCCAGTTCTTCCTCTCGCTCGAGGATGTGAACATCGGCGAGCTTTACGATGCGCGCAGCCTGATCGAGAGCGATGTGGCGCGGCGCGCGGCGGTCAACATGGACGCCGCCATACTGGCGCAACTCGCGGCGATCCTCGACGCGCAAAAGGACACGCTGCACGACGCCCGCGCCTTCCGGATGTCGGATTTCGCCTTTCACGAGGCGATCTGGGGCGGCTGTGGCAATGCCTTTCTCAAGCGGATTGGCGAGAGCCTGAACGTGCTCGGCCTCGAGTTCCGCAAGCGGGCGTCCGAGACCTCGGGCGTGCTCGAGCAAAGCTACGCCGACCACCGCCGCCTGCTCGACGCCCTGCATGCGCGCGATGCGGATGCGGCAGCCAAGGCGGCCGAGGAGCATATGCACAACGTCTATCAATCGACGATTGCACAGAAGGAGGGGCAGGGATGACCGCAAGACTGGGTGTCGTGGGCACGGGCTGGTGGGCGACCTTCAACCATATCCCGACCGTGCAGGCGGGGCAGGATGCGCGGGTGGTGGCGCTGTGTGACCTTGACGCGGCCCGCGTGCAGCAGGCGGGCGATCACTTTGGCATCGCCGGGCGCTATGGCGATGTGGCGGCGATGCTGGCGGCGGAACGGCTCGACGGGGTGATGATCTCGACCCCGCATATCCACCACACCGCCCCCGCGCTCGCGGCACTTGCCGCAGGGTGCCATGTGCTGGTGGAAAAGCCGATGGCGACCACCGCCGCCGATGGCCGCGCGATTGCCGCGGCCGCCTTGCGGGCAGGCAAGGAAGTGTTGGTGCCCACGGGGCTGAACTTTACCCCCTGGTCGCGCCGCGCGGCCGAATGGGTGCAGGCGGGGCGGATCGGCGCGGTGCGCCACGCGGTCTGCCAGATGGGCTCGCCGCTCGACGACCTCTTTTCCGGAAAGCCGATGCTGGAGACCGCCGATCACATGTTCCGCCCCCCCGCCTCGACCTGGGCCGACCCGGCCAAGGCCGGCGGCTACGGCTGGGGGCAGATGAGCCACGCACTCGCCTGGCTGACCTATGTGACCGACCTGACCTTCGAGAGCATCGCCTGCATGGATGTGAAGTCACCCACCGGGGTGGACTATTACGACGCCGCCATCGCCCGGATGACCAATGGCGCGACGGTATCGCTCTCTGGTGCCGCGACCGTGCCCAAACATGTCGGCATGCATACCGATATCCGCATTTACGGGACCGAGGGCTGCATCTTTTTCTCCAACCTGCCCGCCCGGCTCGAGTTGCGCCGGCTCGACGGGCAGGACGACGCGGTGCCGCTCAACGATCTCGAGGCGGGCTATGACGGCGCGCTGCCGGTGCGGGTGTTCGCCGCGCTTTGCGCGGGCAAGCCGGTGGTCAATGCGTCGAATGCCGCGTGCGGCGCGCGGGTGACAGAGGCGCTTGATGCGCTCTACCGCGCGGCGGCGAGCGGGCAGGTGGAACGGATCGGGGGGTAGGGGGATGTATCTGTCACTGGCATCCTGGTCGCTGCCGCAGTGCACGCTGGCCGAGGCGGCGGGGATTTCCCGCGCGCTGGGGATCGGCGCGCTGGATGTGGGGTTGTTTTACCGCGCGGGCCTCGACAAGGCGCTGATCCTGTCCGACCCCCAGGCGGCGGCAGCCGAGCTTGCGGGGCTGGGCGTGCGCATCCCCAACTACTACCACCTGTTCGGTGATGGCCTTGCCGGGCGCAACCTCGCATTGCCCGGCACGCTGGAGGCGAACCTGCATGATCTGGCGCAGGTGCTGTCATTCACCGATGCGGCCGACATCGCCACGGTTTTCGTGCTGCCCGGCATCGTGAACCCCGGCCAGAGCCGCGCCGAAGCCGCCCGTGTCGCGGCGGACAGCCTGCGGGAAATGGTGGCGCTGGCGGCCGGATACCGCACGACGCTGTGCATCGAGGCGCATGTGCAGAGCTGGGCCGAAAGTCCCGCGCTGGTGGCCCGGCTGGTCGAGGAGACGGGCGTGCGCCTCGCGCTCGACTATTCGCATTTCGCCTGCCTGGGCTATCGGCAGGAGGAGGTGGACCCGCTCGCCCCCTTTGCCGCCCATGTGCATCTGCGCCAGGCGCGGATGGGCGACCTGCAGGCCAAGTTTGCCCATGGCACGCTGAACTTTCCCGCGATGTTCGGCACGCTGCGCGATGCGGGCTATGCCGGTGCGCTGACGCTCGAGGCGGTGCATCAGGACTACATGAACACGCTGAGCGAGGATGTGCTGACCGAGACCATCCTGCTGCGTGACTGTTTCAACGACTGGACAGGGGGGCTGTGATGGCCGGACATGCGTGGGTGCTCGAAGTGCGACCGGGCTATGAGGAAGACTACAAGCGCCGCCATGACGAGATCTGGCCCGAGATGCTAGACGCGCTGCGCCGCGCGGGCATCCGCAACTACAACATCTACCGCCACGGGCTGACGTTGTTCGGATATTTCGAATGCGACGACCTGGCCGCGACGCAAAAGGCTATCGCGGCCGAGCCGGTCAACGCGAAATGGGGGGAATGGATGGCGCCGATCATGAAGGTCGAGATCGACCCCGCGACCCGTTTTCCCTACCTGCTGCCGCAGCAATTCCATATGGACTGAGCGGGAAAAGTCTTCGTACGAAGACTTTTGGAAGATTTTTCGTACGAAAAATCTTGGGCGCGGCTCAGCTGTCGCGCCCTTTGACATGGGCGGCAAAGGCCTCGGCCCAGTCCGGATGCCAGCGCGACAGGGCGGGGCGGTTCGCGATGATGTCGCCTGCAGCCCAGGCGATGCGTTTCTCGTCGAGCGCGCGGGGCACGTCATTGTCCGGGCACAGGATGTAGAAATCGCCCTGCGCCAGGCTGTCGAGCAGAAATGCGGCCGTCTGTTCCGCCGTCCAGGCAGCGGCGGGTTTCTCGGTCCGTTCGCCGCGAGTGAGGCCGGTCCAGACAAAGCCGGGGATCAGCAGATGCGCCGTGACCTGGGCGCCGGGCGTGTTTCGCAGGTCATGGGCGAGCGCCTCGGTAAAGACCTTAACGCCTGCCTTGGCGATATTGTAGGCCGGATCGCCTGGCGGCGTGGTGATGCCCTGTTTCGAGCCGGTATTGATGATGAGGCCGGGACGGCCCCGCGCGATCATGCCGGGGGCAAAGGCGCGGCTGCCGTGGATCACGCCCCAGAGGTTCACCGCCATCACGCGGTCCCAGACTTCCTGCGGGCCGAACAGGCTGCTGCCGGACTGGATCGCGGCATTGTTCATCAGCACATCCGTCCCGCCAAAACGGGCGGTCACGGCGGTATCGAGGGAGGCGAGCGCGGCGGGGTCCGACACATCTGTCTGTGACGCCATCACCGCCGACGCGCCGCGTGGCGCATGGCGGGCGATTGTGGCCGCCGCCGCCGCGAGGCGGTCGGCCCCGAGGTCGGCGATCACGATGTTGAGGTCAAGCGCGGCAAGGCGGCAGGCGGTCGCAAGCCCGATGCCGGAGGCGCCGCCGGTGATGACGGCGGTGGCGCCGGCGACGAGGGCGGGATGGGTGGCGGGGCGGGTCATCTGGAGGTCCTCGTGAGATATGGTGCGGTGGGGCTGAGGGGGGGGGAGAATGCGGGGGCCGGCCCCCGCACCCCCGGGATATTTGTGGCCAAAAGATGCTAACGGGGCGTCGCAGGGCCGCGCAATCGTCGAACTGCCTCACGCGCGAGGGGCGAGAGCGCCGCGTCATCCGCGTCGGCCAGCGCACAAAGTGCGTCGCGCATGCGTGGGGACCAGAAGGCCCTGAGATGTGCGACCACCTCTGCGGGTTGATCGGTGCCGGGCTGGGTGGCAAAGAAGGCGGCAATCTGGTTGGCCATGCGGGTCAGGCTGTCAGCTGACATGGGGCGCCTCCGCGATCCGGTCCGGGTGGGAAAAGACATGGGTTTCGCCGCGTGCGGTTGAGGCGAGCGTGAGGCCTGCGGCCTCGGCCAATCGCACGGCATGGGCTGTGGGTGAAGAGACGGCGAGCAGGACAGGGCAGCGGGCGGTCACGCATTTCTGCACCATATCGACCGAAATGCGGCTGGTCAGGACGATGGCGCCTTCGCCCGGGTCGATCCCCGCGCGGGCCAGCGCGCCGGTCAGCTTGTCCAGCGCATTGTGCCGGCCCACATCCTCGCGCGCCATCACGATGCCCTGGCCCGGGCGGTAGAAGCCGGCGGCATGGGTCGCGCGGGTTTCGTCGTGCAGCGGCTGCCAGTCGCGCAATTCATCCAGCGCGAGCGTGACCTCGGCCGGGGTCAGGCGCGCGCCGCCCTGCGCGAGCGGCGCCAGCGGGCGCAGGGCCTGGGCGAGGCTGTCGATGCCGCACAGGCCGCACCCGACCGGGCCGGTCATCATCCGCCGGCGTGCCGTCAGCGCCGCCGCGCGCTCCTCTGGCAGCCAGGCGCGGGCCTCGATCCCGGCGGCGTGGTGCAGGATCTCGACCTCGCCAAGGTCGGCGGCCCGGTCGATCACGCCTTCGGAAAGGGCAAAGCCGGTCGCGAAATCGAGCAGGTCGGCCGGGGTCGCCATCATCACCGCATGGGTCGTGCCGTTGTAGACCAGGGCGACGGGCGTTTCTTCGGGCAGGGTGCGGCGCGCGGCGGTTGCCTGCGCTGCGTGGCTGATGGTGCTGACTGTCCTGCTCTGGTCCGACACGGCGGTCATTCGGCGGCCGGCAGGATGCGGCGGGCCTGGGCGGCCTGGGTTGCGTAATCCTTCTGCCAGCCGGTCGGGCCGTTGGTCGGGCTGACCTGGACCGCCGTCACCTTGTATTCGGGGCAGTTCGTCGCCCAGTCGCTGTAGTCGGTGGTGATGACATTGGCCTGCGTGTCGGGGTGGTGGAAGGTCGTGTAGACCACGCCCGGCGCCACCCTGTCGGTGATCTGCGCGCGCAGCGCCGTGTCGCCCGCGCGCGAGGCGAGGCGCACCAGATCGCCGTCGCGGATGCCGCGCATTTCGGCGTCCTGCGGGTGGATCTCGAGCCGGTCCTCGCCATGCCAGACGACATTGGCCGTGCGCCGCGTCTGCGCGCCCACGTTGTATTGCGACAGGATCCGCCCGGTGGTGAGCAGCAGCGGAAAGCGCGGGCCGGTGCGTTCATCCGTGGGGATGTATTTGGTCACGATGAACCGCCCCTTGCCGCGCACGAAGCCGTCGATATGCATCACCGGCGTGCCCTCGGGCGCGGCATCGTTGCAGGGCCATTGAACCGACCCCAGCTCTTCGAGCCGCGCATAGGAGACGCCGGCAAAGCTGGGGGTCGTCGCCGCGATTTCGTCCATCACCTGCGAGGGGTGGGTATAGGCCCAGTCGGCCCCCATCGCATTGGCCAGCCGCTGCGTGACCTCCCAGTCGGCGAGGCCCGAGCGTGGCATCATCACCCGGCGCACACGGTTGATGCGGCGTTCGGCATTGGTAAAGGTGCCGTCCTTTTCCAGAAAGG
Organism: Rhodobacterales bacterium; assembly: GCA_009993005.1. GTDB lineage: Bacteria > Pseudomonadota > Alphaproteobacteria > Rhodobacterales > Rhodobacteraceae > JAACUH01. The sequence goes on from JAACUH010000078.1 coordinate 66,485, forward strand.
TGCAGCCGGGCAGGAACACATGGGCGTAATTCGCTGTCTCGTTGAGGAACAGGTCCTGCACCACAACAAGCTCCATCGCGGCAAGGCCCGCCATCACATGATGCGTGTCGGGGTCCGATTGCAGGATGTCCTCGCCCTGGATGTAGATGCCGCGAAAGCTGCCATCGACGGCCGCGTCGAGCATGTTGTTGATCCGCAGCCCCGGCTCTGCGTCGAGCGTGGCGCCCCAGAGCCGTTCGAACACCGCGCGGGTGGCGTCGTCGCTCACATGGCGGTAGCCGGGCAATTCCTGCGGAAACGACCCCATGTCGCAGGCGCCCTGCACGTTGTTCTGGCCGCGCAGCGGGTTCACGCCCACGCCAGGGCGGCCGATGTTGCCGGTCATCATCGCGAGGTTGGCGATGGCCATGACCGTGGTCGAGCCCTGCGAATGTTCGGTCACGCCGAGCCCATAGTAGATCGCCCCGTTGCCGCCGGTGGCAAAGAGCCGCGCCGCCGCGCGCAGGTCATCCGCCGGCACCCCGGTGAGAAGCTCTGTCGCCTCGGGCGCATGGCGCGGGTCGGCGACAAAGGCGGCGTAATCGGCAAATTCGTCCCAGTCGCAGCGGGTGCGGATGAAATCCTCGTCCGCGAGCCCCTCGGTGACGATCACATGCGCAAGCGAGGTCAGCACGGCGACATTGGTCCCCGGGCGCAGGGCAAGGTGGTGGCTGGCCGCGACATGGGGCGTCTTCACGAGGTCGATCCGGCGCGGGTCGATCACGATCAGCTTCGCGCCCGCGCGCAGGCGCTTTTTCAGCCGGCTGGCAAAGACCGGATGCCCGTCGGTCGGGTTGGCGCCGATCACGATCACCACATCGCTGTGTTCGACCGAATCGAAATCCTGCGTGCCGGCGCTGGTGCCAAAGGCATTGCGCAGGCCATAGCCCGTCGGTGAATGGCAGACCCGCGCGCAGGTGTCGGTGTTGTTGTTGCCGAATACCGCGCGGATCATCTTCTGCACGAGGTAGGTTTCCTCGTTGGTGCAGCGGCTCGAGGTGATGCCGCCGATCGCGCCGCGCCCATGGCGGGCCTGGATGTCGCGCAGGCGGGTGGCGGTATGGGTGATCGCCTCGTCCCAGGACACCTCGCGCCAGGGGTCGGTGATGGCGTCGCGGATCATCGGGGACAGGATCCGGTCGCTGTGGCTGGCATAGCCCCAGGCAAAGCGGCCCTTGACGCAGCTATGGCCGCGATTGGCCTTGCCGTGTTTCCAGGGCACCATGCGCACCACCTCGTCGCCGCGCATCTCGGCCTTGAACGAACAGCCCACGCCGCAATAGGCGCAGGTGGTGATGACCGACCGCTCGGGCGTGCCGATCTCGATCACCGATTTTTCCTGCAGGGTGCCGGTCGGGCAGGCCTGCACGCAGGCGCCGCAGGACACGCAATCGGAGGTCAGGAACGTGTCGGTTTTGAGCCCCGCGCGCACCCGGCTGTCAAAGCCGCGCCCCTCGATCGTCAGCGCGAATGTGCCCTGGACCTCTTCGCAGGCGCGCACGCAGCGCGAGCAGACAATGCATTTGGCGGGGTCATAGGTGAAATAGGGGTTGCTCTCGTCCTTGGGGATGTAGCGCGGGTTGGCCCCCACCGCAGCGCGCGTGGCAAAGTGGTTTTCACCCGCAGCATAGCGCACATCGCGCAGGCCGACCGCGCCCGCCATGTCCTGCAATTCGCAGTCGCCATTGGCGGCACAGGTGAGGCAATCGAGCGGGTGATCGGAAATGTACAATTCCATCACCCCCTTGCGGATCTTCTTGACCTTTGCGGATTGGGTATGGACAACCATCCCCTCGGCCACAGGCGTGGTGCAGGACGCGGGCGTGCCGCGCCGCCCCTCGATCTCGACCACGCAAAGCCGGCAGGACCCGAAGGCGTCGAGGCTGTCGGTCGCGCAAAGCTTTGGCACCGCGATCCCCGCCATGTTGCTCGCCCGCATGACCGAGGTGCCCGCCGGCACCGTCACCGCAAAGCCGTCGATGCTGAGCGTGACCATCTGATCATTTGCCACGGGTTTGGTCCCCATGTCGCGGTCGTCGTGCCAGGGGATGACAAAGTCCTTCATGACCTAACCCTTTGATCTGTCGCGCAGCGCATGGGCCACCAGCGCATTCGCATGTCCATGCCCTAGGCCGTGCTCGGATTTGAGCCAGGCCACGATCTCCATATGTTTCAGATCGGCCCTGTTTGCGATCAGGCCCAGCCAATGGCTGACCGGCTGGCCGTATTTCGCCTCGATCGACGGGAAATAGGACGCGGGGCCTTTTACCTTTTCAGTCATTCCGCGGCCTCCTGTCGTGTCCCGAACTCCTCGGGAAAATGGGTGAGCGCCGACATCACCGGATAGGGGGTGAAGCCACCCAGCGCGCAGAGCGATCCGTCCCTCATCGTCTCGCAAAGGTCGGTGAGCAGGGCGATGGCGCCCGCCTCGCCCGCGCGGATGCGGTCGATGGTTTCCACGCCCCGCACCGCGCCGATCCGGCAAGGGGTGCATTTGCCGCAGCTTTCCACCGCGCAGAACTCCATCGCAAAGCGCGCCATGCCCAGCATGTCGGTGCTGTCGTCAAAGACCACGATGCCCGCATGGCCGATCAGCCCGCCCGCACCGTCGAACTCCTCATAGCCAAAGGGCGTGTCGAACTGCGCGGGCACGAAATAGGCGCCCAGCGGCCCGCCTACCTGCACCGCCTTGACAGGACGGCCCGTCGCCGTGCCGCCCGCGATGTCATTGACGATTTCTCCCAGCGAGAGGCCGAATGCGGCCTCGAAAAGCCCGCCGAATTGCACATTTCCCGCAATCTGGAGAGGAATGGTGCCGCGCGAGCGGCCAAGGCCGAAGTCGCGGTAAAAGGCCGCGCCGCGCGCGAGGATCACCGGGACGGTGGCCAGCGAAATGACGTTGTTGACGACCGTGGGCTTGCCCATGAACCCTTCGAGCGCCGGCAAGGGCGGCTTGGCCCGCACCACGCCGCGCTTGCCCTCGAGGCTGTTGAGCAGCGATGTCTCCTCGCCGCAGACATAGGCGCCCGCGCCCACGCGGATCTCGATGTCAAAGGCCGGGCCATGGCCCAGCACCTGCGCCCCCAGCACCCCCGCCGCACGGGCGATGCGGACGGCTTCGGTCAGTGTGGCGATGGCGTCGGGATACTCTGAACGCAGATAGACATAGCCGCGCGTGGCGCCGACGGCGAGGCCCGCGATCACCATGCCCTCGATCAGGCAGATCGGGTCGCCCTCCATCAGCATCCGGTCGGCAAAGGTGCCGCTGTCGCCTTCGTCGGCGTTGCAGACGATATATTTCTGTGCCGCCTGTGCGCCCAGGACCGTGGCCCATTTGACCCCGGTGGGAAAGCCCGCGCCGCCGCGCCCGCGCAGGCCGCTCTCGGTCACCTCGGCCACGATCTGCGCGCCTGTCATGCCGAGCGCCCGGCGCAGACCGGCGAGCCCGCCCTGCGCCTCGTATTCCGCGAGAGACAGCGGATCGGTGACGCCGACGCGGGCAAAGGTGAGCCGTGTCTGCCGCTTCATCCAGGGCAGCTCCGCGACAAGCCCCAGGGCCTTGGGATGCGTCGCGATATCGCCAAAGAGGCCCGCCACATCGGCCACCGTCATCGGCCCGAACCCCGTCCGCCCGGCGGCGGTCTGGACCTCGACCAGCGGTTCCAGCCAGACCATCCCGCGCGATCCGTTGCGCACCAGTTCGACCGCGATGCCCCGCGCCGCGGCTTCGCGCAGGATGGCGGCGACGACGGCATCGGCGCCCAGCGCGCGGGCCGCGGCATCGCGCGGGACATAGACCTTCATGCGCCGCACTCCGTCAGGATATGCGTCATGCGCTCCGCATCCACGCGGGCGATGGCGCGGCCATCGACCATCACGGCGGGCGCGCAGGCGCACAGGCCCAGGCAATAGACCGGCTCGAGCGTCACCGCGCCGTTGGCGCTGGTCCCGTGCCAGTCCACATCCAGACGCGCCTGCGCGGCAGCGGCGGTGGCGGTGGCGCCCATCGCCTGGCAGGCCTCGGCACGGCAGATCCTGACCACATGCCGCCCGGCCGGCACCTCGCGGAAATCATGGTAGAAAGAGACGACGCCCTGCACTTCGGCCCGGCTGAGGTTGAGCGCAGCGGCGATCACCGGCAGGGCCTGTTGCGGGATGTGGCCGAACTCTGCCTGCACCGCCTGAAGGATCGGCAGGAGCGGCCCCTCACCCCCATCGAGGGCCGCGCAGATGCCCGATACGGTCGTTTCGACGGCGGTCTGCGACATGCGGCGGCCCCTTGCAGCGGAATGGAACCGGTGGATGCCATTTTCATCTAAAAATCAATATTGACCTTTCGTAGGTCAATAGAGAGCTTCTATCAAACCTCGGCCATCCGGCGCGCTTCGGCCAGGAGCGCCGCGAGAACCGGCGTATGCGGTTCACGGTAGGGGGCGATCAGGCCGACGGCGTGGCGCGCGTCGGGCTCGATGATCGGCACGGCGACGAGCGGCGCGTCGGTCAGAAAGATCTCGGCCGCCCGGCGCGGCAGGATCGTGGCCCAACCGCCGCGCAGCACATGGCTGATCAGCACGATGGTCGAATTGGTCTCGACCCGAGGCACCACGCTGACACCGGCCTCGGCCAGATGGCCGCCGATGATGCGGCGGTTCTGCATGTCGGGCGTCAGCAGGCACAGCGGCAGGTCGCCGAGGTCGGCCCAGCGCACCTCGGGCAGGCCCGCCTGCGGCGCGTCGGCATGGACCACCAGCACATAACGCTCTGTATAAAGCGGCACGGTGACGACCCGGCCCAGCGGCTCATTGTCCAGATAGCTGATCCCGGCGTCGATCTGCAGATCCTCGAGCAGCTTGAGGATTTCGATCGAGGTGGTCGAGAGGACGGAAAAGCGGACATTCGGATGGGCGATGGCAAAGCCGGTGGTCAACCGGGTGATGGCCGAGAGGGCCGTGGGGATCACGGCAAGCCGCAGGTTGCCCGACAGTCCGCGCCGGGCGGTGCGCAGCTCTTCCTTCATCGTGCGGGCATCGCCGACGATCTGGCGCGCCCAGTCGAGCACCCGCGCGCCCTCGGGCGTGAGACCCCCGTAGCGCGACGCGCGCAGCACCAGCATGACGCCAAGCTCGCCCTCGAGTTGCTTGATCGCGGCAGAGAGGGTCGGCTGCGTGACACCCAGCGCTGCGGCCGCGCGGCCGAAATGCTGCGCCTGTGCCAGGGCGATGAACATCTCCAGTTTGTCGATCATCACGCGCCCCCCCCGGCTGCCGAAAAATTTTCGTCGAAAATTTTTGCAAGAATTTTCGACGAAAATTCTTAGCCCAGCCCCGCCGTTCCGTGATGCAGGATCACCGGCACGATCAGGTCCTCCTCATCGGTGAGGTGACGGTCTATCAGACGCTCGAGCCGGTCAAGGTCCGCAGCAAAGCGTCCGGTCGCCGTTTGCAGCGCCTCCCGCTCACCGACGCGCTGCAGCAGCGCATTCGCGCCCTTCACGAAGCCGTCGAGCAGCCCGTCGAGCGCGTGGTGGTCGCTGTCCAGGATGTCAAAGCCGCGGATGATCCGCGCGTCCTTCTGCGCGAGCAGGGGAAAGTAATGCTGGTCCTCGATCTGGTGGTGGCCGTGCAATTCGTTGACGAACATGCCGCCGAACCGCCCCAGCCGCGCGGCAAAGGTCTGCGGGTCGCTCTGCCGGTCGAGCAGCAGCGCGGTGTCCTCGCGCAGGATGCCCAAGAGCTTGCGGAACATCTGGTGGCGCTCGAGCCAGAAGGAGACGAGCCCGTGAAACTGCGGGTCCGCCGCCCAGCCCGCGCGCGGATACGCGGCCAGCAGCACGCGCAGCGCCTCGGGCAGCCCGGTACCGGCGTCGGTGCGCGTGTCGAGTGCGAGCGGGTCCATGGGCCACCTTCCTTCGGTTGCACCACCGCTACTCCGCCGCGGCCGGTGGCGAAAGGCGCAAGTGCTGTGCGCTGGTGCTCAGTTGCCCCAGACGACCGCGTTCTCGTGCCGCTTGATCAGTTGCCGCAGGTCCTGGAACCCGGTGACGATATGCTGTGACAGCCGCTCTGACGCGGGCAGGCGCGGGCTTCCCGACATCCGCAGGATGCCGAGCGAGCGTTCGGGCTGCGGGATCTTGATCCCCAGCACCGTCACCTGCCGCACCTTGCGAAAGGCGAACACGACCGAATGCGGCAGCACGGTCAGCGCGTCGGTCTCTTCGAGATAGTTGAATACCGACAGCAGCGAGCCGCCCGAATAGCGGATCGCGACCTCGGACATGCCGATCGAGAGCAGGATCGAATGCAGGTCCAGCAACAGGGGCGAGCCCGGCAGCGGCGCGATCCAGGGATAGGCCAGCAGGTCGGCCGAGGCGATGCGCCGCTTCTTGAGCAGCGGATGCCCGGTCCGGCAGGCCACGATATTGCGCCCCGGCAGGATCTCGGCAAAGTCAAAGCCCGAACCCGCATCGACGACCCCCAGCGGGCAGATCGCAAGGTCGAGCTGGTTCGACTTGATCCCCGCCTGCAGCTCGGGGACGTTGCCATAGGACTGATCCACCCGGATATCGGGGGCGAGGCGCTGGAACTCGCCGATCATCCGGCTGATGAAGGCATCCATGAAGAAGGGCACGCCGCCGATCCGCACCGTCCCCAGCGACCCGCGCTGAAAGCTCTGCACCGTCTCGGACGCCTTGCGCGACGCCTCCAGGATCACCTTGCCATGCGCGGCCAGTTGCCGGCCGATCAGCGTAGGCACCAGCGGTCGCCGCCCGGCCTCGAACAGCGGCTCGCCCAGCCGTTTTTCCATCGTGGACAGCGTGCGCGACACCGCAGGCTGCGACAGCCCGACGAGGGCCGCGCCTTCGGTCACGCCGCCCGCTTCGACGACGGCGGCAAGCTGGGCAAGGTGGCGTTCTTCGAACTTCATAACAATTTGGTATGTTGAACCGCGAACAAATGATTCACAAGCCGGTTTCCCGGCCTAATCTTTCCCTCACTGCCACAACCGGAGGGGAGGACGGGATGGACGGGCGTGCCGATACCCTGGCCGGATTGCCGCCTGCCTCGGCCTTTGCCGCGCGGGTGGCGCAGGCGGGCGACCAGCGGCTCGCGCAGGGCGTTGCCGCCTTGGTGGCGCAACTGGCGCGGCTGATCGCCGAGGCGCAGCTCACCCGCGACGACATGCGCGCGATCCTGGCTTTCCTGACCGAAGTGGGCGAGACCTGTTCCGAGCAGCGGCAGGAATGGGTGCTGCTGGCCGATACGCTGGGCCTGACCAGCGCGGTCGAGGCGCAGATGGCGCAGCGCCCCGCAGGCGCCACGCCCAACACCCTGCCCGGGCCGTTCTACCGCCCCGATGCTCCGATGCGTGCGGACGGCGAGAGCATCTCGCTCGATGCCAAGGGCGGGCCGCTGACATTGCGGGCCGAGGTGGTGGATCTCGACGGCCAGCCCGTGCCCGGCGCGCAGGTCGAGGTCTGGCAGGCCAATGCCGACGGGCTTTATGAAAACCAGGAGCCCGACCAGCAGCCCGAATACAACCTGCGCGGCCTCTACCGGACCGATGCGGCGGGTCGCGTGACGATCCGCACGGTGCGGCCTGCGGGCTATCCGATCCCCGCCGACGGGCCGGTCGGCCGGCTGATGGCGCGGCTGGGCATCGCGCTCGACCGGCCGGCGCATATCCATGTCCGCATCACTGCGCCGGGCTTTCAGCGGCTCACCACCCATGTGTTCGACGCCAGCGACCCCGCCATCGACCGCGACCCGCTCTTTGCGGTGCACCCGGCGTTGCTCGCCACTTTCGACCCCGCCCCGAAGGGCGGCTTTACCTGCGCATTCCGTTTCGTCCTCGCCCGGGCCCGGCCCGGCGCGGACGCACAGTGACACCGACCAAGGGAGAGAGACACACATGTCAAGGATCAGCGGCTATCACCACCTAACCCTGTCCACCGATGGCGTGCAGGAGGACTAGGGTTTCTATACCAAAACGCTGGGCCTCTATTCGGTCAAGCGGACTGTGCTGTTCGATGGCGTGCTGCCGGTCTATCACCTCTACTACGGCGCGCGCGGCGGCGATGCCTCGACCATCATCACCACGTTTCCGTTCAGAAAGCCCGGCATCTATGGCCGGCGCGGCAGCAACCAGTCCAAGGTGGTGCAGCAGGCGATCCCGGTCGGCGCGGCCGATTTCTGGGTCAACCGGCTGAATGAGCGCGGCATCGCGGCCACGCGCTTCACCCGCTTCGGCATGGACCGCGTGGCCTTTGACCACCCCTGCGGCATTCCGCATGAGCTGGTCGAGAACCCCGGCGACAGCCGCAGCCCGATCACCAAGCCCGAGCAGGGGATCGGGCCGGAACACGGGATCAAGGGGATCTATGGGGCCGTTGTCTCGGTCATGGACCGCACGGCGATGGATGATTTCCTGACCATCGCGCTGCCGCTGAAAAAAGAGGCCGACACGCATGAAGGGCTGATGTTCTCGGTCCCCAATGGCGACGGGCCGCGCGCGATGGTCGAGGTGCTGCACGAACCCGACCGCGCGCAGGGGACCTGGACGCTCGCGGGCGGCACGATCCATCACCTGGCGCTCAACACCGGCGACGAGGACAACCAGATGGCGCTGCGCGCGCATATCGAGGGGCTGGGGTTCACCGACATCTCGGAGCAGAAGGACCGGATGTATTTCAAGTCCTGCTACGTCCGCTCGCCCGGCGGCGCGCTGTTCGAGCTCGCCTGGACGGTGCCCGGTGGCTGGGCCAGGGACGAACCGGCAGACGCCATCGGATCCACGCTGGTGTTTCCGCCCTGGTTCGCCGACCGCAAGGACGAGATGGTCGCGGGCCTGGAACCGGCCGCGTTCTGATGACCCGGACCCACAGCAGCGGGACGGAGGCGGCGCAGGCCGAGGTGGTCTGCGTCGTCATCCATGGCCGGGGCCAGCGGCCCGAGGATATGGTGGCGATGATCACCCGCCATATCGACGCGCCGGCCGTGCGCTTTGTGCTGCCCGCCGCGCCGACGGGGTCATGGTATGACGCGCGTGCCATCGACCCGCTGACCGACCGCACGCGCGTGCAGCTTGGCGCGGCGCTCGACCGGATCGCGGCGACGGTGGCCGCCGCGCAGGCCGATGCACCCGCCGCGCGGCTGGTGCTGGCGGGGTTTTCGCAAGGCGCCTGTCTCGCGGTCGAATACCTGATGCGGCATGGGCCCTGGGCGGGCGCGGTCGCGCTCTTTACCGGCTGCCGGGTGGGGGCGCGGGGCGACGGTCTGCCGGTCGCGACGCTGGGCGGAATGCCCGTCTATGCAAGCTGCGGCGACGCCGACCCCTGGATCCCGGCGGCATCCTTCTACGACATGCTGGCCGACCTCACGACCGCGGGCGCGCGGATCAGGGCCGACATGTTCCCCGGACGGCCGCATATGGTCACGGGAACCGAGGTGCAGGCGCTGACCGACATTCTCGCCGATGTGGCGAGCGGCCAAAGCCCGCAATGGGGGGCGTGATGGCGGGCTTTACCTTTGCCGGCATCGCCTCGCGCGTCGTCTTTGGCACGGGGACCATCGCGCAGGCGGGCGAAGAGGTCGCGCGGCTCGGCCATACCCGCGCGCTGGTGCTGTCCACGCCCCATCAGTCCGATGACGCCGCGCGGCTGGCCGATCGCCTCGGCCCGCTGGCGGCGGGCGTGTTCAGCGAGGCCGCGATGCACACGCCCACCGATGTGACCGCCCGCGCGCTCGACGCCTATGCCGCCTCGGGCGCGACCTGCGTGGTCGCGCTGGGCGGCGGATCGACCATCGGGCTGGGCAAGGCGATTGCGCTGCGCAGCGGCGCTGATCAGGTGGTGATCCCCACCACCTATGCCGGGTCCGAGATGACGGATATCCTGGGCGAGACCGAGGACGGCCGCAAGACCACCCGCCGCGACCCCGCGATCCGGCCGGAAACGGTGATCTATGACGTGGACCTCACGCTCGGCCTGCCCGCCGCGATGACCGTGACCTCGGCGATGAACGCCATCGCGCATGGGGTCGAGGCGATCTATGCGCCCGATGCCAACCCGATCCTCACCATGATGAGCCTCGAGGCGATGCGCGCCTTTGCGCGCAGCCTGCCGGGCGTGGTGGCCGACGGGCAGGACCACGCGGCGCGGGCCGATGTGCTCTATGCTGCCTGGCTCTGTTCGACCGCGCTGGGCTACATCACCATGTCGCTGCACCACAAGCTTGCGCATGTGCTGGGCGGGACATTCGGCACGCCACATGCCGAAACCCATGCGATCCTGCTGCCGCATACCGCCGGTTTCAACGCTGCGGCTGTGCCGGAGCTGATGGCGCCGGTGGCCGCGATATTCGGCGGCGCGGTGGGCGGCGGCCTGCATGACTTTGCCGCGCGCTGTGGCGCGCCGCTGCGGCTGGCCGACCTCGGGCTGCGCGGGGCCGACCTCGACCGCGCCGCCGCCATCGCGGTGCAAAGCCCCTATGCCAACCCGCGCCCGTTTGGCGAGGGGGATATCCGCGCGCTGCTGCAAGCGGCGTGGGAGGGCACGCGCCCGCAAGACTGACGTGACTGCACCAGGGCCATGGGGAGTGGCCGGACCATCAAGGGGAGGAGACCCGACATGCTGACAAGACGCAGACTTCTCAAGACCGCCGGCAGCACTGGCCTGCTGCTGGGCGCCTCGCATCTGGCCGCGCCCGCCATCGCGCAGGGCAGCACCATCCGCATCGGCTATGTCAGCCCGCAGACAGGCCCGCTCGCGGGCTTTGCCGAGGCCGACGCCTTTACCATCGCCATGTTCAACAGGGTGATGGCCGAACAGGGCATGGATGTGCAGGTGATCGTCAAGGACAGCCAGTCCAACCCCAACCGTGCCGCGACCGTGGCGCAAGAGCTCATCATCCAGGACGAGATCCACCTGATGCTGGTGGCCTCCACGCCCGAGACGACAAACCCGGTGGCGACCGTCTGCGAAGGCGAGGGGATCCCCGTCATCTCGACCAAGGCGCACTGGCAGCCCTTTTTCATCGGCCAGCAGGGCAACCCAGGCGACCCGGCAAGCTGGCAGCCCTTCAACTATGCCTTCCATTATTTCTGGGGGCTCGAGGATGTCATCGCGGTATTCACCAACATGTGGAACCAGCTCGACACCAACAAGCAGATCGGCGGGCTGTTTCCCAATGATGCCGATGGCAATGCCTGGGGCGACCCGGCGGTGGGTGTGGCGCCGGGCTTTGCCGCCGCGGGCTATACCACCGTCGATCCGGGCCGCTACCAGAACCTCACTGATGATTTCTCGGCGCAGATCAACGCCTTCAAGGCCGCGAACGCCGAGATCGTCACCGGCGTGGTGATCCCGCCCGATTTCACCACTTTCCGCAACCAGTCGATCCAGCAGGGTTTCGCGCCCAAGGCGATCACGGTCGCCAAGGCGATCCTGTTCCCGCAATCGGTCGAAACGCTGGGCGAGGCCGGGCATAACCTGTCGTCCGAAGTCTGGTGGTCGCGCAACCACCCCTTCGCCTCGTCGCTCACCGGGGAGAGCTGTGGCGATCTGGCCGATGCCTTTAGCGCCGCGACCGGGCGGCCCTGGACGCAGCCGATCGGCTTTGTCCATTCGCTGTTCGAGGTGGCGACCGACGTGATCAAGCGTGCCGCCGACCCG
>JAACUH010000008.1 GCA_009993005.1 Rhodobacterales bacterium
CCGCCGCAAGGGTTTCACCGAACGCCAGTGCCGCCGCCATCGACAGCGCCGCCACGATGTCCAGCCCCACCTCGCCCCGCCCGACACTGCGCAGGATTTCGACCAGCAGCGCAGCCAGCGCGGGAACCACCCCGACGCTCCAGGCGATACCGGCCCACTCGGGCTTGCCGGCCACATACAGGCCAAGCCCGGCAATCAGCCCCGCCACTGCCAGAACAAGGATACTTGTCTTCAAGCGGTCGGTGCCGGTGTTTTCCATGTCTTTTATCCTCTGACGGCGCAGCCGGTCACGCACGCCGCCTGTTCCGAGAAAAGCCGCCCGGCTGTCACTGCCGTCACGCCGCCGTCATCTTCGCGCAACAGGATCAGCGCGTCGAGTCTGCGTTTCTCTGCAAGGGCGGCCCCCCTCGCGGGGCCCAGCACCATCAGCGCTGTCGCCCAGGCGTCAGCCTCGGCACAGGTTGACGCAACGATGGTGACCGAGGCGGGCGCGCCGACCAGGGGCGCACCGCGCCTTGGGTCCATGGTGTGCGACAGGCGGCGGCCCTGCACCTCGACCCAATGTCGGTAATCACCCGACGTCGCCACGGCGGCATCCTGAAGCGCGAGCACGGAGTGCGGCGCGCGCCGCTCGGGGTCCGGGGCCTCGACCGCGATGGTCCAGGCTTGCCCGTCCGGTCGCAGGCCACGCGCGCGCATCTCGCCGTCGATGCCGACCAGGCCCGCCATGATCCCGTGATCGGCCAGCGTCTCGGCCAGCCTGTCAACGCCATAGCCCTTGGCGATGCCGTTCAGATCCAGCGCAATCGGCGCGGCCTTGCGGACCCGGCCCGCGGCCAGTTCAACCACCTCGAATGCAGGTCGGCGGTCAGCGCTCATCGCGCCGCGTATACGGTCGGGCGCCGCAGTCTCGGGGCCGAAGCCCCAGGCCGTCACCGCATCGCCCATACCGATGTCAAAGGCCCCGCCCGAGGCGCACCCGATCTCAAGGCCAAGGCGCAGAACTGCGCCCAGCCGGTCCGGCACCGCCACCCACTTTCCTGCGGGTGCTGCGTTGAGGCGCATCAGATCGCTGTCGGGCATCCAGGTCGACATCTGCGTATCCACCTCGTCAACGGCGGCTTGCAGCGCCGCGCGGACCGGTGCCGGGTCAAATTCCGGCGGCGCAAAGAACAGCGCCGACCAGCGCGTGCCCATGGTGGCCCCGTTCAGCGCGTGGCGCGACTGTTCAGTAGACATCTTCGACATACCGCCCCTCGAGTTTCAGGGCTGCCGGCGTCAGCCCGGCGGGGGCAAGGACTTCGGCCAGCACATCGGCCACACCGGCGGCCATATCGCGCCCGCCGCAGACCATCACGCGCGCCCCGTTGCGGATCAGCCGTGACACTTCGGCGCCGTCACCGCGCAGTGCGTCCTGCACATAGTTGGGCCGCGCCCCGCGCGAGACGGCGGTTACAACGCGGGCCAAATGCCCCTTGGCCTGCCAATCCGGCATCTCTGCGCCATACAGGAAATCGCTGTCGGGGTGGCGCATTCCGAAGAACAGGTGGATCGGTCGTCGCCGGGTATTGCCGCGCACAAAGCCGACCAGCGGCCCGATGCCGGTCCCCGCACCAATGAGGATCAGCGGCGTGCGGCCCCGGCCCGGGTGGAAATCTGGATTGCGCCGCAGGAAGGCGGTGATGGTGGCACCTGGCTCCAATCCGTTGAGTTGCCCGGAACACAGGCCGCCGGGATGTTTTTTCACAACAATTTCAATAAACCCGTCGCGGCGCGCCGCGGCGAGCGAATAAAAGCGCGGCACTGGCGACCCCTCGGGCAGGATGCCGATCAGGTCACCCGCAGCAAAGCGCGCAAAGCCCGCCCCGGTCAGCCGCTGCCAAAGCGTGGTGCGCGGCAGGGCAAAGCGCAGTATTGCGGTCGGTGCCTGCACCTCGGCGCCATAGTCGCGGCGCGAGACGAGGGTGAGGGTTTCGGTCGCGGGCAGGATCGGCTGATGCACCAGCTCTAGGTCAATCGCCATCGCCTGCCCCAGGGCGCGGCCCCAGCGCGCGAAATCCTGCGGCGACTGGCGATCCACAGTGTCGAGCGGGATCAGTTCGGGCCAACCCTTTGCCCCGGCCACCGCCGCGACGGCCTTTGCAAAGGCGCAATAGGCCGGGAAGCTGCGGTCGCCAAAGCCAAGCACGGCCAGCGGCACGACAGCCGCGCCGTCCACTGCCGTCAGCCGGTCGAGAAAGCCTTTGGCCGAGGCGGGCGCGTCGCCATCGCCATAGGTTGCGGCCAGCACGATGATCCGTTCGGCATGGCTGTAACGGTCGGGCGCGAAACCCGACATCGGCGCAGCGTGCACGCTCTGCCCCGCCTTGCTCAGCGCGGCGTGCAGTGTCGCGGCAAAACCCCAGGTGCTGCCACTCTCGCTGCCGACCAGCAGGATCGTCTGGGCCCGGCCCGCGGGCTGGTTGCCGCGAATACGCGGCCTGCCGCGCCGCCCGGCCAGCCAGATCAGAACGCCGGTTGCGCCCATCGCCGGGATGCCCAGCACCATCAGCCCCAGCACCAGCCCCAGTGTCGCCGCACCCTGACCGGTGTGCAGCATATAGATCGTTTCCGAAACGCGTTGCCATCCGGTCGGGTCAACCCAGTTCAGAAGCGCGCCGGTGCCCTGGTCGAGAAAGCCGGTGCCGTCGTCTGTCGTCAGCGTAAAAACGTCGGTCATGTCGTCGGGATACGGGAAATTCAGTTCGCGCAGCTCGGCCACCGGGGTGCTGGCAAGACGGTCGATCGCGGCAAGCGCCACGCCGGTCTGGCCGCTGACCTCGGCCGGAATGGAAAGGTTGGCGCCCGCATCGGGCAGCAAATCGAAGGTGGAGGCCGTCATCCACAAGGCGGTGGCGGACGACAGGACAAGGCCCAGCACCGCAAGCCGCGCAATCTCGACATGCAGTCGGCCCGGCAATGGCCCGCGCAGCCGGGCGAACCAGTGCCGCCAGCCCCCCGTCCGCCGTGCGACCAGCGCCGCGCCGGACAGCGCCAGCACCAGCATTGCGGCGGCGCCCATCGCCATGGCGATGCGGCCACCATCGCCCAGGAACAGCGAACGGTGCAGGTTGGTCAGCCAGCGCTGCGTCTGATTGGGGTCGGCCGAGCCCGCGCCAAGGCCGGTTGCGGGATCGATGACGGCCGCGCCGGGCGTGCCCTGATCAAACCAATAGGCGGTGATCCGCCCCGAGGGCGCGCGGCGAATCTGCTCAACCCCCGGATAGGCGGCCTGGATGCGCGCCGCCAGGGTGGCAACATTCAACTCCGCCTCGGCCTGTGGTGCGGCAAGCCTCTCGGCCGCCGGAAACACCGACAGAGCCGCGCCGCTGAGCGCAAGGACAGTGACGAGAGCCAGGGCCAGAAGACCCGGCCAGCGATGAAGAACGCGGATCATGGCCCTGTCTCCTTACATGTCGTAGGTGAAGCCGGCGACATAGCGACGCCCGCGCACCGGTTTGCCCGCGTTCTCCGTCGTCAGCGGCACCGCGATTTCATTCGGGCTTTCGCGCATGTCCTCGACGGCGGCATCGACGTGCAGCGTATAGCCGGCATCGAACAGGGCATCAGAGAGGTCAAGCGTGATCTCCAGGCTGCGGCCTGCGCCAACGCTGGCGCCGGTGATGCCGTTGACCTGCGCCTTATCCCCGCCTGTCAACCGATACCAGTCGCTCAGGTGCTTGTAATATTTCGACTTGCCCCCGGCCATCCAGAGACTGCCCACATAGGCGCCCGAGGGATCGGTGACGTAAAGCGCCAGATAAGCGCCATCACCGCCGTAAGAGTTCAGGGTTGTCGTCATCGTGACGGGGCGCGCCATGGCGAGCCCCGGAAGGGTCAGCGCCGTGGTCAGCGCAAGCGTTGCAAGAAGCGATTTCATTGCGGGGAGTCCTTGTCTGGAAGGTATGTGGAAAAGCCTCAGTTCACCTTGACCTGCGGCGGGGTGCCATTGCCGAACAGGCCGTTTTGCGGCGGCGCGACGGTGCCGGCGGGCGCGGGATTGCCGGCCCCGGAACGACAATCGTCATCTTCTTCCGCGTCGCAATCATCATCATCTTCTTCCTCGTCATCGTCATCGTGACCACGCCGGGAAGAGTTTCGATCGTGGCGGTCTTTATCATCATCGCCATCACTCGCCAGGATCAGGGGCAGCGTCTGCGCCGCGTCATCGAACACCGCCGCAAAGGGAGCCGGGCCAGTGTTGGCGGGGGTGTGCATTGCGCTCCAGGCGGGCAAACCGATGGCGGCCGTCAGTGCCGTGGTCGCGACGAGAAGCGTGAGTGTCTTTCGCATGGCAGGGTCTCCTTTTCATCTGCTGGGCAATATCTGCGGGTGTGACCTGAGGCGTTCCTGACGGCGCAGCGATTCCTGCTTCAGCTTGCCGTCAGGAAAAAGCCCCGCCGGAAGGGCGGGGCAAGGTGGGCCGCACGGATGTTCGGCCTTGGGGATTTCGATCAGCCCGGGTCAGGCAATATCGCCGGGGCCGGGCGCGCGTTTGTCGCCGGTCACCATGGCGCGGGCGAGGTTTTCGTGATGTCGGAAGGAGGCCAGAACGACGCCCCCCACATGCAGCACCACCAGAAACAGCATCAGGTTGGCAAAAACCCCGTGCAGATCCTCGATCACTTCGCTGCCGCCTCTTTCGCCGCCATTGTCCGCCCAGGCGGGCGCCACGATCTGCGGCAGTCCGGGCAGCAGCGCCAAGCGCGCGGGCTCGATTGAAAGCCAGCCGGTCAGCGCGGTGCCCGACAATGTCAGCAGCAGCGCCAGGATCATCGCGGCACCCACCGGGTTGTGCCCGAGATAGCGCCGTTCGTTGCCGCGCTTCATGTCCCCGAGATAAGACAGCGTGGCGGCGGGGCCCTTCAGAAATTGGCTGAAACGGGCATAGTGGCTGCCGACCAGGCCCCAGACCAGGCGGAAGGCGACAAGACCGGCCACGACATAACCGGCGATCTGGTGGACTGTGGACAGATCCTCGGCGCTCAGCCAAACCACAGCAAAGACCGCGACGAGGCCCCAGTGGAACAACCGCACCAGGGGATCCCAGATGCGCACCGTGCCGGGGACTGTGCGTGATGCGTCATCTGTGGCGGCATCAGTCATTTTTGTCTTCTTCGCTTTCATCGCTCCGATCCTTTTTGCGGCGGTCTTCGTCGTATTCATCTTCATATTCGATCTCGATGACATCCAGTGTGGCGGGATGAACCGTCACTTCGATTTGGCGACCCTCGGCATCACGACCGTCTATTTCATAGCAACCATCGTCGATCTTGATCCGGCGCACCGACCAGCCGTTCGTTTCGGCCAAACTTGCGACGGCATGGCGCGGTTGCCAATCCGCCATGGGAACGAAGCAATCGTCATCGGCCAGGGCCACCCCCGCCGGGAAAACCGCGAGAAAGCCAAGAATTGTCAAACTATTCTTCATGGGCCAAACTCCTCGTTGTGACCTGCCTTGACATCTTCATGCGCCGCAAACCTTACGGGAGCCTGAAGCGAGGACCACCCCGGCGTCAGCTTTCCGTCAGGCGGGGCGGTCAGGACAGGTCATCTGACAAGGAACGGAAGCTGCCATGCGCATTTTGCTGATCGAAGACGATACCGTCCTGGGGGCCGCCGTGCGCGACCAGATCGCGGGCGACGGTCATTCGCCGGACTGGGTAACCCGGCTGGATGCCGCCGCAGATGCCATGGCCGGTGCGGCCTATGATCTGGTGCTGCTTGACCTGATGCTGCCCGATGGCCGTGGCATCGGTTTTCTCAAGGCACTGCGCACAGCGGGCGGCGTGACGCCCGTCATCATTCTGACCGCGCTCGACCAGGTGTCAGACCGAATTGAGGGGCTGAACGCCGGCGCTGACGATTATCTTGTCAAACCGTTCGATCTGTCCGAACTTTCGGCGCGGATCGGATCGGTCGCGCGGCGCTATACCGGCAACCCAAACCCGATCGTCACCCATGGCCCGCTGGAAATCGACCTTGCGGCGCGCAGCATCCGGCGGGCCAACAGGCCGGTGCAGCTGACCGCGCGAGAATGGGCGCTGTTTGAGGCGTTCCTGTCCCGCCCCGGTCAGCTGTTGTCCAAGGCACAGCTGGAGGACAAGCTTTACGCCTTCGATGCCGAGGTGGAAAGCAACACCATCGAGGTTCATGTCAGTCGCCTGCGCAAGAAGCTGGGCAGCGGGATCATCGACACCGAGCGGGGCCTTGGTTATCGCCTGGGCAAGCCATGAGGTTGCCCCGCAGCTTGCAGGCACGGCTGGGGCTGTCGCTTGGTATTCTGCTGACGGTTCTGTGGATTGCTGCGGCCTCGGTCACTGCGGTGATCCTGCGCAACGAGATGGATGAGGTTTTCGATTCAGCGCTTCGGGAAACGGCCCAGCGTCTGTTGCCGCTGGCCGTTGTTGACATCGTCGGGCGCGAGGACGACGGCGTGACCCAACGTCTCGCCTCGATCCGCAACTATGAAGAGTTTTTCACCTATGTCGTGCGCGACGATCTGGGGCGCATCCTGCTGCAATCGCGTGCGGCTGACCCGGCGGTGTTTCCTGTCTATGACGGGCCGGGTTTCCGCGAGACGGCAACGCACCGGCTGTTCAACGATGACGCATTGCAGGGCACGATCCGTATTACGGTGGCCGAGCCGTTGGCGCATCGCGCCGGCGTTGCGCGCGAAATCCAGATGGGGTTGGGGTTTCCCCTGCTGATCGTGGTGCCGATTGCGCTGTTTTCGATCATTCTTGCGGTGCAGACAAGTTTTGCACCGCTGCGCCGGTTTCGGGAACGTCTTGAGGCGCGCAACGCCCGCGATCTGTCGCCCGTTCCGGCCAGCGATCTGCCGTCCGAAATCGTGCCGATGGCAGCCACCTTGAATGGCCTGCTGGATCGCCTGAACGCCGCCTTCGAGGCCGAGCGCAGTTTTGCGGCCAATGCGGCGCATGAATTGCGCACGCCGCTGGCCGGGGCCATTGCCCAGGCACAGCGGCTGCAATCGGAAACCGCCGATCCCGCCGCAATTGCCCGCGCCGCCGAGATCGAAGCGACGCTGAAACGGCTGACGCGGTTGTCGGAACGGCTGATGCAACTGGCGCGCGCGGAAGGCGGGCGGCTGCGGCTGGATCAGGCATCCGATCTGCGGACGGTTGCGCGCATGATCGCCGACGATCTGGGCCGGGGCGCCGCGCAGGGCCGGATCGTGCTGCGCCTTCCCGAAACGCCTGTCCTGTCCGATCTTGACCCCGACGCCTTCGGCATCCTGTGTCGCAACCTGATCGACAATGCGTTGCGCCATGGTGCCGCGCAGACCCCGGTCAACGTGACACTGACGGCGCGCGGTACGTTCAGCGTATCGAACGAAGGGGTGGCCTTGTCGCCCGAGACCCTTGAACGACTGACAACGCGGTTTGAACGCGCTGGGGCTGCCAGCGAAGGCAGCGGGCTGGGCCTGGCGATCGTTGCCGCGATTGCCGAACGCAGCGGCAGTGAACTGGTTCTGGTGTCGCCATGTCCGGGCCATGCGTCGGGGTTCGAGGCGCGCGTCAGGTTGCCGGTCGCGACGATGTGAGTGATGCGCCGACCATATCCCGGATTGGTTGCCAGAGGGTAAAGCGGCGTGTCGCCCTGCGATGAAATGTTCCTTTCCCGACGTGCAGACCCGTTGTAAAGTCATGGGTAATGACGCACCGTCAACGCCAACCCCGCGCGCGCCTCGGCGCATTTGCGCTTTTGCTGATCGTCGGTTTTCTGACTGTGACGGGCGGTTTCGCGCGCGCGCTCGACACGGGCCATCTTGTCACGCTCGAAATGCGGCTGGCGCCTTTTCTGGCTGCCGGTGGATCGCTTGCCGATCTGTGCGAAGATGGCGAATTGTATTGTCCGGGGTGTGCCGAATGCGCCACCTGTTGCCTGCATATGGTCGTCACCGTGCCTGCCGAGTCTGCCGTTGCCGATCTGTGCCAGCGGCTTGTCGCGGCCCGGTATGCGGCGCACAAACCGATTGCTGCGCGGTCGGTTGAACGGCTTCTTCTGCCACAGACCCGCGCGCCCCCTGTCCACGTCTGACGATCAAAATCCACACCCAATCAACCTTGCCGCGCTGGTACAGCGTTGGCACATCCAAATCGTGGAATCATCACACATGTTGAAGAAACTTGCTTTTATCGCGGCACTTGCCGTCACGGCTGCGCCCATCTGGGCCCATGAATACACCGTTGGCGACCTGGAAATCAGCCACCCCCATGCGTTTGAAACACCGCCCATGGCGATGACGGGCGGCGGTTTCATGTCCATCACCAACAGCGGCGCCGCCGCTGACCGGCTGATCGCCGTGCGCGCGGATTTTCCACGGGTCGAGCTTCACCAATCCGTCTTGACCGATGGTGTTGGCAAGATGCTGTCTTTTGAGGGAATCGATATCGCGCCGGGTGAAACGGTGCTGCTGCAACCGGGTGGGTATCATGTGATGTTCATCGGCTTGGCCGGGCGCCAATTCAAGGAAGGCGAAAAGATCGCGGCGACGCTGGTCTTTGAACAGGCGGGTGACCTTGCCGTCGAGTTTTCCGTCGAAAAGCGCCCTGTCGGCATGGGCATGGGCATGAAAATGGACCATGGCAAGATGCAGATGAACGGTATGTCGGGCAACTGACCCGGCTGCGCTGCGGGCGTTCTGTGGCGCGCGCAGCGTGTTTTTTCCCATTTCAGGATACAAATCATGTCGAAGATGCCATTTTTTATCATTGCGGGCCTGACGGTTGCATTGGCCGCAGGCGGCACCGCCTGGTGGTTGGCCCGCCCCACTGATGCCCGGTTTGCACATTGCAGCGCCTCCTCTGTCGCGGGTGCAACCATTGGCGGCCCGTTTAGCCTGGTTGATGAAACTGGCGCAACCGTGACAGATGTCGAGGTTCTGACGAAACCCTCGCTGGTCTATTTCGGCTATACGTTCTGCCCCGATGTCTGTCCGACCGACAGTGCGCGCAACGCCGAGGCTCTGGATCTGTTGCAACAGCGCGGCTATGACGCGCAGGCTGTGTTCATCACGATCGACCCGGCGCGTGACACCGTCGAAAGAGTGCGGGAATTCACCGATTATTTTCACGATGACATGATCGGTCTGACCGGCAGCGCCGATCAGGTCGCGGTGGCGTCACGGGCCTACAAGACCTATTCTGCCAAACAGGAGACGGGCGACGAGTATTACCTGATGGATCATTCCACGTTCACCTATCTGGTTTTGCCTGACGCGGGGTTTGTCCAGTTTTTCCGTCGCGAGAACACCCCGCAGGAAATTGCCGACACAATGGCCTGTTTCATCGACGCAAGCTGACGTCAGGGCAGGCGGTACAGACGAACATAGGTTCCGGCCAGCCAGCCAACGGCCACCTGAGGATAGGACAGGGGCGTTGCGCGGCCGCTGACGATCAGGCCGCCGGGGTGGGCGGCGCTCCAGGCGTCAAGGGCGGCCGGGTCCACCACATCGACCGGTGCCGAGAGCCGCGCGGTAAAGCCAAACTCGCCCTGATAGCGATAGCCGTCGATCACGACGCCGGCCGCGGGGGCACGCGTCAGCTCGGCGGCAAAGCGCGCTGTGTCGAAATGCTCGACCAGGGGGGCGCGCAGGGCAACCTGCACGACAAGCAGCGTGACCGGAGCAATCAGCGCCCAACCCAGCGTCGGGGCACGACGCCCGGCCAAGCCCAGCAGGGCAATGCCCGCAAAACCCAGAACCGCCGACAACACGATGCCCAGCGGCCCCATCGTGGTGACGGGCCCACCGTCGATCTCGGCCCGCCCGGTTGCCAGAAGGACGGCCCAGACAAGAACCGGCGCGATCACGACAAACCCCAGAACCGCCGGGACCAATCCGCGTCGCGGTGGCGGGGCGGCGGCCAGGGCAAGGGCGGCCGCGGGCAAGGCAGGCAGCAGATAATGCAATTGCTTGCCCGAGATCAGCGAGAACAGGCAAAGTGTTCCCAGCCCCCAGATCATCAGGAACCGCGCCCGGCGATCCTGCCACAGGCCGGGGGCCAACAGCCCCCGCAGCGCGGGCCAGCGCCAGGCCCAGGGCCACAGCAGGATCGGCAGCATAGCAACAAAAAACCAGATCGGCCGCGCGTGGTCAAAGGCGTTTACCATGCGTCCCGCGCTTTGGCGCCACAACACCTCGGCCCGGTATTCGGCCCCCCCCAGCCACAGCGCAGGCACCAGCCAGAGGGAAAGAATTGCCAGTGCAACCGCAAGCGCACCAAGCAGGCGGAGATACCAGGCGCCATGACGACCGGGCTCAGCGGCGGCGCGGCTCCAGCCAGGTCGGCTCAGCGCCAAAGGCAGCAGGTGGATCAGAATGACCGGCCCCTTTGCAAGAACCCCAAACGCCAGGGCCGCCCCCAAAAGCAGCATCGCCCTGCGGTCTGTACTGGTGTCCATCCAGACCAGCGCCAGCGCACCGGTCAGCGTTGCCGTGGCCAGCATCGTGTCGAACATCGTCAGCGAACCATAGAGCGCGAAGATCCCGGTGGTGGCAAGGATCAGCGCGGCCCGCGCCCCAAGGCCCGGACGGTCGGGAAACAGCCTGTCGCCCAGCCGCCACGTCAAGGCAACGGCCAGCAGACCAAAGACCGGGGCCACCATCCGGGCGGCCACTTCGCTGACACCGCTCAATGACCAGACAAGGTTGATCAGCCAGAACAGCAACGGCGGCTTGTGGCCGTAGATCTGGCCGTTCAGATGGGGCACGACAAAGGTTCCGTCGCGCTGCATTTCCCATGCGACGGTCAGATACCGTGTTTCGTCGACCGGCAGCACGGGCCGCAGAAGCGGCAGTGCCACAGCACCGGCCAATGCCAGGGCAAGCGCCAGAAAACCCAGCCTGCGGGCCTCAAGGTAGGTCGCCCGGGGCGTTTCGTTTGGCTGGGTCATTCGGTCATTCCTGCGGTTTTGCGCGGGCGCGGGCGCTTTTCATGGCGGGAATCGCAGGCAAGCCGCGCCCCGGCCCGTGGTGTCAGAAGGGCGGTAAAGGTCACGCCAAACAGCCCGCATCTGTCGCACCAGCGCAGCCGCAGATCAGCGTCGTCGGCTTGCATGGATCAGCCAGAGGTTTCGGGAATATATTACGACTCCAAGCATCTGGCCCAGGATGAAAACCGGATCCTTGCGATACAGCGCATAGGCCAGCAGCATCACCCCGCCACTCAGCGAAAAATACCAGAAGGCAACCGGCATCACCGAGGATTTCGCGCGCTCGGAGGCGATCCATTGCACCATGAAGCGGGCGGTGAACATCAATTGCGCGCTCAGCCCGAAGATGACCCAGGCAAGCTCGGCTGTGCTTGCCACATGCAGCACTTGCATCAGCCACGTCATGTGCGCCTTCCTGATTCCATGCGACAAGGCCGTGCAACCTCGGTTGGCCGGCATTTCTTGCGCCGCCGCAAAAGCCAGGCCACGCCCATCAGATCGACCACCCCCACGAGACCGCGCTGAAGGTTCGAGTAATGCGATTGCCCGCCCGTCCGCGACCGGTGCGTGACATCGACATGGACAATCGCCCAGCCCTCCCGCGCGAAAAGCGCGGGCAGATAGCGGTGCATGTGGTCAAAGTAGGGCAAAGCCAAAAAATCGTCGCGGCGAAAAGATTTCAGGCCGCATCCGGTGTCTTTGGTCCCATCTTTCAGCACCCAGGATCTGATCCGGTTGGCCAGAACAGAGGCCAGCCGCCGCCAAAGGGTGTCTTTCCGGGCCATGCGTTGACCGGCCACCAGCCCAAGCCGGGGCACCTGCGGGCCGGTCCATGGGGCAAGAAGTTTTGGAATTTCTGTTGGCGGGTTTTGCCCGTCGCCATCCAATGTGCAGATGATGTCGAACCTTGCCGCGCGCACACCGCTGTGAATGGCGGCCGACTGTCCGCCGGACACGTCATGCCGTAAAACCCTCAGTTGTGGCACGCGGCCCAAGGCGGCCTGTAACAGCATCGCCATGCCATCGTCTGATCCGTCGTCGATCACGATGATTTCAAACGCGCTTGTGCCGCCGACATTCCCGACGATTTCGTCGATCAGAGAAATGATATTGGTGGCCTCGTTCTTGCAAGGCACAACTATGGAAGTTTTCACTGACGCTTCCGTTCGTTTCCAGTTTCCGGGCAGAACGCTGTACGGCATCTCCAAAGATCGGCCCTGCATCGGCACGGGTGACCAGGCCAATTTTGATTTTCAACTCTGCAGGCGATGGTTCTTTGCCAGGCCATGCCCAGGTTTCCGTTTTACTGACGTTCTTTTTACGTCTCTTCCGATTTTGTGCCAATTCACCTAACGCAGCCCAGTAAGCCGTCAACGGGCTGTCTGCAATGCGGAATACAACATTGGTCAGGCAATGCCATTGCCAGAAGGGCCGTTTTGGTTGACAGGCGAAACCCTGTCGCGGCCCTCCGGCGCGCGCCGTGCGGTTTGCTGCAAATCATTCGTTTTCATCGGTGCGCCATCCTTCCCTGCAC
>JAACUH010000009.1 GCA_009993005.1 Rhodobacterales bacterium
CTGACGCTGTTCGATGCGATTTATGCCTATCTGTTCCATCTGGGCTATGACCATTGGCGGCCTGTCACGCGGTGCAAGGGCGCTTTGCCGGAACCCGGTTGCGGCAATTGACTCAGGTCAGTGTGCGGCTGTCCGAGCCTTGCTAGGATGGGCGCATTCTCTCCCCCTGGAAAAAGGAATATCCCTTGTCAGTTGTAACCCGTCAATCATCCACGCCGAACGTGCTCGGCCTTGGCGTTCTCGCCGGTCTTGCCGGTGGTCTGGCCGAAATCCTGTGGATTTCCGGCTTCATGTCCGCTGTCGGCGGCAATGCGGGGCAGGTCGCCTCTGCCGTCACGGCGACCGTTGCACCATCACTGGGCGCAGCAGGCTTTGCGGCCGGGCTGGGTCTGGTCCTGCACATGTCGCTGGCCATAGGCCTCGGCGTGCTGGTTGCGTTGATCCTGCGCCGCGCCGTGCCGCGTCTTGCCGGCACCCTGGCCGAAGCCGCGATCCTGGTGGTGATTTTGGCCGCCGTCTGGGCCACCAATTTCTTTGTGGTGCTGCCAGTGATGAACCCCGCCTTTGTGCACATTGTGCCCTTGCCGGTGAGCCTTGTGTCCAAGCTCCTGTTCGGCCTCGCGGCGGCTGCGGTGTTCTGGGCCAGTGCGCGGCGCCGCGCCTGAAGCGATCAGTCCGGGCGGGTCACACCGCCCGGAAATGTTTCGACAGCTTGAGCCCCTGGCCCTGATAATTCGACGCGATGTCGCGGCCATAAAGCATGTCGGGCACCGCCGCCATCGCTTCGTAAACCAGACGCCCCACAACCTGACCATGTTCGAGCACAAAGGGCGCCTCGTGGCAGCGCACTTCGAGCACGCCGCGCGAGCCGGCGCCGCCTGCCGCCGCATGGCCGAAACCGGGGTCGAAAAAGCCCGCGTAATGCACCCGGAATTCGCCCACCATGGCGAGGTAGGGCGCCATTTCGGCGGCGCAGTCGGGCGGGATCGTGACCGCCTCGCGACTCACCAGAATGTAGAAGGCGCCGGGGTCGAGGATGATGCTGGCGTCGCTGCCGTGCACCTCTTCCCAGAACGCGGCCGCAGGGTAATGGCCGATCAGGTCAAGGTCGATCACCCCGGTATGCGGCTTGGCGCGGTAGCCGACCAGCGTGCCGGCAAGGGGCGCGAGGTCAACCGAGAACCCCAGCCCGTCGCTGATGACAGCCTCGCCCGAGACCAGCGGGCTGGCGGCATGGCGCGCGCGCAGCGCCGCGTCGGACAGCACCGCCTGGCCTTTGCGAAACCGGATCTGGTTGAGCCGCATCCCCGCCCGCACCAGCACCGAAAACGACCTTGGGCAGATCTCGGCATAAAGCGGGCCGTGGTAGCCTGCGGGGATCCGGTCGAACTCGGTCCCGCCATCGATGATCGTGCGGGTGAGCAGATCGAGCCGCCCGGTCGAGGATTTGGCATTGGCCACCGCCTGCACGCCGGCAGGCAGGGCGAGCCCCTCAAGCAGCGGCACGACATAGACGCAACCTTTCTCCAGCACCGCGCCCTGGGACAGGTCCACGCGGTGCATCTCGAAATCGGCGATGCGGTCGGCCACGCGGCGCCCTGCGCCGGCGAGAAACGAGGCACGCACGCGGTAGGCGACATGCCCCAGCCGCAGGTCGAGCGAGGCCGGTTGCACCTGTTGCGGGGTCACATCGGGGCTGGCCGTGATCTGCCCCGCCGCGATCATCGCGCGGATGGACTGGCTTGGCAGCACGCCTGTCATCTCGGGCCCCCCGGTTGCAGTTACAAAAACGCCCGCCACGGCGAACCGGGCGGGCGGTTTTTTGGTCGGGCTAGCAGGACTTGAACCTGCGACCTTCCGTCCCCCAGACGGACGCGCTACCAGGCTGCGCTATAGCCCGACTGGCGTTGTTCATAGCGGTTTCGCGGGGGAGGGCAAGCGGGAAAAAGCAGTGCAGGAGGGCAGGTCGTCGCATCACCCGCATGCTCAGCCCTGCTCTTGCCGCATCTTGTCGCGCAACCGTTCGAGCCGCAGCACGAGCGGCGCAATCGCCGCCGATTTCCCGCGCAGCCGCCGCGGGTCGGTGGCGAGCACAAGGGCCAGCAGGTCGTCCTGTGCCGCTGTCGCGCGGGCAGGCGCGGCCTCGGGCAGGGTGCGGGCCGGCTTGCGCAGGATCGCCCCGGCCGGGGCAGAGGGCAGCGGCGACGGGGTGGTCGGCGGGGTGGTCGACGGGGCGGGTGCTGTCGAATAGGGAGCTGGCGACGGGCTTGCTGGCGACGGGCTTGCTGGCGGCGGGCTTGCTGGCGACGGGCTTGCTGGCGACGGGCTTGCTGGCGAATGGGCGAGGCTTCCTTCGACGGCGATAGCGTCGCCGTCATCGCTTTCCGGCTGGGGGCCCAATGCCGCGACATGGCGCACGCCCAGATCACGGATCACCCTCTGCGCGCCCTTGATGGTCATGCCCTGGTCATGCAGCAGGGTCTTGATCCCGCCCAGCAGCGCCATGTCCTCGGGGCGGTAATAGCGGCGGCCACCGGCGCGTTTGACAGGTTTGATCTGCGGAAACTTGCTTTCCCAGAAGCGCAGGACATGGGCGGGCGTCTCGAGCCAGTCGGCCACTTCGCTGATGGTGCGAAAGGCGTCGCGGGATTTGGCCATGTCCTGGCGCCCCTACTTGTTGCCCGACGCGACGCGGTCCTTCATCAGATGCGATGAGCGGAAGGTCAGAACGCGGCGCGGGTGGATCGGCACCTCTTCGCCGGTCTTGGGATTGCGCCCGATGCGGGCGGCCTTGTCGCGGACCGAGAATGTGCCGAAGGACGAGATCTTGACCGTTTCGCCCGCGACCAGCGCATCCGAGATATGCCGCAACACCGCCTCGACCAGCGTGGCGCTGTCGTTGCGTGACAGGCCCACTTCGTTGTGGACAGCCTCGGCCAGATCCATCCGTGTCAGCGTCTTTTCCGCCATGTCCATCCCCCTGTTTTCACGATCCTAGGGCAACGGGCATTTTAGAGTCAATATCAAGGGCTTGTCGCGCGCCTTTCACAGGCGGTCTGCCGCTACCAGCGCAGCACCACGGCGCCCCAGGCGAGGCCGCCGCCGATCGCCTCTGTCACCACCAGATCGCCCGGCTTGATCTGCCCGCGCTGCACGCCCACCGACAGCGCCAGCGGGATCGAGGCCGCCGAGGTGTTGCCATGGTCCTGCACTGTCACCACCACCCGCTCCATCGGCACCTGCATGCGCTGCGCGGTGGCGGTGATGATGCGCAGATTGGCCTGATGCGGCACGATCCAGTCCACATCCGCGCCCGTCAGCCCCACCTTGTCCAGCGCGGCATGGGCGGTTTGTGCAAGCTTTTCAACGGCATGGCGAAAGACCTCTTTCCCCTCCATCCGCAGCCGCCCGGTGGTCTGGGTGGACACGCCGCCATCGACATAAAGCAGGTCGCGGTAGCTGCCGTCGGAATGCAGGTCCATGGCAAGGATGCCGCGGTCGTCGGTCGTGCCGCTGCCCTCCTGCGCCTCGAGCACCAGCGCACCCGCGCCGTCACCGAACAGGACGCAGGTGGACCGGTCCTCCCAATCCATGATGCGCGAGAATGTCTCGGCCCCGATCACCAGCACCCGGCGCGCCTGCCCCGAGAGGATCATCGCGTTCGCGGTCGAGAGGGCAAAGACGAATCCCGCGCAAACAGCCTGGATATCAAAGGCATAGCCGTTGGAGTTGCCAAGCGCGTTCTGCACCATCGTCGCCGCCGACGGGAATGTCAGGTCAGCGGTCGAGGTGGCAAGGATGATCGCGTCGATATCTGCCCCGTCCATCTCTGCGGCGGCCAGAGCCGCGCGCGCCGCGCGGGTGGCGAGGTCGGATGTGGTCTGCCCGTCGGCCGCGAAATGCCGACGCTCGATGCCCGAACGCGTGCGGATCCATTCGTCAGACGTGTCGAGCGACGCCTCGAATTCCGAATTCGGCACAACGCGGTCAGGCAGATAATGCCCGACACCACGGACCACGGCACGAATCGTCATGGTGTTCCTTCAGCCCCTGTCCCGGTTGCCGCGCTGTCCTGCGCGCCATCCCCGGGCCCCATCTGCGCGGCATCTTGGGCAAGGCTGACCGCAGTTGCAACCCGTGCCGCCAGCTTGTCGGAAAAGCCGCTCTGCGCGAGCTTGTAGGACAGATGCAGCGCCGCGGCGATCCCGGTCGCATCGGCAGAGCCGTGGCTCTTGATCACGGTGCCGTTGAGGCCGAGGAACACGCCGCCATTGACGCGGCGCGGGTCGATGCGTTTCTTGAGCCGGCCCAGCGAGGTCATGGCGAGCAGCGCCGCGATGCGCGACAGCGGGGTCTTGTTGAAGGCCTCGCGCAGCAGGCCCGAGATCAGGTTCGCGGTGCCTTCGCCGGTCTTGAGCGCGACATTGCCGGTAAAGCCATCGGTGACGATCACATCGACCCGCGCCGCGGGCAGGTCGCCGCCTTCGACAAAGCCGATATAGGCGAAATCGCCCTGCGGCGCCGCGCGTGCGATCAGGTCATGCGCGAGCTTGAGCTCTGCGCGGCCCTTGTGTTCCTCGACGCCGACATTGAGCAGGCCGACGCGCGGATGCGCGATGCCCAGACCGTTGCGCGCATAGGAGGCGCCCATCAGGGCATAGGTCAGCAGGTCGTCCTGATCGGCGCGGATATCGGCGCCGGCATCGAGCATGACGTTGAACCCGGCCGGATTGCGCGACGGCCAGAGACAGGCGATGGCGGGGCGGTTCACGCCTTCGGCCTTGCGCAGGCGCACCATGCTCACCGCCATCAGCGCGCCGGTATTGCCGCAGCTGATGCAGACCGAAGCCGCGCCCGAGCGCACCGCATCAATGGCGGACCACATCGAGGTGTTCTTGCCATGGCGCATGATCTGGCTGGGCTTGTCGGCCATCGCCACGACGTCGGGTGCGTGCACGATGGTCACCTGATCGCCCAGCCGCCGTTTGGCCAGCAGCGGGGCAAGCACTTCCTGCGGCCCATGCAGCAGCACCTGTGCCGAAGGCTCGTCGGTCAGAAACAGCCGCAGGCCCGCGACAACCGTCGCAGGCCCCTTGTCACCGCCCATGGCGTCCAGCGAAAGGACGATGCCGGCGGGTTTTGCCCCGGCCCCTGTTCCGGGCCCGGCTTTGGCCTGTGTCGGAACCTGATCCGGGCTTGGACTGGTCATGATGCGCTGCGTGACGCGGCTTAGGCCGCGTCTTCGTCCAGATCGACCTCGGTGGCCAATGCGACGACTTCACGTTCTGCGTAGAACCCGCAGGACGGGCAGATGTGGTGCGGGCGCTTCAGCTCGCCGCAGTTCGGGCATTCGTTGGGGTTGGCCGCGACCAACGCATCATGCGACCGGCGCATGTTGCGGCGCGACTTGGAGATTTTATTCTGTGGGACAGCCATGTCACAACCTCGGATGGTGGGCACATGGCCCTGATTACATATGTCGTCTTGCGATGTCGGGCGGGTCTTAGGGCATAAGTCCCGCGCTGTCGAGCCGCGTTGTTCAAGAGGTCGCGAACATACTGCGATTGCTCCCGAGTGCAAGCGGTTTTGCGCGCGCCCGTCAGCCCTCGTTGTCGTCCTTCCTGGCCAGGCGGTCGCGCAGGTCCGCGAGCCCGGCAAAGGGTTTGATGTCGGCCTCGCGCAGCGGTGTCAGTCCGGGTTCGGTCACGGTCAGATCGACCGGCGCGACGCCGTCGGCGCGCGGAAATGGCGGCAGCGCGAGCGCCAGCGCCTCGATCATCACCTCGGCCACATCGAGGCTCGCGGGCAGCGGATCGACCGTGTCATCCTCGGGCATCTCGACCTCGCCGGCCTCGGGCGCGTCGATCTCGGCGAGATAGAGCCGCACCACCGCCTCGTCGATCCGCGTGCTCACCGGGTCCAGCGTGACGACGCAGTCCTGCACCACCGTCGCACCCAGTTCGGCATCGAGCCGCCAGTCGCGCCGGCCCTGCGGCGTGAGCGTTCCGGCAAAGCGCAGCTTGCGCACTGCCGGAATGCCCAGCACATCGGCCACCGCCGCGCGGGCCTCTGCATCGGGGTCGAGCGCAAAGCGCGTCACGGTGCGGTTGGGCAGGTCGGCGAGGCGGAAGGGCAGGTGGGGCAGCGGCGACATCAACGCTTCCTTTCTTGAACAGGGTGCGGTGCATGTTGTAAGCCGGATAAAAGGCACGTCGCGCCAAGGCAAGGGGGCATCTATGGGCAGTCACGATGCAGGGCCCCGGTCACGGGTCAGGGCCAGCCGGCCTGTGGCGGGCGGTCTGCGGCGCGCCGCACTTGCCGCGCTCCTGACCTTTGCCGTGGCCGGCTGCACGCCGCTGTTCCGCAACCACGGCTATGTGCCCCCCGAAAGCGATCTTGCCGCGATCTCCGTGGGCGTGGACACGCGCGAGACCGTGATCGCCGCGATCGGCGCGCCGACCTCGACCGGGGTGATCGCGGGGGGCGATCTGTATTATGTGACCAGCCGGTTCCGCCTCATGGGCCCGTTCGAGCCGCGCGAGGTCGAGCGTCAGGTGCTGGCGGTGAGCTTTGACGCGAACGGCATCTTGCGCAATGTCGAACGCTTTGGCCTGGCTGACGGGCAAGTGGTCACGCTATCGCGCCGGGTCACGGACGACAATATCCGCGACGTCAGCTTCCTGCGGCAACTCTTTGGCAATGTGGGCAATTTCGACGCCAGCACATTGCTGGGCGGGGGCTGACCGCTCAGCCGGCGCTGTCGTCCGCGGGCGCAAAGCGCAGCGCCACGCCGTTCATGCAGTAGCGCAGCCCGGTGGGCGCCGGGCCATCGGGAAAGACATGCCCCAGATGCGCGTCGCAACGCGCGCAATGCACCTCCGTGCGGCGCATGAAAAAGCTCCGGTCCACGGTTTCGCCCACCACCTCGGCGTCGAGCGGCGCATAGAACGACGGCCAGCCGGTGCCGCTGTCGAACTTGGTGTTCTGGTCGAACAGCGGCTGCCCGCAACAGATGCACATGTAGGTGCCGGGCACCTTCGGGAAATTGTCATTGGTAAAGGCGCGCTCGGTGCCGTGCTGGCGCGTCACCTTGTAGGCAAGCTCCGACAGCTGCGCCCGCCATTCCGCATCCGATTTGATGACCTTGTCCATCCCGCGCGCCCTTCTTTGGTTGTATCCATTGTCACAATTGGAGCGTAGGTAGGTCGGCAGAGCGGGTCCGCCAAGTGGGGTCAGTCATGGACGTGTCGTTGCGCCGGGGAAAATACGCGGCGCGTTTCGCCGGTGGGGCGGCGGATATCCGCGCGGCGCAGGCGCTGCGACATCTGTGCTTTGTCGAACGGGCGGGTGGTGCTGCACGGCCTGACCGGCTCGACCGGGACCGCTTTGACGACCTGTGCCGGCATGTGCTGATCGAAGAGGTGCAGGGCGGCCGGCTGGTCTGCGTGTTCCGCCTGATGCCGCTGTGCGGCGCCGAAATCGCGCAAAGCTATTCCGCGCAATATTACGAGCTTTCGGCCCTGCGCGCCTATGAGGGCAAGATGGTCGAGCTGGGGCGGTTCTGCATCCATCCCGATGTGCAGGACGCCGATATCTTGCGCGTGGCCTGGGGCGCGATGGCGCGCTTCGTGGACGAGCAGGGGGTCGAGTTGCTGTTTGGCTGTTCGTCTTTTGCGGGGACCGAGGCCGACACCTATGTCGATGCCTTTGCCATGCTGCGCGAACGGCATCTGGCACCCAAGCGCTGGCTGCCGCGCGTGAAGGCGCCCAATGTGTTCCGCTTTGCCCAGCGGCCGCGCCGGCGCGTGGCGGATCCGCGGCTCGCCATGCTGCGGATGCCGCCGCTGTTGCGGACCTATCTGGTGATGGGCGGCTGGGTGAGCGACCATGCGGTTGTCGATACCGACCTCAACACGCTGCATGTCTTTACCGGGCTCGAGATCCGCGCGATCCCGCCCGCGCGGGCGCGCGCGTTGCGGGCGGTGGCGGGCTGACCCGCAGGCGGCAGCGCGGGGTGGCGGGTGCGGAGCCTCCGGCGGGGATATTTTTGGCAAGATGAAGGGGCGGGGTTGCGCCTGATTGGCGGGCCTATTAGCTGGCGCGCATGGCACGCGCACCCCTTCTCCAGCTTTCCGGCATCTCGCTCACCTTTGGCGGCGATCCGGTGTTCGACGACCTGTCGCTCAACGTGCAACCCGGCGACCGGGTGGCACTGGTGGGGCGCAACGGGTCGGGCAAATCCACCCTGATGAAGGTGATGGCAGGGCTGGTGGAGCCTGACCGGGGCGCCCGCGCGGTCGCCCCCGGCGTGACGGTCGGCTATATGGAGCAGGACCCGGAGATGGCCGGTTTTGCCACGCTGGGCGATTTCGCCACCAGCGGCCTGCCCGCCGAGGAGGCCTACCGGGTGGATATCGTGGCCGAGGGGCTGCGCTTTGACCCTGCGCGGGATGTGAATGTGGCCTCGGGCGGAGAGCGGCGGCGCGCGGCGCTGGCCAAGCTGATGGCCGAGGCGCCGGAACTCATGCTGCTCGACGAGCCGACCAACCACCTCGACATCGCGGCGATTGCCTGGCTCGAGGCCGAGCTCAAGGAGACGCGCACCGGCTTTGTCATCATCTCGCATGACCGCGCCTTTCTGCGCGAACTCACGCGGGCGACGCTCTGGATCGACAGGGGCGCGGTGCGGCGGCAGGAGACCGGTTTTGACGGGTTCGAGGCCTGGCGCGACAAGGTCTGGGAGGACGAGGACCTCGCCCGCCACAAGCTTGACCGCAAGATCAAGTCCGAAGGCCGCTGGGCGGTCGAGGGCATTTCGGCGCGGCGCAAGCGCAACCAGGGACGGGTGCGCGCGCTGGCCGACCTGCGGGCGGAACGCGCGGCGCAGATCCGCCGGCAGGGCACGGCGGCGCTGGCACTCGAGGGCGGGCAGATCTCGGGCAAGCGGGTGATGGAGGCGGTGGGTCTGGGCAAGGCCTATGACGGGCGTCCGATCGTGAGCAACTTCAACCTCACCGTGCAGCGCGGGGACCGGATCGCCTTCGTCGGGCCGAATGGGGTGGGAAAAACCACACTGATCAAGATGTTGCTGGGCGAAGTTCAACCGGACAGCGGGCAGATCAAGACCGGCACGAACCTCTCTGTCGCGGTTCTCGACCAGTCGCGCGCGGCGCTCGACCCGGAGATGAGCCTGTGGGACAGTCTCACGGGCGACCCCGAAATGCGGGTGTCGGGCAAGGCCGATCAGGTGATGGTGCGCGGCGAGCCGCGGCATGTGATGGGCTATCTCAAGGATTTCCTCTTTGACGAGGCGCAGGCGCGCGCGCCGGTGCGCTCGCTCTCGGGCGGGGAGAAGGCGCGGCTGCTGCTGGCGCGGATCATGGCGCGCGAGAGCAATGTGCTGGTGCTCGACGAGCCGACGAACGACCTGGATATCGAGACGCTGGATCTGTTGCAGGACCTGCTGGGCGAATACGAGGGCACGGTGCTGCTGGTCAGCCACGACCGCGATTTCCTCGACCGGGTGGCCACCACCACCATCGCGATGGAAGGCGACGGGCGCGCGACGGTCTATGCCGGCGGCTGGTCGGATTACCGCAACCAGCGCGGCAGCATCGAGATGGAGGTGGCCGCCGCGGCCAGCCTTGCCCCCAAGGACAAGCCGCGCGAGACGGCGGCACCAAAGCGCGGCGGGCTCAGCTTTACCGAGCGCCACCGCCTCGACGCGTTGCCGGGCGTGATCGCGACGCTTGAGGCGGAGATCGCCAAGCTGACCACCTTGTTGTCGGACCCTGCGCTGTTCACCCGGGAGCCTGCGAAATTCGCCAAGGCGAGCGCCGCGCTGACCGAACGGCAGGGCGCGCTTGCTGCGGCCGAGGAGGAGTGGCTCGCGCTCGAGGACAAGGCCGCAGGTTAGAAGGGGCAGGGCGCGGGCGGGATCAGGAACACCCGGTCATCGCCGCGGTTGGCCTCGAGTGTCACGAAATCCGCGCTGCCCTCAAAGCTCATCCCGTTTGGCCCGACCTCGAGCCGCAGCGCGCCATTCGCGGCCTCGGTCAGCTTGAAGCTGCCGGCGTCCCCCTCGCGGTAGCAGGTCAGCGCCGCGCCGGTGCGGTCGCAATAGGCGCTGCCGAAATAGGTTTCGCTGTCGGCGCGCCGCCGGACCGAGATCATCACCGCTTCGACCTCCCCGCCCATGCGCATCGCCGCGACGTCGGGCCGCAGGGTGATCTCGGTCACTTGCTGCAGGGGGTGGCTGGCGAGGTGGTCGGCGGTATAGGCGCGGGCAAAACAGGAGGATTTGCTGCCGAACAGGCGCTCGCCCAGACCCTGTGCCGCGACCGGGGCGGCGCCGAGCGAGAAAAGCGCAAGGCAGAGGGCAACGATTCGGCGCATGGAAATGATCCGGCTTGACAAGGAATTACGATGCCAGAGGCCCGCACGGCACACAAGCCATGCGCTGCCGACGCTACCAGGGCTTGCTGAAGTAGACGATCATGAAAAAGCACAGCGGCACCAGCGAGAGCGCCGTCATCACCAGCGCGGGCAGGCCCCATGTTGCCAGCGCATAGATGAAAGCTGTCAGCAGGATGACCAGCGCGTACCAGATGTTGTCCTTGTCGCCAAAGAGGACGTCGCGCGCGATCCATCCGATCACGGGGATCTTGAGGGCAAGCCGCGCGGGCAGCGGCACGGAGGGCGGGATCGGGGTCACGATGCTCATGGCGCAGAGATAGGGCGCGGGGGCGGCTCTGCCAAGTGGCGCAGACGCGCCCCGCGCGCAAAACGGGCTAGCCGTCGTAATTCACCTCTTCCATGATCCGCAGCGCGGCGGCGCGGTGGCCGGCGACCTCGGTCAGGTCGATGCTGTCGGGGGTGAAGTCGCCCCATCCCGCGACGATGGGCGCGAGCGCCGCGCCCGCAAGCACCGGATATTCAAAGTTGCTTTCGGCATAGATCGCCTGGGCTTCGGGCGAGACGAGGAACTCCATCAGGCGCAGCGCCTCGGCGCGGTTCGGCGCGGCGCGGGTCATGGCGACGCCCGAGACGTTGATATGCGTGCCGCCAGTCTCGAAGGTCGGAAACTCCACGCGCAGGGCTGCGGCCCAGTCCTGCTGTTCGGGGTCGGCCGTCATCTGGCCGATGTAATAGGTGTTGCCGATGGCGATGTCGCATTCGCCCGCCCAGACGGCGCGGGCCTGGGCGCGCTCGTTGCCTTCGGGGCGGCGCGCGAGGTTGGCGCGCAGCCCGGCCGCCCAGTCGCGCGCGGCCTCTTCGCCGTGATGCGCGATATAGGCCGAGAGCAGCGCGAGGTTGTAATTGTGCACGCCCGACCGGGTGCAGATGCGGCCGCGCCATTTCTCTGACGCGAGGTCCTCGTAGGTGGTCACCTCGCCCGGCGCCACGCGGTCTGCATGGGCATAGACCACACGCGCGCGGCTGGTGAGCGCAAACCACAGCCCGTCGGCGCTGCGCAGGTCGGCGGGCACGGCGGCGGTGAGGATGGCGCTGTCCACCGGTTGCAGCACGTCGGCCGCGACGATCTGGTGCAGGTTCGCGATA
Source organism: Rhodobacterales bacterium (assembly GCA_009993005.1). Classification (GTDB taxonomy): domain Bacteria; phylum Pseudomonadota; class Alphaproteobacteria; order Rhodobacterales; family Rhodobacteraceae; genus JAACUH01. The sequence goes on from JAACUH010000009.1 coordinate 11,563, forward strand.
TCGACCGTCATCACCAGGTCTGCGGGCGAGCGGCGGCCTTCGGCCTTGAGCCGTTCGACAAGCCCGCTTTCGACAAAGGCGAGGTTCACCGCGATGCCGGTCTGCGCGGTAAAGGCGGCCATCACCGGCGCGATCAGCTCGGGCTGGCGGGTGGTGTAGATATTCACATCGGCCAGCGCCGGCGTGGTGGCAAAGATGGCAACGGCGGTCAGCAGGGACTTGCGCATGGTGAGGTGTGCTCCGGTATTCACTGCCGCCGTCTAAACCTAAGTCTTTTGCTCGGGTCAATACCTGATTTAATCAGTCAACATTATCTTGTGCGTTCCGCCGCCTTGGCCGCGTCCCATAGCGCGTCCATCTCGGCCAGGTCGCTTTGCGCCGGGGTGCGGCCCTGTGCCGCAAGCGCATCCTCGATGGCGGCGAAACGGCGGGTGAATTTGGCGTTGGCGGCGCGCAGCGCGGCCTCGGGGTCCACATCCAGATGCCGGGCGAGGTTGGCCATCACGAACAGCAGATCGCCCATTTCCTCGGCCACTTCGGCGGGCGTCAAGGCGTCGCGCGCCTCGGCCAGTTCGCGCGCCTCCTCCACGAGCTTGTCCAGCACCTGGTCCACCTGCGGCCAGTCAAAACCCACCCGCGCCGCACGCCTTTGCAGCTTGACCGCGCGCATCAGCGCGGGCAGGCCCATCGCCACCCCGTCGAGCGTGCGGCCCTGCGCGCGTCCGGCGCGCTCGGCGGCCTTGATCCGCTCCCAGTCGGCGGTCTGCTGGGCGGCGGTCTTGTCGCGGCTGTCGGCACCAAAGACATGCGGATGGCGCGCGACCATCTTGTCGCTGATTGCGCGGGCGACGCTGGCAAAGGTGAAATGCCCGGCCTCGGTGCCCATCTGCGTGTGATAGACTGTCTGGAGCAGCAGATCGCCCAACTCGCCCTCCAGATCGGCCCAGTCCTGCCGGTCGATCGCATCGGCGACCTCATGCGCCTCTTCGATCGTGTAGGGCGCGATCGAGGCGAAATCCTGTGCGATGTCCCAGGGGCAGCCGGTCGCGGGGTCGCGCAGGCGGGCCATGATCGCCAGAAGGCGGCGCATCTGCGCCTCGGGC
>JAACUH010000055.1 GCA_009993005.1 Rhodobacterales bacterium
GGCGCGGGTTTGTAGACCGTGTCCATCCGCCCCTTTTGCCCGAGCGCCAGCTTGCGCGTTTCGTATTGGTCGGCGATGGCGTCCCAGCGGGCGATACGGGTGGGCGTGCTCTGCTCATCCAGCGTCACTGTGGCTGTGGGCAGATAGTCGAACAGCGTCTCGAGCGTGGCATGGAAGAACCCCAGCCAATGCTCGACCCCTGCATGTTTGCGCCCCGCGCTCACCGCTTCGTAAAGCGGATCATCAGTGCCGGCCGCGCCGAACTCGATCCGGTAATTCTGGCGAAAGCGCGTCACCGACTCCTCGTCGAGGATCACCTCGGACACCGGCGCAAGCTCGACCAGCGTCAGCTTTTCCGTGGTGCGCTGCGTGGCCGGGTCGAACCGGCGCGCACCGTCGAGCGTGTCGCCAAAGAAGTCGAGCCGCACCGGGCCGGACTGGCCGGGCGGAAAGATGTCGATGATGCCGCCGCGCACGGCATAATCGCCGGGTTCGAGCACCGTGGGGCTCTGGCTGAAGCCCATGCGCACCAGAAAGGCGCGCAGCGCGGCCTCGTCCACCCGGTCGCCCACGCGGGCGGAAAAGGCCGCCGCGCGCAGCAGGCTGCGGGCCGGCACGCGCTGCGTCGCGGCGTTGAGCGTGGTGAGCAGCACGAAGCGGTCGGGCATCTGGTGCACCAGCGCCGCCAGCGTCGCCATCCGCGTCGCCGACACTTCGGCATTGGGCGAGACGCGGTCATAGGGCAGACAGTCCCAGCCGGGAAAGGTGATGACCGGCATCGCGGGGTCGAAAAACGCCAGCGCCGCCTGCATCGCGGCCAGCCGCTTGTCATCGCGCGCGACATGGATGACCGGGCCGGACAGCCGCGCGACTTCGTTCAGGATCAGCCGCGCGTCAAAGCCTTCGGGCGCGCCGCCGACAGTGATATGGTGGGGGGAGGACGACATTGCGCTCACCTACCTTGCGACGCGCCAAAGTCAACCACAGGCGTCACCCCGCGGCCCTTATTGCCACGGCATGACCGTCAGGTTCTTGTACATCCCATACATGGCCGTGACAAAGATCGAGGTCATCCCGATCACCTGCGTCCAGAACCGGTGCCGGATCAGCCGGCGGAACAGCGCGTCGCCTGTCGGCGCCTCGGCCTCGATCTGTTGCGCGGTGGACAGGCTCATGAACCCCACCAGCGTCATCGGCACCGCGATCAGGGCGACGGCCTGCGCAAACTCGACCCTGTACCAGACCGCGAGCGTGAGCAGGATCGTGAGCACAAAAGTCACGAAGCCCAGCAGCCACAGCCCCGACACCCGCCCGATATACAAAAGCCGGTTGACCGAGATGCGCACGCTATCCTCGAGGTCGGTCAGCGCCTGCCCGCCATGCCGCCGCGCGCGGATGATCATGTCATAGGGCACGCCCAGAACATAATGGCTGGCCGAGGACCAGACGACGGCCAGAATGATCCAGAACCACAGGTTCGAGAAGGACCGCATGTCGATGACTTCAAAGAGGGTTTTCGTCCAGTCCAAAGCGCAATTCGCCTGATGGTTGCTTTTCGGGCGAACCTAGCGCCGCGCGTGGGCAATGCCCAGACTTGTGGGGCGGGAAAATCCATGCCACCCAAGCGGTGTGACAAGAAAGGCCCTGTCGATGAAACCCACCGTCGCCCCCTTCCCCGCCGCCCGCTTCCGCCGCCTGCGGGGCACCCCTGCGCTGCGCGCGCTGGTGCGCCAGACGCATCTGGATGCGTCCGATTTCATCTGGCCGGTGTTCGTCATGGCGGGACATGACGACGAGACGCCCATCGCCTCCATGCCGGGCGTCACGCGCAAGACGGTGGACCGCATCGCGCAGGCCGCGCGCGAGGCGCATGCGCTGGGCATCCCGGCGATGTGCATCTTTCCCTATACCGCGATGGCGTTTCGCACCGAGGATTGCGCCGAGGCCTGGAACCCCGACAACATCGCCAATCGCGCCATCCGCGCGATCAAGGATGCGGTGCCCGAGATGGCGGTGATGACCGACATCGCGCTCGACCCTTACAACATCAACGGCCATGACGGTTTTGTCGAAGACGGCGAGATCGTCAATGACCGCACGGTCGCGGCGCTTGTCCGCATGGCGCTGGCGCAGGCCGCGGCGGGGGCCGACATCCTGGGCCCGTCGGACATGATGGACGGGCGCATCGGGGCGATGCGCGCCGCACTGGAACAGGAAGGCCACCAGAAGGTCGCGATCCTGTCCTATGCCGCGAAATACGCGAGCGCCTTTTACGGCCCCTTCCGCGATGCGGTGGGCGCCTCTGCCGCACTTCGGGGTGACAAGAACACCTATCAGATGGACCCCGCCAACAGCGACGAGGCGCTGCGCCTGATCGAGCGTGACCTGATGGAGGGCGCGGATATGGTGATGGTCAAGCCGGGCATGCCCTATCTCGACATCTGCCGCAGGGTGAAGGACAGCTTTGGCGTGCCGACCTTCGCCTATCAGGTGTCGGGCGAATACGCGATGATGCAGGCCGCCATCGCCAATGGCTGGCTCGACGGGCCCAAGGTCATGATGGAAAGCCTGATGTGCTTCAAACGCGCCGGCTGTGACGGGATCCTGACCTATTTCGCGCCCGAGGCCGCCCGTCTGCTCAACGGCTGAATGCCGCTCGCAGGAGATGAGGCGGGTGACAGGACGCCCTTTCGCGCATATAGTGTGCAAAAGGTTGCCGGACACAAGGCAGCCATCCACGGGCAGCAGATAGGCAAGACCATGACCCTTACCCTTTCACGACGCAATTTCGCGCTGGGCGCCTGCGCAACCACGACGCTGGCCGCCTGCGGCAACGGGATCGGCAGCGGCGGCGCGGCGCAGATCGACGGGCGGGTGCAGAGCACGCTCAACTTCATGTATTCAAACTATCCCGGCACCCGCGACGTGGCCGGCCGCGCGGCGGGCATGTTGGTGATGCCGCTGGTGACCGAGGTCGGCCTCGGTTTTGGCGGCTCCTTCGGGCGCGGCGCGCTGATGGTGGGGCAGAGCACGGTGGACTATTACTCTGCCGCCGCCGCCAGTGCCGGGCTACAGATCGGCGCGCAGCAGTTCAGCCATGTGCTGTTCTTCATGACGCAGGAGGCGCTGCTCGAGTTTCGTCAGTCGCCGGGCTGGGCGGCGGGCGCAAACATGTTCTACGCCATCAACGACCAGGGCGAGATGCTGCGGGCCGAGACGACGACATCGCTCGCCCCGGTGATCGCGGTCGTCTTTGCCCAGGTCGGGCTGCGCGTCGGCGCGACACTCGAAGGCACCAAATACACCCGCATCATTCCCTGACACGGCCGCCCGTAAACGACGCAGCGCGTCGCCTTTGGCAAACCCTTTGACGGGCGGCAATGGTCATCTGAGGCCAACAGCCAGACCGCCAGAGGACCGCACCCATGAAAACCACCACCCGCGTTGCCGTGATCGGGGGCGGCGTTGTCGGCTGCTCCGTGCTCTACCACCTGACCAAACTCGGCTGGTCCGACGTCATGCTGATCGAGCGGCGCGAGCTGACCTCAGGCTCTACCTGGCACGCGGCGGGCGGGTTCCACACGCTCAATGGCGACACCAACATGGCGGCGCTCCAAGGCTACACGATCCGCCTCTACCGTGAACTCGAAGCGATCACCGGCATGTCCTGCGGGCTGCACCATGTGGGCGGCATCACATTGGCCGACACGCAAGAGCGGTTCGACATGCTGCGCGCCGAACGGGCGAAACACCGCTACATGGGGCTCGACACCGAAATCCTGACACCGGCCGAGGTGACGCGGATGACCGATGGCATGGTCAATGTGGCAGGCATCATCGGCGCGCTCTATGACCCGCTCGACGGGCACCTCGACCCCTCTGGCACCACCCATGCCTATGCCAGGGCCGCGCGGATGGGCGGGGCCGAGATCGTCATCCAGAACCGCGTGATCGAGACCAATCCGCGCCCCGACGGCACCTGGGACGTGGTGACCGAACAGGGCACGATCCATGCCGAACACGTAGTCAATGCCGGCGGCCTCTGGGCGCGGGAAATCGGTGCGATGGCAGGGGTTTACGTGCCGGTCCTGCCGATGGCGCACCAGTATCTCGTCACCGACGACATCCCCGAGATCTACAACCGCGGCAGCGAATTCCCGCATGTGATGGACCCCGGCGGCGAAAGCTATCTGCGCCAGGAGGGACGCGGGCTCTGCATCGGGTTCTATGAGAAGAAATGCGAGCCCTGGTCTGTCGATGGCACGCCCTGGGGCTTTGGCCACGAGTTGCTGAACGAGGCTTTCGACAAGATCGAGGATTCGGTCGAATTCGCCTATCGCCGCTTTCCGCTGCTCGAACGCGCGGGGGTGAAACGGGTGATCCACGGCCCCTTTACCTTTGCGCCCGATGGCAATCCGCTGGTCGGGCCGGTGCCGGGGCTGCGCAACTACTGGTCGGCCTGCGGGGTGATGGCGGGCTTTTCGCAGGGCGGGGGCGTCGGGCTGACGCTCGCGCAATGGATGACCTGTGGCGAGGCAGAGCGCGACGTGACCGGGCTCGACGTGGGTCGTTTTGGCCGCTGGATCACGCCGGGCTATACCGTGCCCAAGGTGATCGAGAATTATCAGACGCGGTTTTCCGTGGCCTATCCGAACGAGGAAAAACCCGCCGCGCGGCCGCATCGCACGACACCGATGTATGACATCTTTACCGGCCTTGGCGCGGTCTGGGGGCAGCAATTCGGGCTCGAGGTGGTCAACTATTTCGCACAGGGCGATGAGCCGACCTACGAGGTGCCGTCCTTCCGCCGGTCAAACGCCTTTGGTGCGACCGCGCGCGAGGTGAAGTCTGTGCGCCAAGGCGTTGGCATCAATGAGATTCAGAACTTTGGCAAGTTCCGCGTGTCGGGGCCGGGCGCCCGCGCCTGGCTCGACCGGATCATGGCCGGGCGCATCCCCGCGCCGGGGCGGCTGTCGCTGACGCCGATGCTCTCGCCCAAGGGGCGGCTCTGGGGCGATTTCACGGTGTCCTGCCTGGCGGAGGATGCGTTCCAGCTCACCGCCTCCTACGGCGCGCAGGAGATCCATCACCGCTGGTTCCTGCAACATGAAGAACGCGGTGTAACTGTAGAGAATATAAGCGACAAACGCACAGGTTTCCAGATTGCCGGACCGCGCGCGCGTGACCTGCTGTCCGCCTGCACCCGCGCCGATACGGGCGGCATCGCCTTTCTCGACCTGCGGCGGATGACGGTCGGTCAGGCGGACTGCATCGTGCAGCGGGTGAGCTATACCGGCGATCTTGGCTATGAGATCTATTGCGACCCGATGGACCAGCGCGCGCTCTGGCAGGTGCTCTGGGCCGCGGGGCAGCCGATGGGGATCACGCCTTTCGGGATGCGGGCGATGATGTCGCTGCGGCTCGACCGGTTCTTTGGCTCCTGGCTGCGCGAGTTTTCGCCTGACTACACCGCCGCCGAGACCGGGATCGACCGTTTCATCGCCTGGAAGAAGCCCGTCGATTTCATCGGCCGTGCCGCGGCCGAGGCAGAGCGCGCGGTGCCGCCCAAACGCGTCAATGTCGTGTTCGAGGTGGACGCAAACGGTGCAGATGTCGTGGCTTACGAGCCGATCTTCATCCAGGGAGAGGTCGTGGGCTTTTGCACCTCGGGGGGCTATTCGCACCATGCGGGCAAATCCATCGCCTATGGTCTGATCCCGCGCGAGATGCTGCATGACGGGCTCGAAGCCGAGATCGAGATCCTGGGCGAGATGCGCCCGGCGCGCCGGATCACCACGCCGCTCTTTGACGCAGACGGCAGCCGGATGCGCGGGTGACGCCCATCCTGATCCTCGCCGCCGGCCTGTCCCGCCGCATGCGGGGTGCAGACAAGCTGCTTGAGCAGGTCGAAGGCGTTCCGCTTGTCCGCCGGCAGGTCGCGTCGGCCATTGCGGCCGGGCTCGCCCCCTGGGTCGCGCTGCCCGGCCCCGACCACCCCCGCGCCCGCGCTCTGGCGGGCCTCGCCCATCACCCGCTGGTGTTGCCGGGATCGGCCGAAGGGATGGGGGGCACCCTGCGCGAGGGGGTCGCGGCCCTGCCCGGTTCTGCGCGGTTTCTCATCATGGCGGCCGATCTGCCGGGGCTGGTGGCGGATGACCTCGCCACCGTTGCCGCAACGCCCCCCGGCGATGCACTCATCGTGATCGCAACCTCCGAAGGGGGCGCGCTCGGCCATCCGGTGATGTTCGACGCGCGGTTGCGCCCCGACTTTGCAACGCTCAGCGGCGACGAAGGCGCGCGGCGGATCGTGCGGGCGCATCGGGCGCGGATGCTCACGGTGCCCCTGCCCGGCGATCACGCGACCCGCGACCTCGACACGCCCGAGGATTGGGCGGACTGGCGGCGGGAAACAGGCCTCTGACAGCAGAAGGCGGGGCACGCTTTCGCGGCCCCGCCCCTGTCGCCCCGGATCTGCCGATCCGGGACTTGCTGCATACCGTTTACTTCACCAAAAGCCGGGCTTCGTGCTTTTTCAGCGACTTGCGGGCCGATTGGTAGCCTTCGAGCCCTTCCGCCGACTTCAGTTCGGGGAACAGTTCGAGGATTTCGGTGCGCTGCGCATTGCCGATCCCCTTGAGGCTGTAATCGCCGGGCTGGAAGCTTTCGGTCCAGGCGCCGTTCGACAGTACGACCTCGTGACGGTCGAACATGAAGTGGATGTAGGAGGTGCCCAGCACATCCAGTTCCATGATCCCGGCGCTGCCCACCAGATGCTTGGCCGCAGCCAGCACTTCGCTCTCGTCGAAGTAAAGCTGCGTGCGGTCGTTTGCGACCAGAACGCGGTGGTTCGGCGACACCAGCATATCCCGCTCCGGCAGACCATTGCCGAGCGCGCCGGCCTTGATCAGCACCGGGCGCAGGTGCGGGCTGCCAACCAGCATCTTGCCGGACACATCCTTGCGGCCGACCCAGCGGATCTCCTGGATACCATTGTCGCGGGTGATGATCCGGTCGCCTTCGCGCAGTTCCTCGACCAGACGTTCACCCTTGGGCGTGGCAATCGCGGTGCCGGGGGTAAAGCAGGGGATGACATTCTCGATCTCGGCAAAGGTCATGGTGGACCCGTCGAGGAAGGTCACGATCCCGGATTCGCGGTCGGGCGAGGTGTAGGTGATGAAATCCACCCCCGACCCGGTCAGGTCGAGCACGTCGATGTCGCTGTCATCGGGGTCTTCACCACCGATCACCACGTCGCCGCCATTGCCGCCAAGGAAGGTGTCCGACCCGACCCCGCCAAAGAGCGTGTCATTGCCCTGCCCGCCGGTGATGGTGTCGTTCCCTTCGCCGCCATAGACGACATCATCGTCGATCCCGGCATCGATGGTATCGTCGCCGGCCCCACCAAAGATGGTGTCGTCGTCGTCAAGGCCATAGATCGTGTCGTTGCCCGCGCCGCCATAGATCAGGTCGCGGCCGTTGTCCGGCACAAGATCACCCTCATCATCGGGGATGTTCAGGCCGTCGGGGAAGGACGGGCCGAGGCCGCCATAGATCACGTCGTCGCCATCGCCACCGTGGATGGTGTCGTTGCCTTCGCCGCCGATCACAGTGTCATTGCCGGCGCCCGCATAGACCAGGTCATCGTCAATGCCCGCGTCGATGGTGTCATCGCCACTCCCGCCAAAGATCGTGTCGCGGTCGTCGCCGGTCATGATCGTGTCGTTGCCTGCCCCGCCAAAGACCGTGTCACGGTCGTTGAACATGTCGGGGTCCATCGGCAGCGGCGGATAGGGGTTGTCGAACAGCGGGTTGTTGCCGCGCGTGTCGATCACGTCGTCACCCGCACCGCCATAGACCCGGTCGCTGCCGTCGCCGCCGTAAATCGTGTCATTGCCCGCGCCGGCCCGGATCAGGTCGTCGCCCGCGCCGCCGTAGAACACGCCGTCGCCGCCGCCGTCGCGCAATTCGTCATTGCCGTCGCCGCCATAGAGCGTGTCATTGCCGACATTGCCGATCAGGTAATCGTCACCCTCGTCGCCATGCAGCGTGTCGTCGCCTGCGCCGCCATAGACGACGTCATCGCCGACCCCGGCAAACACGGTGTCGTTGCCGCCAAAGGCATAGACGAGGTCGTCGTTCGGGCCCGCGCCCGGCAGCAGCGCATCATCGTTGTCGATGCGGTCACCCTCGGGGTCGCCGGTGTAGGTGATGTCGATCAGATCATCGCCGGCGGTCCCTTCGACGGTCCCATCCGGACCGGCTACGGGCGGCGGCGGATCGTCGCGGCGGATGGTCTCGATCTCGGCAAAGGTGATGATCTCGCCGGTCGGGTTGCCGTCAGCGTCGAGGAACACCACGGTGCCGTTCTGCCCGTTGCCATTGCTGTCGGGCGTCAGGTTCTCGAGCCGGAACGGCCCCATGCCGCGCAGGTCGAGCGTGTCATTGTCGTCCCCCCCGGCGCCGCCATCGACATAGTCGCCGGCTGTCGCGATGAACGTGTCGCGACCGTCATCGCCCGAAAGCCAGTTGATGCCCTCGCCGCCGACGATCAGGTCATCGCCCTCGCCGCCCTTGAGCGTGTCGTCGCCCGCGCCGCCAAAGAGATCGTCGTTGCCCGCGCCGCCAAAGACGATGTCCTGCCCGTCGTCGCCGTGCAGTTCGTCGTCGCCGTCCTCGCCGTAGATCCGGTCGTCGTCGGCCCCGCCAAAGACGACATCGTTACCCAGACCGGCCAGAATCGTGTCATTGCCTTCGAGACCGACGATCAGGTCGTCATCGGGCGCCGCACCGGGCAGCACGGCATCGCCTGCGTCCACCCGGTCACCCTGGACGTCACCCACATAGGTCACATCAATCAGGTCATCGCCCGACGTCCCTTGCACCGTTCCAGTCATCGTTCCATCTCCCAAAATACCCAAAACCAACGGCAGACCGCCGCGGATCAACGTCCAACGACGGCGTCGGAGCGCTTTGCGCACGACCCCGCTGTTCCGGCGATGCAACGCACCGCCGAAGCCTTCGTTCAATGTCACAAGAAGGGACGGCAGCCCTCTTCCGCAGACACTTCGCCTTTGACCGTGTAGACCGGTCAGTTGATCGCCCCCAGACGATCGGCGCCCCCCAGTTGGGCTTCTTCTCAATAGCCAGAAGAGCCCCTCAAAAAAAGGAAAAAATGTCAGAAACATGTCCACAAAGCGGGGGGAAAGTTAACGGCGCGGCATCACCCGGCGGCGCCGGGACCGGCCCCCGCGCAAGACTGTTTCGCCCTGCGCAACAATGACCACAGGTCCGGGGCCCATATCCCCTTGTTTCCTGCAGGCTCAGCCTGCGCCGCCTGTTATGCCGACAATCAGCGATTGCATTTCGCGGTGTCATTGTCACAGGACCGGAAATTGTCCGGGACCGCCATATTTCTCGGCCCCGGCAGGCGCCCTGCCGGAAAGCCGCCACAATTCTGTTCACGACGCGGCACCAATCCCGCCAGCCCGGTGCCATTGGCGCAAATCCTGGCGGAGTGCGGCCCGACCGGTCGCCTCTGGCACAGGAGAATCGAAAAGCTGGTGCCGGTGGAGAGACTCGAACTCTCACGATGTTGCCATCGGCGGATTTTGAATCCGCTGCGTCTACCGTTCCGCCACACCGGCAAGTGCGACTGCTGTCGTTTACCGACCCGCCCTGCCCGCGTCAACGCTTGCCGCTCAGAGGCCAGGCGCGCTGAACGTGTCGCAGGATGCGATGTCGCCGCTGTCATAGCCGCGGCGGAACCAGCGCTGGCGCTGCTCTGATGTGCCATGGGTGAATGTATGGGGCCGCACCGCCTGCCCTGCATTGCGTTGCAGCGTATCGTCCCCGATCTGGGCCGCGGCATTCATCGCTTCGGCGATATCGCCACGCTCGATCGAGGAGAACCGTTCCTGCGCGCGGCGCGCCCAGATCCCGGCGAAACAATCGGCCTGCAATTCGACCCGGACCGAAATCGCATTGCCCTGCGCCTCGCTCGACCGGGCGCGCAGGGCGTTGGTCTGCTCCAGAATGCCAAGCTCGTTCTGGACATGATGCGCGATCTCATGCGCGACGACATAGGCGGCTGCGAAATCGCCCCGCGCGCCGAGGCGGCGGTCGAGCGTCACAAAGAAATCGGTGTCGAGAAAGGCCTTCTGTTCCGGCGGGCAATAGAACGGACCCGTGGCGGCACTCGCCCCGCCACAGGCCGACTGCGTCGTGCCCTTGAACAGGACCAGGATCGGCGCGTCATAGGTCCGGCCAAGCTGGCTGCGAAAGATGTCGGCCCAGACCTCTTCGGTATCGGCCAGCGTGACCGAGACGAATTCGGCCGCCCGTTCGTCTGCCGGTGTCAGTTGCACATCCTGCGAGGTCTGGACGGCGCCGCCCTGCTGGTCGAGCCCCTGCAAAAGCGGCGTCACGTCGATGCCCAGAAAATAGCCGACCACAAGCACCACGACGACACCGACGCCCCCGATCCCCCCCGCCGAGGCCGCGCCGCTGCGCCGCCGGTCCTCGATGTTGCGGCTGCCGCGCCTGCCTTGCCATTTCATACCCGTCACCCCTTTACCCCGATTGCGTTTGATCATAGCGCGAGGAACATGCCGACAGGCAAGCAAAGGATGAAGGTGCCGCGATGATCCGCCGACTTTACGACTGGACGATGGGCCTGGCCGGATCGCCCTGGGCGCTCTGGGCGCTCGCGGTGATCGCTTTTGTGGAAAGCTCGGTCTTTCCGATCCCGCCCGATGTCCTGATGATCCCGATGATCATCGCCGCGCCGCGCCGCGCCTTCCTGATCGCCGGCGTGGCGACGGCGGCGTCGGTCGCGGGTGCTTTGCTGGGCTACTATATCGGCTGGGGCCTGTTCGACACGGTCGGCCGCCCGGTGCTCGACTTCTACGGCAAGGCTGAAAAGTTCGACGACTTCGCCCGGCGCTACAACGAATGGGGCGTCTGGGCCGTGCTGATCGCGGGTGTCACGCCCTTTCCGTTCAAGGTCATCACCATTGCCTCGGGCGCGACCGGGCTTGCGCTTGTGCCCTTCATCCTGTCGGCCATCGTCGCCCGGGCGCTGCGGTTCTTCATCGTGGCGGGGCTCTTGTGGCGCTTTGGCGCACCGATCCGTGATTTCATCGAACGCAGGCTGGGGCTTGTGTTCACCCTGTTCTGCGTGCTCCTGATCGGGGGCTTCGTCCTGGTGAGGTATCTATGACCCGTGCATCGCTCATCCTGCTGGCCGCTGGCGGATCGCTGGCGCTTCTGGCGGGCGCCTTCGTCTTTCAGGCGCTGGGCTATGCGCCCTGCGCCATGTGCCTGTGGCAGCGCTGGCCACATGCGGCCGCCATTGCCATCGGTGTGCTTGCGCTGGCGCTGCGCGGCCCGGCGCTGCCGCTGCTGGGTGCCCTTGCCGCCCTCACGACGGCCGGCATCGGCATCTATCACACCGGGGTCGAACGCGACTGGTGGGAAGGCCCGACAAGCTGCACCGGTTCGGGGCTGGGCGGACTGGCGGGGGGCGACCTGCTGGCCACCGACGGCCCACGGCTGGTGATGTGCGACCAGGTGAGCTGGGAGCTTCTGACCCTGTCGATGCCAAGCTGGAACGCGTTGTTTTCGCTGGCTTTGGTGTGCGTCTGGCTTCTCGCCGCGCGCCGGGCCTGAACCGGGCCTGAGCAGGGCCGTGACAAACGGACAGAAAGCGGCGACACTGCGCGCATGACACACAAACATTGCATCCTGATCGGCGCCCCCCTCGACAGCGGCAAGCGCAACCGCGGCTGCCTCATGGGGCCTGATGCCTATCGCACCGCCGGCCTCGCAGAGGCGATCCGCGATCTGGGCCATACCGTCACCGACACCGGCAATGTGGCCCCGGACGTCGTCAGCGTCGCCCCGCCCCGCAACCCGGCCCTGCATGCGCTGGACGAGACCGTGGGCTGGACCCGGGCGCTGATGCGCGCCGCGCAGCGCCATGCGCCGGATGGCATGCCGATCTTTCTGGGCGGCGACCATGCGCTGTCACTGGGCACCGTTGCCGGGATGGCGGCCCATGCGGCGACGATGGGGCGGCCGCTCTTTGTGCTCTGGCTCGACGCGCATCCCGACCTGCACACGCCCGACACCACCACCAGCGGAAACCTGCACGGCACGCCGCTGGGCTATGTCACCGGCCAGCCGGGGTTCGATGCCTTTCCCGCCCTGACGGCAAGGGTCGATCCCGCCCATCTCTGCATCATCGGCCTGCGTTCGGTTGACGCCGCCGAACATGCGCTGGTGCAGGCGCAGGGGATCGACGTGGCCGACATGCGCGCCATCGACGAATACGGCATCCGCGCGCCGCTCGCGGCCTTTCTCGACAGGGTCGCGGCGGCGGATGGGCTGCTGCATGTCTCGCTCGACGTGGATTTCCTCGACCCCGCCATCGCGCCCGCGGTGGGCACGACGGTGCCCGGCGGCGCCACCCTGCGCGAGGCGCATCTGGTGATGGAGATGCTCTGCGATGCGGGCTGCGTCACCTCACTCGACCTGGTGGAGCTCAACCCGTTCCTTGATGAACGCGGGCGCACCGCCTCGGTCATGGTGGACCTCACCGCCTCGCTCTTGGGCCGGCGCGTGTTCGACCGCCCGACGCGCAGCTACGCATGAGCGCGCCGTCCCGCCTGGCCATGGTGCCCTTTGTGAGCGTGGCGCAGATGATGCAGCTTGTGCACCGGATCGGCCTCGCGGCGATGTTGCGTGACCTCGCCGACGCCATCGAGGCCGATTTCCTGCGCTGGGAGGATTTCGACAAGACCGCCCGCATCCCCGCCCATTCCCGCGAGGGCGTGATCGAGCTGATGCCGACTTCGGATGGCGAGGTCTATGGTTTCAAATACGTCAACGGCCATCCCGGCAACATGAAGGAAGGGCTGCAAACCGTTACAGCCTTTGGACTTTTGGCCGAAATGCGCACCGGCTATCCGGTCCTTTTGTCCGAGATGACGCTGCTCACCGCGCTGCGCACCGCCGCGATGTCGGCGCGCGCCGCGCGCCACCTTGCGCCTGCCGGTGCCCGCGTGATGGCGGTGATCGGCAATGGTGCGCAGGCCGAGTTTCAGTGCATCGGCTTTCAGGCGATCTGCGGCATCGACACGGTCAGGCTCTATGACATCGACCCTGCCGCCACCGCCAAATGCGCGCGCAATCTCGCGGGCAGCGGGTTGCGCGTGATCCCCTGCGCCACCGCGGAAGAGGCCATCGAGGGCGCGCAGATCATCACCACCGTCACGGCGGACAAACGCAACGCCACCGTGCTCGGCGACAATATGGTCGGGTCCGGCGTGCACCTGAACGCGGTCGGCGGCGACTGCCCCGGCAAGACCGAACTGCACCGCGACATCCTGCTGCGCGCGCGCATCTTTGTCGAATACCCGCCGCAAACGCGGATCGAAGGCGAGATCCAGCAGCTTGCGCCCGACCACCCTGTCACCGAGCTCTGGCAGGTGATGGCCGGCACAGCGCCGGGCCGGGAAAGCGCCACACAGGTGACGCTTTTCGATTCGGTGGGCTTTGCCATCGAGGATTTCGCCGCGCTGCGCTACGTGCTGGAAAAGGCGCGTGAAACCGGGCTTTACACCGAACTCGACATGGTGGCTGACCCGGACGACCCGCGCGATCTGTTCGGCATGTTGCAGCGCGCGGCCGGCTGATCGGTGCTGGACCATTGCGGCCGACGGCACTAGCCTCATCCCGACACCGGGAGAGGACATGCCATGACCAAGGAAGCCGTCGGATTTGTGGGGCTTGGCCTGATGGGTCAGGGGATGGCGGCGAATATCGTCGGCAAGGGCTGGCCGCTGTGCGTAATCGGCCACCGCAACCGCGCGCCGGTCGATGACCTGATCGCGCGCGGCGCGACCGAGGCCGCGACGCTCGCCGACCTTGCCCGCATGTCGCGGGTGATCGTGCTCTGCCTGCCCGGCGCGCCCGAGATCGAGGCGACGATTGCCGCACTTCGCCCCGGTCTGAGCGCCGGCACTGTGATCGTCGATTGCTCGACCAGCGACCCCACGGTGACGACGCGCCTTGCCGCCGACCTCGCTGGCGTCGGCGTGGACTATGCCGACGCCCCTCTCAGCCGCACGCCCAAGGAGGCCTGGGAAGGCGCGCTCGACTGCATGGTGGGGGCGGACAAGGCGGTGTTCGACCGTGTGGCGCCGGTGATCGGCGCCTTTGCCGGCAAGATCGTGCATATCGGCGCCGTGGGCGACGGGCACCGCATGAAACTGCTCAACAATTTCCTGTCGCTGGGCTATGCGGCCATCTATGCCGAGGCACTGGCGATGGCGACCAAGGTCGGCATATCGGTGGACACTTTCGACAGCGTGATCCGCGGCGGGCGGATGGATTGCGGGTTCTATCAGACCTTCATGGGCTATGCCCGCGACGGCGACCGCAATGCGCATCGCTTTACGCTCACCAACGCGTTCAAGGACTTGCGTTACGTCGAATCGATGGCCAATGCGGCACCTGTGGCGAGCCATGTGGCGAGCGCGGTCAAGAACAGCTTTGGCGCGGCGGTGGCGGCCGGCGGCACCGGGCCCGAGGACTATATCCCCCATCTGGTCGATTTCGTCGCCCGCGCCAACGGGCTGGCGAAATAGGGTTCAGTGATAGGTGAACTCGCCCACGACGTTGCGCCATTCGCCGGGGCTGATCATCTTGCGATGCACGAACCGGACCGAATGCAACGGCCCCTCGATCTCGTTCTGCCAGAACTCGATGAAGGTAAAGAGCTTGGGGTGGTCGGGCGCAAGGTCATAGTCCTGCCAGACGAAGGTATTGAGAACATTGCGATAATCTGGCATGCGGTAGAAAAGTTCGGCGGTGGTGAGACCATAGCCGCGCAGCATCAGTTCGGTTTCGGTCGAAGGGGTTGGCGTCATGTTCTGCTCCTGATCTTGAGGCCATACCGATCAGTCCAGCACAGAATAATTAATTGTCAATTAAAACAGTTTGTTAGCAGATGCGCGCGGCGGCTGCCAGCGCATCCCGGCCACAACCATTGCACCCCATATCGCGTGTCTGCTATACAGTCGTCAACTAAATGTAGCGGTCGCAGACCAGACTGGCGGATCACGTGAACGACACCCCGGAAACCCCTGAAAACGATAGCGAATCCGCGCCAGAGCGGCCGGTTTTCAGCGGCCCGACCGTGCAGATCGTGGACGAGATGAAGACCTCCTACCTCGATTACGCGATGAGCGTGATTGTGAGCCGGGCGATCCCCGACCTGCGCGACGGGCTCAAGCCCGTGCATCGCCGCATCATCTATTCGATGTTCGAAAAGGGCATCACCCATGACAAGACCTATCGCAAATCCGCCAAATCGGTCGGCGATGTGATGGGCAGCTACCACCCGCATGGCGACTCGGCGATCTACGAGGCGCTGGTGCGGATGGCGCAGGATTTTTCCATGTCGCTGCCGCTGATCGACGGCCAGGGCAATTTCGGCTCGATGGACGGCGATAATGCGGCCGCCATGCGCTACACCGAATCGCGCCTGGCCAAGGTCGCGACCTACATGACCGATGACCTCGGCAAGGATACCGTTGATTTCATTGACAACTATGACGGCAAGGAACGCGAGCCGACGGTGCTTCCGTCGCGCTTTCCCAATATGCTGGTCAATGGCGCGGGCGGTATCGCGGTCGGCATGGCCACCAATATCCCGCCGCATAATCTGGGCGAAGTGATCGACGCCACGCTCGCGCTGATCGCGAATCCGGACCTCACGTCAGAGGATCTGATCCAGTATATCCCCGGCCCGGATTTCCCTACCGGCGGGCTGATGCTCGGCCGGTCCGGCGCGCGCAAGGCCTACCTCGAAGGCCGCGGGTCGGTGATCATCCGCGCGCGCACCCATGCAGAGGAACTGCGCAAGGACCGCTGGGCCATCATCGTGGACCAGATCCCCTATCAGGTGAACAAATCCACCATGATCGACCGCATTGCAGAGGCGGCCCGCGACAAGCGCATCGAGGGGATCGCGCATGTGCAGGACGAGAGCGACCGCAACGGCGTGCGCGTGGTGATCGAGCTCAAGCGGGACGCGACCGCCGATGTCGTGCTCAACCAGCTTTACCGTTTCACGCCGATGCAGACCTCCTTTGGCTGCAACATGCTGGCGCTCAACAATGGCCGGCCCGAGCAACTGACGCTGCGCGCCTTTCTCACCGCCTTCGTCGATTTCCGCGAAGAGGTTGTCGCGCGGCGCACCGCCTATGAGCTGCGCAAGGCGCGCGAGCGGTCGCATGTGCTCTGCGGTCTCGCCGTTGCGGTGAGCAACCTCGACGAGGTGGTGGCGACGATCCGCAATTCGGCCGATGCCACGGATGCACGTGAGAAACTCATGGCAAGACGTTGGCAGGCCTCGCAAATCCTGGAATATATCCAGCTCATTGACGACCCGACGCATACCGCCAATGCCGACGGCACCTACAACCTGTCCGAGATCCAGGCCCGTGCGATCCTCGACCTGCGCCTGCAGCGCCTGACCCAGATCGGGGTCAAGGAAGTCACCGACGAATTGCAGGAGCTTGCCGCAAAGATCCGCGAATACCTCGCCATCCTCGGCTCGCGCGAGCGGATCATGGAGATCATCGAGACCGAGTTGCGCGAGGTGCGCGACCAGTTCGCCGTGCCGCGCCGGACCGAGATCATCGACTGGGCGGGCGACCTCGAGGACGAGGATCTGATCGAGCGCGAGGATATGGTCGTCACCGTCACCTCGGGCGGCTACATCAAGCGCACCGCGCTGGCCGAGTTCCGCGCGCAGCGGCGTGGCGGCAAGGGTCTGGCCTCGATGCAGACCAAGGAAGAGGATGTCGTCACCACCCTCTTTGTCGCCAACACGCATACGCAGCTTCTGTTTTTCACCACAGATGGAATGGTTTACAAGCTGAAGTGCTGGCGGCTCCCGCTCGCGGGGCGGACCGCGAAAGGCAAGGCGATCGTCAATATCCTGCCGATCCCGTCGGGCGTGTCGATTGCGGCAATCATGCCCGTGGACCGGCCCGAAGAGGACTGGGACGATCTCCAGATCATCTTTGCGACCAGTGCCGGCGATGTGCGCCGCAATGCGCTGTCGGATTTCACCAATGTGATGCGCAATGGCAAGATCGCGATGAAACTGCCCGAGGATGGCACGAAACTGGTCAATGCGCGCATCTGTTCCGACGATGACGACATCATGCTGGTGACGGATTCGGGCCGCGCGATCCGGTTCCAGACCACCGACGTGCGTGTGTTCAAGGGGCGTGATTCCACCGGCGTGCGGGGCATCCGCCTGCTGGGCAATGACCGCGTGGTGTCGATGGCCGTCATCCGCCATTTCGAAGCGACACCAGAAGAACGCGCCGCTTACCTCAAGATGCGCCGCGCCGTCGCGGGCCTGACCGACGAGGCCGAAAACGAGGATGAGGACGACACCGTGCCCGGAGCCATCACGCCCGAGCGCTACGCCGAAATGTCGGCCGCCGAAAACCTGATGCTGACCGTCACCGCAAGAGGCCAGGGCAAGCTGTCGTCGAGCCATGATTACCCCGTGCGCGGACGTGGCGGCATGGGTGTCACCGCGATGGACAAGGCGATGCGCGGCGGCGCGCTTGTCTCGACCTTCCCGGTCGAACATGGCGACCAGATCATGCTGGTGACATCCGCCGGCCAGTCGATCCGCGTGCCGGTCGATGGCATTTCGTTCCGGTCACGCTCGGCCGGTGGGGTCAAGGTGTTCGACACCGCCCGCGGCGAAGAGGTCGTCAGCGTCGCCTGGATCGCCGATCAGGGCGAGGATGAGGACGAGGCGTAATTCCGCCACTCACCCGCATGTGACGCCGCAAGGATTGCGCGAAACCCCGGTTTCGCGCATTCTGCTTTCAATACTAATCAATAAGCGGCGAGGACAGAGCATGATACTCAGGACAACGACGCTTGCGGCGTCACTTACCCTTGCTTGCGGGGCCGCCTTTGCGCAAGGCTTTACCGGGGCCGAGCTTTCGGGGCAGGCGCTGGCCTTCAGCGAAACCAATGACATCGGCCAGACCGCCTATCGCGCTGCGGCCGAGTTCGGCATCACCCGCGGCATCGGTGTGGCGGCCGATCTGGGCTATTACGGCTTTCCGGTGCTCGGTAGCAATGAGACCAGCCTCGGCCTGCACGGGGTCTATGGGCTGAACAATGACCTCGCGCTGGGGATGTTCTACACCCGCGACAGTCTGGATGGCGGGTCGGTTGACAGCTATGGCATCGAAGGTGCGACCAGTGTCGTGGGCGCGCAGGTCGAAGGCTATTTCGGCATGATCGACGGGTTGACCGGTGGGAATGCGATGTTCGGCGTCTCGGGAAGCTATGACATCACCCCCGCGATCTCGGCGACAGCGGGTTTCGGCGCGATCTCGGGCGACAACAGCCGCAACCGCGCCAGCATCGGCGGGCAATACCAGATCTCGGGCGGCCCCGCCGTCTTTGCCGAACTGGGCCGCCTGACCGAAGCGGGCGACAGCAGCGGCTTCCTGTCGCTGGGCGCGAGCATCGCCATCGGCCCGCAGGGCGGGACCACATTCGGCAGCCGCAGCATCTACGATATCCTGCGCTGACGGCTTAACCTTTCCGCAATCCCGTTGTGGTGTTGTGACACCGCAACGGGAGGGCCGGAATGAACGTCTATCACTGCATGATCGAGCTCAAGAGCGATGCCAAGGCGCTGGCGTTTGCCGCCGCTGTGGCAAACTGGATGGGTTGGCTGCAATCGCACGGGATGATCGACGACTGGCGGCTGATGCGGCGCAAGTTCGGCCTGTCCTCTGGCGCGCATAATGATTTCATCCTCGAAATCACGGTCACGGGTCTGGGGCAGCTCGATGTGGCCTTTGCAGGGCTGGGGCAGACAGATGACGATGCCGGGCGTCTCTACGACCAGATGCATCAGTTGATCGGCACCGTTGCAATCGGCCTTTACCGCCCCTATCCCGACGCCGCCTACCGCGAACGGATCGCGCTGATCTGACCTCTGCCTTGAACCGGGCGCGCGCGCCCGCTACATCGCAGGGATGACACAGACACTCCACATCATCGGCGGCGGCATGGCCGGTTCCGAAGCCGCCTGGCAGGCCGCCTCTTGCGGGATCCCCGTGGTGATCCATGAAATGCGCCCGCAGGTCGGCACCTTTGCCCACCGGACCGGCGATCTGGCGGAAATGGTCTGCTCGAATTCCTTCCGTTCGGACGATGATGAGCAGAATGCCGTGGGCCTGCTGCATTGGGAAATGCGTGCGGCCGGCGGCCTGATCATGGAGATGGCGACCCGCCACCGCCTGCCTGCGGGCGGTGCGCTGGCCGTTGACCGCGATGCCTTTGCCCGCGACGTGACCGCCCGCCTGCGGGCGCATCCGCTGGTGACCGTGACCGGCGAAGAGGTGACCGCCCTGCCCGAGACCGGGCAGTGGATCATCGCCACCGGCCCGCTCACCTCTGGCGCGCTGGCCGAGGCGATCCGGGCCGAGACCGGAGCCGAGGCGCTCGCCTTTTTCGACGCCATCGCCCCCATCGTGCATGCCGACACGATCGACATGTCCGTCGCCTGGCGCCAGTCGCGCTATGACAAGGGCGAAACCGAGGACGATCGCACCGCCTATATCAACTGCCCGATGACGCGCGACCAATACGAGGCCTTCATCGACGCGCTGCTCACCGCCGACAAGACCACCTTTCACGAAGGCGAGACCGCCGGCTATTTCGACGGCTGCCTGCCGATTGAGGTGATGGCCGAACGCGGCCGCGAGACGCTGCGTTTTGGCCCGATGAAGCCCATCGGCCTGACCAATGCGCATGCGCCCGCGGTCAAGCCCTATGCCGTCGTGCAACTGCGCCGCGACAATGCGCTGGGGACGCTCTACAATATCGTGGGTTTCCAGACCAAGATGAAGTATGGCGCGCAAAAATCTGTTTTTAAAACGATTCCCGGTCTCGAGCAGGCCGAGTTCGCGCGCCTTGGCGGGATCCACCGCAATACATTCATCAATTCGCCCACCCTGCTCGATGCGCAGATGCGGCTGCGCTCGCGCCCGCATATCCGCTTTGCCGGGCAGATCACCGGGGTCGAAGGCTATGTCGAAAGCGCCGCCATGGGCCTGCTGGCCGGGCGCATGGCCGTGGCCGGGATGCAGGGCGCGCCCCTGCCGCCGGTCCCCGCCACCACCGCCATGGGCGCGCTGGTGCATCACATCACCGGCGGGGCGGAGGCAAAGAGCTTTCAGCCGATGAACGTCAACTTCGGCCTTTTCCCCCCCATCGACGCGCGCGGCGGCCGCCGCGGCCGCAAGGACCGCTACAAGGCCTATACCGACCGCGCCAAGGCCGACTGGCTGGCCTGGCTGGGTGACGGGGCGCGCGCTGCGGCCGAATGATCACCCGCTTCGCCCCTTCGCCCACGGGGCGGCTGCACCTCGGCCACGCGTTCTCCGCGCTGACCGGCCATGACCGCGCCCGCGCGGCCGGCGGGCGGTTCCTGCTGCGGATCGAAGACACCGACCGCGCCCGCTGCCGCCCGGACTATGAGGCCGCAATCCACGACGACCTTGCCTGGCTCGGCCTCACATGGGAGACGCCCGTCCGCCGCCAGTCGGACCACCTGGCCGCGTATGACGCCGCTCTGGACCGGCTGATCGCACAGGGCCTCTGCTACCCCTGCGGCTGCACGCGGGCCGACATCCACGCCGCCCTCTGCGCCCCGCAAGAGGGCGTGACCCACCTGCCGCCCGATGGCGCGGTCTATCCCGGCACCTGTCGAAACCGCCCGATGGCCGACCGCAGGCCCGGCGACGCGATCCGCATCGACCTCGCGCGCGCCCTCGCCGCGGCCCCTTCCCACCTGCCCTTCATCGAAACCGGGCCGGAACGGATGGGCCGCCACCGCCTCGATCCCGCACATATGCTGGCCACGATCGGCGATGTGGTTCTCGCCCGCAAGGACATCGGCGCCGCCGCCTACCACCTCTGCGTCGTGGTAGATGACGCGCAACAGGGCATCACAGAGGTCACGCGCGGCATGGACCTGTTTGACGCGACCCCGGTCCATGTCCTGCTGCAGGCCCTTCTGGGCCTGCCCACGCCCCTCTACCACCATCACCGCCTGATCCGCGACGCCGCCGGCAAGCGGCTTGCCAAGCGTGACGATGCCCGCGCCATCGCGACCTACCGTGCCGCCGGCGCCACCCCGGCCGATATCCGCCGGATGGTGGGTCTGTAACGTCCCCTCCATCTTTTGGCCAAAAATATCCTCGCCGAAGGCTCCGCCCTGGCAGCAAGCACCGTCAGAGGGGTTTGAGGATCTCGATCTCCGCCCCGTCCCGCAGCGCCGTATAGAAACAGCTTTGCCGTCCGGTATGACAGGCGGGCCCGGTCTGGCGCACGCGCGCGAGCAAGCAGTCACGGTCGCAATCGATGCGCAGTTCGACCAGTTTCTGCACATGGCCCGACGTCTCGCCCTTGACCCAGAACGCCTGACGCGAGCGCGACCAATAGGTCACGCGCCCCGTCGCCAGCGTGCGGGCCACGGCTTGCGCGTTCATCCAGGCCAGCATCAGCACTTCGCCCGATCCGTCGTCCTGCGCGATGACGGGGATCAGTCCGGCTGCGTCATAGTTGAGCGTTGCGGGGTCAAACGACATCGGCGATACCTTTGTGCAGGGGATTGGAGCGTTGTCTAACGCCCCAGGGAACAAAGGGCAAACCGCGATGTCACAGGACAGCGATCTCATCAAGCTCTACTCGGGCCGCATCCTTGCACTGGCGGCCGACATTCCGCTGACGACCCGCCTGCCCGCACCAGACGCCACCGCGCGGCGGCGTTCGCCGCTGTGCGGATCGACCGTGACGGTCGATGTGGCCGTCACGGATCGCCGGATCAGCGGTTTCGGCCAGGAGGTCAAGGCCTGCGCGCTGGGTCAGGCGGCGGCATCCCTGCTCGGCGCGCAGGTCCTTGGCCTGACCGAGGCCCAGATCAGGCGCGGGCGCGACCAGCTCTGGGCGATGCTCAAGGATGGCGGCCCCGCCCCGGACGCGCCCTTTGACGGGCTTGCGGTGCTCGCCCCCGCGCGCGACTACAAGAACCGTCACGCCTCGATCATGCTTGCCTTTGACGCCACGCTTGAGGCCCTCGCCGCGACTGCCGCCACGCAGAGCGCCTAAAAAAAACCGCCGCGCATCCGGACAGGGATGGCGGCGGCAGGAAGAGCGTTCTCGCGTGGGACCCGCATGGCGCAGAGGGGCAGGCAAACCCCGAGCAACCGGATCAGGCAAAAATCCGGCGCAGAACGGTCTTGGGACAGACAGCTGCGCCGCGGCACGAGACGCCGGGCAGTAAACGGACCTCAGAACAGGCTGGGCAGCGACAGGCTCACGACCAGCATCACCACCAAGGACGCCGCGCCAAGCGCATCGGCGATGAGGGTATCGGCGGAACGCCGGATCGCGGTCTGGATGTCCTTGGCCATGGCAACCTCGCTTTGCTCAGTGGTGTTGCTGCTTTGTTCTCACATTATTAACCCTCTGTAAAGAACTTTATGAGAACATTTGAGAACATGACGGCAAAGCGGGGCTAACCGACTGAAATCAGGCGGATCGCCTTGTCCTGCTCCATCAGCCACAACAGGACCCGCACCGCCGCCCCGCGTGCCGTGGCCAGCGTCGGGTCATCGAGCAGAAGCTTGCGCGCATCGCTTTGCGCCAGCGCCATCAATGCAGCCTGGCGTTCAAGATCGGCAATGCGGAACCGTGGCAGCCCCGATTGCGCGGTCCCGATCACATCGCCCGCGCCGCGCATCGCGAGGTCCTCTTCGGAAATGCGAAAACCATCCTCGGTTTCACGCAGGATCTCGAGCCGGCGCCGCCCGCTTTCGGACAAGGGCGGCTGATACATCAGCAGGCAGGTTGATTGTGCGGCCCCGCGCCCCACCCGGCCGCGCAACTGATGCAATTGCGCGAGGCCAAAGCTCTCGGCCCCCTCGATCACCATGATCGACGCATTGGGCACGTTCACGCCGACCTCGATCACCGTTGTCGCGACCAGCACCTGGGTCTGGCCGCCGACGAACCGCGCCATTGCGGCATCCTTCTCTGCGGGGGGCAATTGCCCGTGGACCAGCCCGACAACCCCCTCACCGATGGCCGCGCGCAGCCGCACAAAACGATCCTCTGCGGCGGTGAGCGTGCTGACCTCGCTTTCCTCGACCAACGGACAGACCCAATAGGCCTGCCGCCCCTCGGCCACAGCCCGGCGCAGGCGCGCCACGACCTCGTCGATCCGGTCGGCCGCGACCAGCGCGGTCTGCACCGGGCTGCGTCCAGCCGGCTTTTCGTCGAGCACGGAGACATCCATATCGCCATATTGGGCCAGCGCGAGCGAGCGCGGGATCGGCGTTGCCGTCATCACCAGCACATCGGCTGCGGCCCCCTTGGCGCCCAGCTCCATCCGTTGCGCCACGCCAAAGCGGTGCTGTTCGTCGATGACGGCCAGCCTGAGATCATGAAAGACCACATCCTTCTGGAAAACCGCATGGGTGCCGACCAGGATCTGGATATCCCCCCGCGCCAGGGCGGAAAGCTTGGCCATCCGTTCGCCCCCCTTGTCGCGCCCGGTCAGAATGTCGAGCACAACGCCCGCCTGTTCCGCGAGCGGGCGCAGGCCCTCGAGGTGCTGGCGCGCGAGGATCTCGGTCGGGGCCATCATCACACCCTGCCCGCCCGCCTCGACCGCGACCAGCAAGGAGAGGAAAGCCACCAGGGTCTTGCCCGACCCGACGTCGCCCTGCAGCAGCCGGTTCATCCGTTGACCGCTGGCCATATCGGCCGCGATCTCGTCCGCCGCCCGGCTTTGCGCGCCGGTCGGCTGATAGGGCAGCGCCGTCAACACCCGCGCGCGCAACCGCCCCGCGCCGACTGTCGTGCGCCCCTTGCCGCGCCGCGCCGTGGCCCGCGCGAGCGCCAGCGTCACCTGATGCGCAAAGAACTCGTCATAGGCCAGCCGCTGCCGCGCGGGGTCGGTCGGCGCAAGGTCGGTCAGGGCCTGTGGCGCATGCGCCCCGGCCAGCGCCGCGCGCCAGTCCGGCCAGCCCTCGCGCGCCTTCAGCGCGGGGTCGATCCATTCGGCCAGCGGCGGCGCCAGGTCCAGCGCGGCCCGTGTCGCCCGCCACATGACGCGCTGCGTCACCCCGGCATGCAGCGGATAGACAGGCTCGAACGCCGGAATTGTTGCGGCCTCGCCCAAGGGCAGGACATGGTCCGGATGCACGATCTGCGCGATCCCGTCAAAGATCTCGACCTTGCCCGACACGATCCGGCGCTGCCCGCTGGGCAGGAGTTTCGTCAGATAGTCACCGCGCGCATGAAAGAACACGAGCTGGAACGCCGTCTCGGCATCCTGCACTGTCACGCGGTAGGGTTTGCCCTTGGCGCGGGACGGCTGGTGCAGACCGACCTCGACCTCGACCGTCGCAACCTCGCCCGCCGGAACACCCCGGATCGTGGGACGGTAGCTGCGGTCGATCCCGGACACAGGCAGGGTAAAGAGCATGTCGCGCGGCCGGGTGATGCCCGCCGGCTCGAGCAGCGCGCGCGTCTTGGGACCGATGCCGTCAAGGCTGGCCAGATCGCCGAAAAGCGGCCACAGCAGCTCGGGCCGACCTGTGGCAGGGCGGGTCATGCAGAGCCGATCAGGGCGAGCCAGGCGTCCTCATCAATGGTTTCGACCCCCAGTTCTGCGGCCAGTTTCGCCTTGGAACCGGCGCCGGGCCCTGCAATCAGCAGATCGGTCTTTGCGCTCACCGACCCCGCCACGCGCGCGCCAAGCGCCTCGGCCCGCGCCTTGGCCTCGGCCCGGGTCATCCGTTCCAATGTGCCGGTAAAGACAACCGTCTTGCCCGCGACCGGGGTGTCGGCAATCTGGCGCGGGGCGACATCCTGGACCTGCAGATGGGCCATGAGCCTGTCGATGGCGGCCCGTTCGGCGGGTTGATGAAATGTGGTCACGATCGACGCGGCCACAACCGGACCGATCCCGTCGATGGCAAGAAGCGCGTCCCAGGCGGCGCCTTCGCCCACCTGCGCCGTGGTCATCGCCGCCTCGAACGCGGGCCAGCTCGCATAATGCGCGGCCAGAAGCGCGGAGCCCGATTCCCCGACATGGCGGATTCCAAGCGCGAAAATCAGACGGTCAAGCTGGATTATTCTTTTGGTCTCAATCGCCTGAAAGAGTTTCTTGACACTCTTTTCGCCAAAGCCATCCCGATTTTCCAGTTTGGCGATGGCCGCAGCATCGCGGGCGGCGAGCGTAAAGATGTCGGCGGGTTCCCGGATCGGCAGGACCGGGTCGGCAAAGAACATTTCGATCTGCTTCGCCCCGAGCCCCTCGATGTCAAAGGCGGCACGGCTGACGAAATGCTTCAGCTTTTCAACCGCTTGCGCGGGGCAGACCATGCCGCCGGTGCAGCGGCGCACCGCGTCGCCCGCATCGCGCAGCGCCTGCGATCCGCATTCCGGGCAGAGCGTGGGAAAGACAAAGGGGATGGCCCCGGCGGGCCGGCGCGCGGGATCGACATCGCGGATCTTGGGGATCACGTCACCGGCGCGATAGACCTCGACCCAGTCACCCACGCGGATATCGCGCCCGTCACGGATCGGCTCGCCGGTGGCATTGCGCCCTGCGATGTAATCCTCGTTGTGCAGGGTTGCGTTCGACACGACCACCCCGCCAACCGTCACCGGGCGAAGCCGGGCGACAGGCGACAGCGCCCCGGTGCGCCCGACCTGGATGTCGATCGCCAGAAGTTCTGTCCAGGCGAGTTCGGCGGGAAACTTGTGCGCGATGGCCCAGCGGGGCGTGGTCGAGCGAAAGCCAAGGCGACGTTGCAGATCGAGGCTGTCAACCTTGTAGACCACCCCGTCGATATCATAGCCGAGCGTGGCGCGCTGTGCTGCGATAGCGGTGTAGACAGCGATCAGTTCGTCGGTGGACCGACACAGGGTCGTCAGCGGATTTGTCTTGAATCCCAGATCATTGAGGCGCGCAATTGATCCAGATTGGGTGTCGGAGAGCGGGTCCGACAGCACCCCCCAGGCATAGGCGAAGAAGCGCAGAGGCCGCGCCCGGGTGACGGCGGCGTCAAGCTGGCGCAACGACCCTGCGGCCGCATTGCGCGGGTTGGCAAAGGTCTTGCCGCCGGCCGCAGACTGGCGGGCGTTGAGTGCGGCAAAATCGGCGTGGCTCATATAGACCTCGCCGCGCACCTCGAGGATCTCGGGCGCGCCGACCAATTGCTGCGGGATATCGGCGATGGTGCGGGCATTGTCCGTGACGTTCTCGCCGGTCTCGCCGTCGCCCCGGGTCGCAGCCTGCACAAGGGTTCCGCCCTCGTAGCGCAAGGACAGCGACAGCCCGTCGATCTTGGGTTCGGCGGTCAGGGCCAGGGTCGCCTGCGGTTCCAGACCGAGGTATTTCCTGACCCGCGCCGCAAAGTCGATCACATCGGCCTCGTCAAAGGCGTTTTCGAGACTGAGCATCGGCGCGGCATGAATGACCTTGCCAAAACCCGCGGCAGGCGCATCGCCGACCTTCTCATTCGGACTGTCGGCGCGTTTGAGCGCCGGAAAGCGGGCCTCGATAGCGCTGTTGCGCTGCCGCAGCGCATCATAGGCGGCGTCCGAGATGATCGGCGCGTCGTCCTGATGATAGGCCCTATTGGCTGCGGCAATCTCTTGCGCCAGTCGGGCCAGTTCGGCCTCTGCCCCGGCGGCGTCGAGTTCGGCCGGGTCCAGTTGCGCCGGGTCCAGTTGCGCCGGGTCCAGTCGCGCCACGTCCAGTTGCGCCGGGTCCAGTTGCGCCGGGTCCAGTCGCGCCGGGTCAGTCACGCTGTCGCTCTTGCCTTCTGCACCCGTCATCACATCGCCCTGCCTGCCCCGCTGGCTGCCCACGTCAGCGCGCAGCCCGGTTCAAGTGATAGGGTCAGGTCCCGCGCCCGTCCAGTCCGTGAGTGGTGGAGCCTCTGACAAGTTCAAAGGGGGCGCGGGACCTCAGGCGCCGACGGCAAGCCGTTCGGCGTCGCGCGAGACCGGTTCCGGGTCGCGCAGGACATAGCCGCGGCCCCAGACCGTCTCGATGTGATTCTCGCCGCCCGTCGCCACGCTGAGCTTTTTGCGCAGCTTGCAGATGAAGACGTCGATGATCTTGAGTTCGGGTTCGTCCATCCCGCCGTAAAGGTGGTTGAGGAACATTTCCTTGGTCAGAGTGGTGCCCTTGCGCAGCGACAAAAGCTCGAGCATCTGGTATTCCTTGCCGGTCAGATGCACGGGCGTGCCGCCGACCTCGACCGTCTTGGCATCAAGATTGACCGAGATGCGGCCGGTGCGGATGACCGATTGCGCATGCCCCTTGGACCGGCGGATGATCGCGTGGATCCGCGCGACCAGCTCTTCCCGGTGGAAGGGTTTGGTCAGATAGTCATCCGCGCCAAAGCCGAACCCCTTGATCTTGCTCTCGGTTCCGTCATCGCCCGACAGGATCAGGATCGGCGTGTCGATCCGGCTGAGGCGCAACTGGCGCAGCACCTCATGGCCGTTCATGTCGGGCAAACCCAGATCGAGCAGGATCAGGTCGTAGTCATAGAGTTTGGCAAGGTCGATCCCCTCTTCCCCCATGTCCGTGGCATAGACATTGAGGTTGGCATGGGTCAGCATCATTTCGATGCTTCTCGATGTGGTCGGATCGTCTTCTACGAGCAGCACACGCATCCCAGGTCTCCGTTCTATTCAGGCAACCTACCCTAGGCGCAGAATGGTTAACCACTCGTTACCCATGATGACAAGTTTTGCACCTCTACCTATGGTTGTCTATACTTCTGTAGCGCCGTGGCCCGCAACGCCGCCTCGCCATGGCGTTCGACGGCCGTTTCCCATTCGTGAAACTCATCCTCGGACAACCCATAGCTTTCGAGGGCATGGGCCCGCGAGATCAGCCCCGCGGACACCGCACGCACCACGGCGGCCTTGCGCGACGCCACCCAGCGCCGCGTGTTTTCTGGCGGCAGGTCGGCGCGTGTCATCATCGACCCGTCCGGCAGCCTGACGGACCGCGGCCCGTCGATCTTGCGCAAATACATCTCTCACCCCTCTCGTGAAGTCACTTGCAAGGCGGACTCTGGCGGCCGGGGTTTAAGGAGCGGTGAAACATCCTCTTGAGACTGCATCGCATTTTCCTATATTGCTGGATAGCTTACCAGACAGGACGCCTCCCCCATGCCGCTCGACACCACGCTCAATTCGCTGGGCCTGCCCAAGCCGCCCGCACAGACGCGGGTCGTGGTGGCCATGTCGGGCGGCGTGGACAGTTCGGTCGTGGCGGCCCTGCTCGCGGACGAGGGCTATGACGTGGTGGGCGTCACGCTGCAGCTGTATGACCACGGCGCGGCGCTGGCGAAAAAGGGCGCCTGCTGTGCCGGCCGCGACATCCACGACGCGCGGCGCGTGGCCGAGGCGATGGGCTTTCCCCATTACGTGCTCGACTACGAGAACACCTTTCGCGAAGCCGTGATGGACGAGTTTGCCGACAGCTACCTTGCCGGCGCGACGCCGGTGCCCTGTATCCGCTGCAACGAGCGGGTGAAGTTCAAGGACCTGCTCGAGACAGCGCGCGACCTCGATGCGGATTGCATGGCAACGGGCCATTACATCCAGCGCAAGCTCGGCGCAGCGGGGGCAGAGCTTCACCGCGCGGCCGACCCGGTGCGTGACCAGTCCTATTTCCTGTTCTCCACCACCCGCCAACAGCTTGATTTCCTGCGCTTTCCGCTGGGGCATCTGGTGTCGAAGGCCGAAACTCGCGCGCTGGCCGCGCGCTATGGCCTGCCGGTCGCGGACAAGCCCGACAGCCAGGACATCTGTTTCGTGCCGAACGGCAACTATGCCAGCGTGATCGAAAAGCTGCGCCCCGGCGCGGCGGAACCGGGCGAGATCGTGGACCCGGAGGGGCGCGTTCTGGGGCAGCATGCGGGTATCATCCACTACACGATCGGGCAGCGGCGCGGGCTTGGCATCGGGGGGCTTGCCGACCCGCTCTATGTCGTGAGGCTCGATGTCGCGCGGCGGCAGGTGGTGGTGGGCCCCAAGGAGATGCTCGCGACCCGGCATGTGCCGCTGCGCGAGGTCAACTGGCTGGGCGACGGCGGCTTTGCCAGCGCCGGACCCCGCGAGATCGCGGTCAAGGTGCGGTCAACCAAGCCACCGATCCCGGCGATCCTGCGGCCACTGTCGGAGACCGAGGCCGAGGTCGAATTGCTGGTGGCCGAGGAAGGCGTGTCGCCCGGGCAGGCCTGCGTATTCTACGCGCCCGAGGGGGGCCGCGTGCTGGGCGGCGGCTGGATCTGGGCAGGGCGCTGAGCCGGCGCTGAGCCTCGGCTGTTGCGCGGGGTTTTTACGGTGGATTTGAGTATTTTCAGCACAGAGAAGCGGGGAGCCGCGCGAGAATGGCGCGCGCGGCGCGCAAACCCGGCGGTGCATCGCCCTGCCCCAGCCGCTGCATGGTGAGGGCGAGCGCGGCGGACTGCGCCTGTGGCGCGGCGAGCGTGGCGCAGATGGCATCCGCGATGGGACCGGGCCGGCAGCGCGCGCCGATGAATTCGGGCACCACACGGGTATCGCTCACCAGATTGACCAGCGTCACGGTATCGACCAGCAGCATGCGGGAAATGATCTGCCGGCTGATCCAGCCCATGTCATAGGCGATCACCATCGGCGTGCCGGCGGCTGCAAGTTCGAGCGAGACGGTGCCGGAGGCCGCAAGCGCCACATCGGCGGCGCGAAAGGCGGCGCGTTTGGTGGTGGCGGCGTCGGGTGCTGCGGGGTCGAGCAGCAGCGGCATGACAGGCCAGTCGGCGGTGAGGCGGCGCACCAGTCTGGCGACAGGCGCGGCCATCGGCAGCACCACGCGCGCATCGGGGTGGTGCTGTGCCACCTGCGCCAGCGCCGCGCCAAAGCGGCTGGCGAGGCGCGTCACCTCGCCCTGTCGCGAGCCGGGCAGGGCAAGGATCAGCGGCGCGTCGCCCATGCCATGGGCCGCGCGGAACGCCTGCGCCTCGGCCGGCGACGCCTGCGGATCGGCCACGACGGGGTGGCCGACAAAGTCGCAGTCCATGCCGGCGGCCTGCATATAGGGCGGCTCGAACGGGAAAAGCGCCAGCACATGGTCGATATGGCGCGCCATTTTCGCCGCGCGCCCCGGGCGCCACGCCCAGACGGTAGGTGCGACGTAATGCACGCAGCGGATGGGCCGCGCGGCCTTGACACGGCGGGCCACGCGCAGGCAGAAGTCCGGGCTGTCGATGGTGAGCAGGATGTCGGGCGCGGTGGCGATCACGGCCTCTGCCGTCTCTGCGATCCGGCGTTTGAGCGCGCGGTATTTCGGCAGGATCTCGGCCAGGCCCATGACGCTGAGCTCATCCATCGGGAAGCGGCTGACGAGCCCTTCGCGCGTCATCAGCGGGCCGCCGATGCCGTCAAAGGTCACGCCGGGACACAGCGCGCGCAGACCCGTCATGACCGCTTGCCCCAGTCTGTCACCCGAGGGCTCGCCCGCGATCACGAATACCCTCATGATGTTGGCCGGACCCAGAGGACCATGTCCCGCGCATCCGCCATGGCGGTGACCTGCGCGGCGTCGATCACCATGACCCCGCCGGCGGCGATCACGATGGCGCAAAGCCCGGCCTCGGCCGCGCGGATCACCGTTTCGGGGCCGATCACCGGCAGGTCGGCGCGGCGGTCCTGCCCCGGCTTGGGCGCCTTGTAGAGCAGGCCGCCCGCTGCGATGCCATGGGACGGCCGGGCTGGCAGCGGGGCGTCGCCCGACAGCCAGTCGGCCCAGCCGCCGATCAGATCGCCGGCGGTATCCACCGCCCAGAGCAGCGGATCGGGCGTGGCGCGGGGGCCGGGCGCGCCATCGCGCAGGCTTTGCAGCATCCAGTCGGTGCCGGGGCTTGCTTCGAGCGCCACCACCTGCCCATCCCGCACCACGCAGGCCTGACCGATGTCGGCGGCGGCGAGGGCTGCATGGGCGGCCTCGGCGCGGGCGATGTCGCGCAGATGGGCGGCACCGGGGCGCGCGCGGGTCAGCACGCCGGGGGCGGGCAGCAGCTGTGGCACGATCTCATGCGCGGCGCGGACGGTGAAACCGGCCTCTTCGATGACGGCGATGACCACGCGCAGCGCGCCGTCGTCGCCCTGCCCCAGCGCCTCCATCAGGCGTGCAACCAGCGGCAGGGTTGCGTCGTCGATGGCGGCCATGTCGATCTGCGGGCGGCGGATCGCACCGGCGAGGCAGACCTCGGTCACGCCGCGCGCGCGCAGGGTGGCGAGCAGCGTGCCCAGCGTTTCGATCCGGTAGGACAGGCGCGGCGCGGCGCCGGTGCCGGTGACGGGAAAGCCCGGCATCTCGCAGATGATCACGTCCCCTCTGCGCGCCGCGACCAGCACGCCGGGCAATGCGCCGGTGCCTGCCAGCAGCGCCAGCATCAGACGGGGGTCAGGAACTGGCGGTCGCTGGCACCAAGGATGAAATCGACCATTTCCTGCACATAGGCGCTGTCGCTCTCGGCCTGGAGCCGACGGGCGCGGTCCTGGAATGCGCCTTCGCCATCCTTGAGCGCCTGGAACGCGGCCCGCAGGGCCATGATGTCGGCGCGGCCGACGCCCTTGCGCTTGAGCCCGACAAGGTTGAGCCCGTCGAGCCCCCCGCGCGGCCCCTGCACGAGGCCGTGCGGGATCACGTCATGCGTCACCATCGTCACCGCGCCGATGATCGCGCCGCGCCCGATGCGAACCCATTGATGGATGCCGCAGAGCCCGCCGATGATCACGTCATCCTCGATCACGCAATGCCCCGCCACAGCGGAATTGTTCACCACGATCACCCTGTCGCCCACCTGCGCATCATGGGCGATATGGCAGCCCGCCATGAACAGGCCGTCGTCACCGATCCGGGTTTCGCCGCCGCCATGGGCGGTGCCGGTATTGATCGTCACATGCTCGCGGATGCGGTTGCGCGCGCCGATGCGCAGGCGGGTCGGCTCGCCGTCATACTTGAGGTCCTGCGGGATCCCGCCGACCACGGCAAAAGGAAACACCCGACAGTCGGCGCCCAGATGGGTGTCGCCGCAAATCACCACATGCGAGGCAAGATCGACACCCTCCCCCAGCACAACCTGCGCCCCGATGTGACAAAACGGGCCGATCACGCAGCCGGCGCCGATCTGCGCGCCGGGTTCGATCACCGCAGAGGGGTGGATGCGGGCCTCCATCAGGCGCGCAGGTCCATCATCGCGGTGAATTCGACCTCGGCGGCCAGCTCGCCCTCGACGGTCGCAACCCCCTTGAACCGCCAGACCTTGCCGCCGGGCTTGCCCCGCGTCGTCACCACTTCCATCCGCAGCGCGTCGCCGGGGATCACCTTGCGGCGGAACTTGCAGCCGTCGATGGACATGAAATAGATCAGCAGGTTGCCGTCGGTCAGCCCCAGCGTCGCCCCGACCATCACCGCCGCCGTCTGCGCCATCGCCTCGACGATCGTCACGCCGGGCATGATCGGGTTGCCGGGGAAATGCCCCTGGAAATGCGGCTCGTTCATCGTGACATTCTTGAGCCCCACCGCCGAAGTCGTGCCGTCGATCTGCGTCACCCTGTCCACCAGAAGGAAGGGATAGCGGTGCGGCAGGATCCGCTGGATCAGCAGGATGTCGGCCTCTGTGACGGTGGCGGGGGCGGTCTCTGTCATCCTTGGGTCCTTCACTGGCGGTTTCGGCCGTCACGGCCTTTGACTGACTAGCAATTCACCCCGCGCAGGACAAGCCGGGCTATGGCTGCGTGGCGGGTTGGTCCTCGGGCGGGGTCTGCCCTTCGGGCGCAAGGGCGCTGCCATCCCCGATGGCCGCGTCGATCGCGGCAATCGCCTCTTCGGTGATATCGACAAGCGCCACGCCAAGGAACACGCTGCGCCGGTCGAGGATCACGGCCGCGCCGCTGTCGGCCATCATCTGGCCCAGCACCGGCGTTGCGGCGACAAGAAACGCATCACGCCCCCGCACCAGACCCTGTTGCAGGTCACGCTCCTTGGCGTCCTGGGCCTGGCGGATGCCCTGCACCTTGACGTCAAAGGCCCCCGCCTCGGCGCGAAAGGTCTCCACGGGCATCGTCGGCCGGCGCAGGGTCAGGCTGCGCTCCTCCTCGGTGAGCGCGGCCTCGATCCGGCGGTTTTCTACGCCGAGCGCCTCTGTCTGCGCCAGCACCTGCGCATTGATGCGTTGGCCAAAGTGGGATTCGGCAAAGAGCCGGTCCGGGTCGATCGTCAGGATCGGGCTGCGGATCTGCCCCATGACAAGGTCGTCCTGCGCCACCAGCGGCGACGCGAGCGCCGCAAGCCATACCACCAGCATCCGCAGCAAAATGCGGCGCATCGGTCCCACCTCAGAAACTGGTCGAGATCGTGACTTCGAAGGACCGCGGGCGGTCGAACTCTTCCGCCATCAGCGGCTCGGTGAAATTGAACCGCAGCGGTCCCACAGGCGTGGTCCAGAACACCGACAGGCCGACCACCGCGCGCGGGGTGAATGCGTCGTAAAGAACATTCGCGCCATAGGTCTGGCCCACATCCCACACCGAGCCATAGTCGATGAAGGCGCCGCCGGTGATGCCGTATTCCTCGGGCAGGCCCAGCGGAAACTCGGATTCGAGCCGCGCCACGGCATAGGCATTGCCCCCCAGCGCATCGTCGGTCTCCGCATCGCGCGGCCCGATGCCGCCGGGTTCGAACCCGCGCATGATCCGGCTGCCGAGGAAGAACCGGTCGGTGACGCGGCTCTGCCCGTTGCCATAGGCGAGCAGCCCCCCCTCGATGGTGGCGCGCAGCGTGACTTCTTCGCCCCAGACCTTGGTCTCGGCCGCGGCGAGCGCTGTGGTGCGCACGAAACTCGCCTCGCCCACCCCGAACTCCTGGCCAAAGCGCAGCACGATGCCCGAATTCGGGTCGAGCCCGGTGCGCCGCGTGTCAAAGCTGTAGGTATAGCCGACCGAATTGGTCGCCACGCCGCCCAGGTCGGCCTCGTTCCGGATGACCACGCTGGCGTCCGGATCGACATCGGTAATGTCGGTGTAGTCAAAGGAATAATAGGTCGTCAGCCGGGCATTCTCGCTCACCGGAAAGGTGAAGGAGGGACTGAAGCGGAAAGTCTCTGTGTCATAGACCGCGTTGTCATTGTTCGTGGTGCGGTAGGACAGGTCGAGCCCGAAACGCAGGTCACGGCCCAGAAACTGCGGCTCGCCAAAGTTGAGGCTGAAGATGCGGTTGCTGGCACCGGTCGAGATCTGGAAATCGAGCGACTGGCCACGGCCGAGGAAATTGCGCTCCTTGTAGGCGGCAAAAACGGAAAAGCCGTTGTCGGAGTTGAAGTTCGCGCCAAAGCTGAGCGAGCCCGTCGGCGCCTCTTCGAGGTTCACGTCGATCACCACCTGATCGGGGGCGGAGCCTTGCCGTGCCTGCACATCGGCATTGGCAAAGAACCCCAGCGCGCGGATGCGTTCCGCGCTTTCGCGGATCGCGCGCGGGTTGAACGGGTCGCCCTCCACCACGCGGAACTGGCTGCGCACCACGCGGTCGAGCGTCGTGTTGTTGCCTTCGATGTCGATCCGTTCGACAAAGATCCGGTCGCCGCGCACCAATGCGAAGTCGATGTCCAGCGTCAGGTCGCGGTCATTGCGGGTAATGCGCGGCTCGACGGTGAGGAAATTGATCCCCTGGCGCAGCGCCAGCCGTTCCAGCCGGGCGATGTCGGTGTCGATCAGCGTCGGCGAATAGGTGGCGCCGGGCCGCAGCCGCAGCGCGGCCTCAAAGGCGGCCGGGTCGGCCTCGGGGATCTCGCTCGTCACGGTCACGCGACCAAAGCGGAACACCTGCCCTTCCTGCACATTGAAGGTGATGAGATAGGCATCGCGTTCCCGGGTCAGCGCCACATCGACGTTCTGCACGGTGAAATCGACGTAGCCGCGCGAGCGGTAGAAGTCGGTCAGCACCTGCCGGTCCAGCGCGATGCGGTCGGCGACAAAGGTGTCGCGCGAGATCACGGCACGCAGCAGCCCCGCCTGTTTCGTCTCGAGCACGCCGCGCAGACGACGCTCGGAAAAGCTGCGGTTGCCGACAAAAGAGATGCGCTCGACCTCGGTCACGCCGCCCTCGAACACTTCGAACACCAGATCGACGCGATTGTCGGACCGGCGGATGATCGCGGGATTGATCGTGGCGTTGATCCGGCCCCGCTGGGCATAAAGCTCGGCCATCGCCGCCACGTCGCGTTCGGCCTGCGCGGGGCTGTAGACCCGCCGCTCCTGCGAGCCCAGAACCGCGCCCAGATCGGTGTCGCTCAGCCGCGCGTTGCCCTCGATGCTGATGCGGTTGATCGTCGGGAACTCCACCACCGAAATCACCAGCAGGCCGCCCTGCGGCGTGGCATCCACGCTCTCGAACAGGCCCGAGGCGCGGATGCGCTGGATCGCGTCATTGATGTCGGCGCCCGACAGCGCCTCGCCCCGCGTGATCCCGGCAAAGGTCAGGATGGTGCCGGTCTCGATACGCTGATTGCCCTCGACCCGCACATCGGTAAAGCGGAACTGTTGCGCCTGCGCGATGCCCGCAGAACCCGCAATCAGGCAGAGCGCGACGACCATGCCGCCGACGAGGCCCCTGGCATGACCGCTCAGCCGCGAAAGCACCCGTGAGGACAATCTGTTCATCTATCCCGCCTGTCGCCGCATACATCTGGTGTCCGGAGTAGCGGGAATACCGGGGGATGTCAAAAACAAGAACGCGCCCGATGGGGCGCGTCCGCAGTGATTTGGCGATGTTCGGCCGGCGTCAGAGCGAGCCGACATATGTCCCTGCGCCAAGCGCCGCAAGAAGCGTCGCCAGAAAGATGATCCGGTCCCAGTTCAGGTTGATCAGCAGGGTCAGCCCCCGCGTGTTTTCCATGATGGTCTGCATCTTGCGTCTCCCACGTCGTCACCCTCGATACCAACAATTTGTGGCAACAAGATGGCAAGATGGCATCGGCCCCCGGGGCCCGCCAAGGGCAGAGGAACCTGCCCCCGGCCCGCTACGGGCAGAGGAACAGGTCATTGGCCAGCGCAAAGACCATCAGCGTGAGGATCAGCGACAGACCCACCGCCATCAGGAGGCGCAGCGCCTTGTCGCCGGGCAGCTTGCCCGTGACCGCCTCATAGGCATGGAACACCAGATGCCCGCCATCGAGGATCGGCACGGGAAACAGGTTGAGCAGCCCCACCGCGGTGGACAGCAGCGCCACGAACCAGATGAAGCTCGTGACGCCTTGCGAGGCCATCGCGCCCGACGCCTGCGCGATACCCACCGGGCCCGACAGGTTGCAGGACGATATCGCGCCGGTGATCATGTGCCACAGGCCCGAGAGCGACGAGGTGATGATATACCAGATCTGCCCCGCCGCCGCGCCGACGGACGACAGGACGCCTGGCGTCACGGTCTGCGGCTCGAACAGCATCCCGCCCGAGATCCCCACCAGCCAGCGCGTCTCGAACCCGCCCTCGGCGCGCGGCAGATCGGCCCGGCGCGGCACCAGCACGAAATCGAGCACCTCGCCGCCACGCCAGACCGCCACCTGCATCGGCGCCCCGTTCGAGGCCAGCACCATATCGACGAGTTGCGAAAAGGCATGGACAGGCACCCCGTCCACTTCGGTGATCACGTCGCCCACCCGCAGGTCGATGTCATAGGCGGCGGAATTCGGGTTGAGGCCAAAGATCACCGGCGGATAGGGATGCGGCCCCTGCACCACCCGCAGCGCGCCATCGCGCCGCACGGTATAGTCAAAGCCCGCCGCCACCGGAAACTGCGCCGCGAACAGCGCGTCGATCGTGCCCACCGGCTGCCCCGCGATCTCGACCAGCTCGTCGCCGGGCTGCAACTCCTGCACGAAACTGTCGGGCAAGGGTTGCAGCCGCGCGATGGTCAGCGGGTCGGCGGGCTGGCCCTGCACCAGAAAGATGCCGGTAAAGACCACGAGGGACAGGATGAAGTTGAACACCGGCCCCGCCGCCACCGTCGCCGCCCGCGCCCAGAGCGGCGCGCCCAGCATCGTGCGCCGCCGCAGCGCAGGGTCCACGGCCGTGCCACCGACCGAGGCCGCATTGGCGTCGCCGAGAAACTTTACATAGCCGCCAAAGGGAAGCGCTGCGAGCTGCCAGCGCGTGCCGCGCCGGTCCACGCGCGACAGCAGCACCGGGCCAAAGCCCAGCGAGAACACCTCTGCATGGATGCCCGACCAGCGGCCGACGATGTAGTGGCCGTATTCATGCACCGCCACGATGATCGACAGCGCCAGCACAAAGGCCGCAAGCGTAAAGGCGATATTGCCGAACTGCGGCAGGAGTTGCGCGATATCCAATGTGTCTCAGCTCTTCTGCTCTATGGCCTCGGTCGCGCGGATGCGCGCCAGACGGTCTGTTTGTAGAATGTTATCTAGGGTGAGCGTGGCATTTTGCAGCCCGTCAGAGGACGACATTTTGTCGAGCACCTGTTCCACCACCCGCGCCATGTCGAGAAAGCCGATCTGCCCCGCGATAAAGCCGTCGAGCGCGCGTTCCTTGGCGGCGTTGAAGGCGGCGCCGCTCAGCCCGCCCTCGTCCATCACGCGGCGCGCGAGCGCCAGCGCAGGATAGCGCGCATCCTCGGGCGCGCGAAAGGTCAATTGACCGATCTGCGCAAGATCGAGCCGCGCCACCGGCAAAGGGCGCCGTTCGGGCCAGTGCAGGGCATAGCCGATGGCGTGGCGCATGTCGGGCGGCCCCACATGCGCCATCAGCGCGCCATCGGCAAAACCCACCATCGCGTGAATGAGGCTCTCGGGGTGGATGATGACCTCGATCCGGTCCGGGCTGATGCCAAAGAACTCCTTGGTTTCAATCAGCTCCAGCCCCTTGTTGAACATCGAGGCACTGTCGATGGTGATCCGCTGCCCCATCGCCCAGTTCGGGTGCTGCGATGCCTCGGCCAGCGTCGCGCCCGCCAGCCGGCCGAGCGGCCAGTCGCGGAACGCCCCGCCCGAAGCGGTGATGATGACCCGCTCGACACCTGTCACATCCTCGCCCGTCAGCGCCTGAAAGATCGCCGAATGCTCGCTGTCCACCGGCAGGATCGTGGCGCCGGTCTCGCGCGCGGTGGCCATCACCAGCGGGCCGGCCGTCACCAGCGTCTCCTTGTTGGCGAGCGCGAGCGTGCCGCCGCGTTTGAGCACCGCCATCCCCGGCACCAGCCCCGCCGCGCCGACGATGGCCGACATCACCCAGTCGGCCGGGCGTGCGGCGGCCTCCGCCACGGCCTGCGGGCCGGCGGCGACGGCGATGCCCGTGCCGGCGAGCAGATCCTTGAGCGCGGCATAGCCGTCAGGCTCGCTCGTCACCGCCAGCCGCGCGTTCAGGCGGCGGGCATCATGGGCCAACTGCGTGAGGTTGCGCGCCCCGGTCAGCGCCTCGACACGGTAGTCGCCCGGCGCGCGGGCGATCAGGTCGATGGTGTTCTGCCCGATCGACCCGGTGGCACCAAGGATGCTGACCCGCCTCAAAGCCCGACCCCCGCCGGGCCCAGCAGCCACATCAGCCCGACCAGCACCAGGGCGGCGCCCATCAGCGCATCGAACCGGTCCATCAGCCCGCCATGGCCGGGGATCAGGTCAGAGGCATCCTTGACCCCCATCCTGCGCTTGAAGGCGCTCTCCACGATGTCGCCCATCTGTCCGGCAAAGCCCACGATCACCGAAGCCCAGACAATGGACCAGTTCGCCCCGGCGAACCACACCATCCCCAGCCCGACCGCCGCCGCGCCGCCCCAGCCTGCGATGGTGCCGCTCCAGGTCTTTTTCGGGCTGACGCGGGGCCAGAATTTGGGCCCGCCCAGCAACCGCCCCGCGAAATAGCCCAGCACGTCAGAGGCGATCACGACCAGAACCAGCCAGACCAGCAACGCAGCGGAGTCGTGGCGCAACTGCACCAGCCCCCAGCCCGCGAGTTGCAGCCCCAAAGCATAGGTGGCGAAGAGCAGCCGGTGGCGTGGCAGTGCGAGGGCGCCCAGCAGCGGCACGACGGCCAGAAGCGCGAAGCCCCAGATCTCAGGCGTATAGAGCTGCCCCGAAAGCACCGCCGCCGTCAGCACCGCAAGCCACATGGCCCGGGTGGGCCGGGCCGCGTCGATCATCATGGCCAGTTCCCAGACCATCACGCCCAGGGCAAAGACCACGAGGATATGAAACCACACGCCACCGGCCCAGACCACGACCACACCGATCGCGGCCATCACCGCCGCAGAGAGGACGCGCACCCGCAGGTCGCCCCATTTTCCGGCGGTTGCAGTCACGCTCACGCCTCCGCCATCACGCCCGGACAGCACCGAACCGCCGGTCGCGGGCGCCGTAGCCCGCCAGGACCTTGGCGAATTCGGCGCGGGTGAAATCGGGCCAGAGCGTATCGACGAACTCGTATTCCGCATAGGCCGACTGCCAGAGCAGGAAGTTCGAGATCCGCGCCTCGCCGCTGGTGCGAATCACGAGGTCGGGGTCGGGCAGCACATGGGTGTCGAGGAACCGCGCCAGAGTCTCTGCATCCACATCCTTGTGCGAAAGCCGCCCCATCTCGATCTCATAGGCCAGACGCTTGGCCGCGCGCGTCACCTCGTCGCGACCGCCATAGTTGATCGCGATGGTGAGGTGGCATGCGTCATTGCCCGACGTGAGCATCTCCAGATCGTCCATCAGGCTGACCAGCTTGTCGTCCAGCCGGATCCGGTCGCCGATGAAACGCACCCGCACCCCCGCCTTGAACAGCGCCTGCGCCTCGCGCTGGATATAGCGGCGGAAAAGGGTCATGAGCCCCGCAACCTCGGTCTGGGTGCGCCGCCAGTTCTCGGTGGAAAAGGCGAATATCGTCAGGTAGCGCACGCCCAGATCGGGGCAGGCCTCGACGATCTCGCGCACCCGGCGCGCGCCCGCGTGATGGCCGAAAAGCCGCGGTCGCCCGCGCATCTGCGCCCAGCGGCCGTTGCCGTCCATGATGATCGCCACATGACCGGGTCCGGTCCTGGGTGCAGTCTCTTGCGCGTCGCCGGCCATCAAAAGGCTCC
Organism: Rhodobacterales bacterium; assembly: GCA_009993005.1. Lineage (GTDB taxonomy): Bacteria > Pseudomonadota > Alphaproteobacteria > Rhodobacterales > Rhodobacteraceae > JAACUH01. The sequence continues at coordinate 40,280 of JAACUH010000055.1, forward strand.
CTTGTCCATTCCCACCGCGCTGCGACGTCGCGCACCGCGCTGCCGGTCAGATCACCCAAGACGGGCAATTCTGTGACCGGCGTCAGACCTGCATGATCTCGGCCTGTTTCGTCTCGAGCGTCTGATCCACCAGCTTGATGAAGCGGTCGGTCATGTCCTGCACTTCGCCTTCCCAGAACTTCTGGTCGTCCTCGGACAGGCCATCGGCCTTGGCTTTCTTGATCTGGTCCATCCCGTCGCGCCGCAGGTTGCGGATCGCCACGCGGGCATGTTCGGCATAGCTGCCCGCGACCTTGGTCAACTCGCGGCGGCGTTCCTCGTTCAATTCGGGGATCGGCAGCATGATGATGGTGCCGTTCATCTGCGGATTGATGCCGAGCCCGCTGTCGCGGATCGCCTTTTCCACCTTGTTGACAAGGCCCTTGTCCCAGACATTGACCGTGACCATGCGCGGCTCTGGCACGTTGATGGTGCCCACCTGGTTGATCGGGGTGAGCTGGCCATAGGCATCGACCATGATCGGCTCGAGCATCGAGCCAGAGGCGCGCCCGGTGCGCAGCGAGGCGAATTCGGTGCGCAGCGCGGCAATCGCGCCTTCCATGCGGCGGGTCAGGTCGTCGGTGTCGAGTTCGAAATCATCTGCCATGTGTCTGCTCTATGCGTCTTGTGCACCTGTGGCGCGATTGGTGGTCCTATACCCGCAAAGGATTGCAATTGTATAGGGCGGCGGCGGCGCGGGGGGGCGCGACAGGTGGAAACCTGCCACAGGCAAGGCCATGCCATGGCCGCCCGCGTCCGGGGTCAGCAGCTTTCGACCACGCGGGTATAGGTGCCCTGCCCGGCCAGGATGCCGCGCAATCCGCCCGGTTCGTCGAGCGAGAACACGATGATCGGCAGGCGGTTGTCGCGCGCCAGCGCGATGGCGGTCGCATCCATCACACCCAGATGCTTTTCCAGCGCCTCGTCATAGGTCACGCAGTCATAACGCTTGGCGTCGGCGTGCTTCTTGGGGTCCTTGTCATAGACCCCGTCCACCTTGGTCCCCTTGAAGATCACCTCGCAGGCCATTTCATTGGCGCGCAGCGTGGCGGCGGTATCGGTGGTGAAATAGGGGTTGCCGGTGCCGGCGGCAAAGATGCAAACGCGCTTTTTCTCCAGGTGGCGCACCGCGCGGCGGCGGATATAGGGTTCGCAGACCTGATCCATCGGGATCGCGCTGATGACCCGGGTAAAGATGCCCAGCCCCTCGAGCGCGGATTGCATCGCCAGCGCGTTCATCACGGTCGCCAGCATCCCCATGTAGTCGGCGGTCGTGCGCTCCATCCCCTGCGCCGAGCCCTGCAGCCCGCGAAAGATATTGCCGCCACCGATCACCATGCAGATCTCGACGCCCAGATCATGGACCGACTTTACTTCGCGCGCGATCCGCTCGACCGTGGGCGGATGCAGACCATACCCCTGATCGCCCATCAGCGCCTCGCCCGAGATCTTGAGCATGACCCGGCGAAACGTGGTCTTTTCGGTGGTCGTCATGCGCATCCCCTGCTGGCTTTCATCACCGCGCAAAATGTCCCAAAAGGGTCGGAGGTTCAATGCCACCCGAGGCGAAATGCAACAGCTGCACGAAAACTCCCCGCAGGCTGACGCGGTGCTGCGCATCATTGCGGCGGCGCCTGCACGGCGGCCGGTGCTGATCGCGGGGCCCACCGCCTCGGGCAAGTCGGCGCTCGCCCTGCGCATTGCCGAGACCTGCGGCGGGGTGATCGTGAATGCGGACGCGCTCCAGGTCTTTGACGGCTGGCGCATCCTGACGGCCCGGCCGGATGACGCCGACCTCGCCCGCGCGCCGCACCTGCTCTACGGTCATGTGCCCCATGACGGCGCATATTCCGTGGGCCATTGGCTGCGCGAGGTGGCGCCGCTGCTCGCAGGCGGGGCGCGGCCGATCATCGTGGGCGGCACCGGGCTCTATTTCTCCGCCCTGACCGAGGGGCTCGCGCCGATCCCCGCCACCCCGGCCACGGTGCGCGCTCGGGCGGATACGATGGCGCTGGCGGCGCTGCTCGAGGCGCTTGACCCGGCGACGCGGGCGGGGCTTGACACCGCCAACCGGGCGCGGGTGCAGCGCGCCTGGGAGGTCGCGCAGGCGACCGGGCGGTCGCTGCGCGACTGGCAGGCCGACACGCCGCCGCCGCTCTTGCCGCTGGCAGATACGACCGCGATTGCGCTGCGGGTGCAGGCGGGACAGCTCAACGCGCGGATCGAGGCGCGCTTTGACGCGATGATCGCCGCCGGCGCGCTGGACGAGGCGCGCGCGATGTGGCCCCGCTGGACCCCCGCGCATCTGTCGTCCAAGGCCATCGGCGCGGCCGAGCTGATCGCCCATCTGCGCGGCGAGATCACCCTCGCGCAGGCGCGCAAAGCCGCCATCATCGCCTCGCAGCAATATGCCAAACGGCAGCGGACCTGGCTGCGCTCGCGGATGGACGCCTGGCTGCATATGAACCTCTGAGAACGGTCTGAACCCCGTTCATCCACAGGTTGTCCACAAGATTTCGCGATTTGCCACATTTTTGCCATTGTCGGGTCGGATGACCGGGTAGAAACTTTACAAAATCGAACAAACGGCAGGGTGGGATGACCGTGATCAATGACCAGCTCAAGAACCGGCTCGCCCTGTCGCCCATCGCCCAGAATGCCGCAGCCGGGCGGTGGCGGACCGAGGCGATGCGCAGCCATGCCAGCCCGCGCCTGATCTATATCAGCAAGGGTCAGGGGCGGCTGACCGTGGCGGGTCTGACCAGCGGCTATGGCCCCAACAACCTGATCTTCATCCCCGCTAAAGTGATGTATGGCTATGAGGTCGGCCCGTCGGCCTATGGGCAGATGCTGGCCATTCCGGCGGCGATGGCGGCCGAATGGCCGGAAACGCCGGTGCATCTGCGCCTGCGCGACGTGGCCGCGCAAAAGGAGATCGCGGGCCTGTTCGACAACCTGGAACGCGAGGTGCTGTCGCAGAAAACCGGCCATTCACGCGCGGCGCATTACCATGTCGGGCTCCTGTCGGTGTTCTTTCAACGCCAGATCGACACGCGCAGCGCCGACCCCGCCGATGCCCGCGCGCGCAGCGCCGCCGCACGGCTTGTGGCGGCCTATACCGACCTGGTCGAACGCGACTTTCGCAGCCATCAGGGTGTCGCGGCCTATGCCGCGGCCCTGGGCGTGACACCCACCCATCTGACGCGCTGCTGCAAGCTGACCTGCGGGCGTTCGGCGCTGGCACTGCTCAACGACCGCATCATCTACGAGGCGCGGCTGTTGCTCCAGGAGGGCCGCGTGCCCGTGCAACAGATCGCGCAGGACCTCGGCTTTGCCTCGCCGGCCTATTTCAGCCGCGCTTTTCGCGCCCGCGCCGGCCTCACGCCGAGCGCATTCCGCCGCAAGGCCGTGCCCCTCGCCTAGACCGCAGGCCATCGCCGGCGTGGCGATAGACGGCTGCGTGGCGCGCCCGGTTTTCGCGCAGGGGCTGTCGCGGATGACACCTGGACGTCGCAAATGTGACAGTATATACCGAAACTGATCATTGACCTGCGGTCCGAAAGCGTGACGATGGGGAAAGGCCCGGGGGATCGTCATGACAACGCTACATATGGCGGGCAGGCATCTCGGGGGGCGCTGTGGCGCTCTGCGCCGAAAAAAGTCAATCGACGTGACACAGGGAGATTACGAATGACGTTTCACAGCAATGTCGGCACGGGGCTGCACCCGGCCGCACTGATGTATGCGAAAGAGGAAAAGGCCGGCCTGATGAGCCGCCGCGAGTTTCTGACCCGTGCAACGGCGCTGGGCGTATCGGCCACGGCGGCTTATGGTCTGCTGGGCCTCAACGCGCCCGCGCAGGCCGCGGCCCATGCCACGATGGGCGGCACGCTGCGCATGGAGATGGAGACCAAGGCGCTCAAAGATCCGCGTCTGTCCGACTGGAGCCAGATCTCGAACTTTACCCGCGGCTGGATCGAATACCTGGTCGAATACAACGCCGACGGCAGCTTCCGCGGCATGTTGCTCGAAGGCTGGGAGGCCAATGAGGACGCGACCGAATACACGCTCAAGGTGCGTCCGGGCGTCAAATGGTCGAATGGCGACGATTTCACCGCCGCCGACGTGGCCTTCAACCTGACGCGCTGGTGCGACGGCACCGTCGAGGGCAATTCGATGGCCGCGCGGATGGGCGGTCTGATCGATTCCGCGACGAACATGGCGCGGGACGGCGCGATCACGGTCGTCGATCCGCTGACGGTCAGGCTGTCCCTGTCGAGCGCGGATATCTCGATGATCCCCGGCATGGCCGACTACCCGGCCGGCATCGTGCACCCGTCCTATGTCGATGGGTCCGACCCGTCGGTCAATCCGATCGGCACCGGCCCCTACCTGCCCGAGACGGTCGAAATCGGCGTCAAGCTCACGCTGGTGCGCAATGCCGACCACGACTGGTGGGGCACGGCGGTCTATGGCGGCCCCTACCTCGACCGGATCGAATATATCGACTACGGATCGGACCCGTCTGCCGCCGTGGCGGCTGCGGAGTCGGGCGAGATCGACATCACCTACCAGTCGGTCGGGGATTTCATCGACATCTACGACAGCTTTGGCTGGGCCAAGTCCGAGGCCGTCACCGCGGCGACGCTTGCCGTGCGGTTCAACCAGGACAGCCCGCCCTATGACAATCGCGACGTGCGTCGGGCGCTTCAGATGGCCGTGGACAACGCCGTCGTGCTCGAACTCGGCTATAACGGGCTGGGCACCGTGGCGGAAAACCACCACGTCTGCCCGATCCATCCCGAATATGCAGAGCTGCCGCCGATCATGGTCGATCCGGCCGCAGCCAAGGCGGCGATCGAGGCCGCGGGCCATGCGGATACCGAATTCGAGCTGATCTCGCTCGATGATGCCTGGCAGGGCGACACCTGTGACGCCATCGCCGCGCAGATCCGCGATGCGGGCATCAACATCAAGCGCACGGTGCTGCCCGGCTCGACCTTCTGGAATGACTGGCTCAAATATCCCTTCTCGGCCACCGAATGGAACATGCGCCCGCTCGGGGTGCAGATCCTGGCGCTGGCCTACATGTCCGGCGTGGCCTGGAACGAATCCGCCTTTGCGAACGCCGAGTTCGACGCGCTGCTGACCCGCGCCATGTCGATTTCGGACGCCGACGAGCGCCGCGTCGTGATGGCCGAGATCGAGAAGATCATGCAGGACGAAGGTGTGCTGATCCAGTCCTACTGGCGGTCGATCTATCGCCACATGCGCCCCGAAGTGCGCGATGCCGACATGCATCCGACCTTTGAGCACCACCATTACAAATGGTGGATCGAGGCCTGATCCTGGCCTATCCGACCAAGGATGCGCGGGGGAGATCCCCGCGCATGACTGCCGCCGGAATGGATGCGCGGACCGGTCCTGTGCAGCATGACCGCCGTGCGCAGCATCGCTTTTCGCGCAAGAAGGACCCCCGCAAATGATGTCCTTTCTGATCCGCCGCCTTGCCACGATGGTTCTGACGGCCTTCTGCCTGACGGTCGTGGTCTTTGCGCTGACCAACCTCGCGCCAAATCTCGAAAAGATCGCCAAGTCGCAGGCCGGCGCGCGAATCTCGGATGCCGAGGTTACGGGCTGGCTGGAGAAGAACGGCTATGCCCGGCCGACACTGGTGCGCTATGGCGAATGGCTGGGCGTGCTGCCCGGCTGGACCCGGACGGACGAGGCGACGGGCCGCGAAACCGGGCGCTGCATCCTGCAAGGCATGGAGCCCGCCGATGCGCCCTCTTTCTGCGGCGTGCTGCAGGGCGAATGGGGCCAATCGACGGTGTTCAAACGCCCGGTGATCGAGGTGGTCGGGCGCGGCCTCGCGCTCACCGGCAAGCTGATGTTCTGGGTCATGGTGGTGATGGTGCCCGGCGCGCTCATCACCGGCGTTCTGGCCGGCATGCGCGAAGGGTCCAAGCTCGACCGCACGCTGTCCACCGCATCGATCGTCACGACCGCCACGCCGGAATATGTCTCGGGCGTCGTGTTTATCGCCGTTTTCGCGTCGAGCGCGGTGGGCCTGCGCTGGTTCAACGGGTCGGCCACCTCTGCGATGGACCAGGCGACATTCGCCAACTTCACCCTGCCGGTGATGACCATCGCGCTTTACGGCATGGGCTATATCGCGCGGATGACGCGGGCGAGCATGACCGAGGTGATGACCGCGCAATATATCCGCACCGCGCGGCTCAAGGGCGTGTCATTCCCCAACATCGTGATGAAACATGCGCTGCGCAACGCGCTGATTGCGCCGTTTACCGTCATCATGTTGCAGTTTCCCTGGCTGCTGAACGGCGTCGTGATCGTGGAGACGCTGTTCAACTACAAGGGCTTCGGCTGGACCCTGGTCGAGGCGGCGGGCAACAATGACATCGAACTGCTGCTTGCGGTGTCGGTCGTGTCGGTCTTTGTGGTGCTTGTCACGCAGCTCATTTCCGACATCGGCTATGTCTATCTGAACCCCCGCATCCGCATTTCCTGAGGAGGAGGCCCGCATGGAACAACTCACCTGGACGGGGTCGCTCGGCGCAGTGCTCGACCCGTTGCTGGGGGTGGCGGCTGTGGCCGTGGGCGTCGCCGCGCTGGCCACGATCGTGCTGTCCTTCGTTGACGCGCCGGTTTCGGTGCAGGCCAATGCCGATGGCACCGTGACCGCAAGGACAGGCGCAACCGGCCTCGCTGCAAGCGCGCTGCGGCTGGCGGTGCTGGGGCTGCTGCTGGTCCTGCTGGGCTATGTGATCGGCGGCATCCTGATGCCATACGGCGATGCGGGCATCATCGGTGCGATGGCCAGGCGGCTGACGCCGGTCTGGGGCGCGCTGGCGGTGACATTTGCCCTGTCCATCGCGTTCAAGAGATACCTCGGCCTCTATGGCAAGCTCTTTGACAGCACCGTCGGCATGGTCGGTTTCGCGCTGGTGATGTTCTGGGTCTATACCGGCATCTTTGGCGGGCCGCTGGGCCTGATTGCCACCCATGACCCGCTCTCCGCGCTCTCCGGGCTCAAGAACAAGCTGCCGGGCGTGCCGGTGCCCGGGGCGCCGGACAATGGCCTTTTTCCGCATTACCTGCTGGGCGGCGACAACCTGGCGCGTGACGTGTTCAGCCGGATGATCCACGGCTCCTGGATCGTGATCCAGATCGCGCCCCTGGCCACGCTCTTTGCCTTCATGGTGGGGATCACGCTGGGGCTGCCTGCGGGGTATTACGGCGGCCGCGTCGATACGATCCTGTCGTTTCTCGCCAATCTCGTGCTCGCCTTTCCGGTGATCTTGCTGTTTTACCTGCTGGTCACACCCGAGATCGTGCAGACCGGCATCCCGAGCTTCATGGCGACGGTGCTGTTTGTCTTTCCGCTGGTGTTCGCCTTTGTGCTCATCAATTCGCGCTTTCGCACCCAGCCGGCCAAGCGCACGGCGATGGTCGCGGGGGTGCTGGTGGTGCTGGCCTGGCTCTATCTCGCGCTGATCTCGCAGGCCGGCACCGTCATCAACATCCTGCCGGCAGCGATCGACCCGATCACGCTGCCCTCGGGCATCCTTGTGGTGTTCGTCTCGGTCGTGTTCGTCAATTCGCCGACGTCCTTTCGCATCGTGCGCGGCCTCGCGCTCGAGCTGCGCACCCGCGACTATGTTGCCGCCGCCCAGACACGGGGCGAGACCGCCTGGTATGTCATGCTGTGGGAGATCCTGCCGAACGCGCGCGGCCCGCTGATCGTCGATTTCTGCCTGCGCATCGGCTACACCACGATCCTCTTGGGCACGCTGGGCTTTTTCGGCCTTGGCCTGCCGCCCGAAAGCCCCGACTGGGGCTCTACCATCAACGCGGGGCGGTCGCTTCTGTCGATCTATCCGCACCCTGCCCTGCCGCCCGCCATCGCACTGCTGAGCCTCGTTCTGGGGCTCAACCTGCTTGCCGACGGGTTGCGCGAGGAAAGCCTGAAGGACTGACGCCATGCCGAAATGGGACCATGACGGGCCGATCCTGGAGATCGACAAGCTGTCGATCAGCTTTTTCACCCGCACGCGCGAGATCCCGGCGGTGATGGAGTTCTCGGCCAAGGTGATGCCGGGCGAGGCGCTGGGTCTGGTCGGCGAATCGGGCTGCGGCAAGAGCACGGTCGCGCTGGGCGTGATGCAGGACCTCGGCGTGAACGGGCGCATCGTCGGCGGGTCGATCATGTTCAAGGGGCGCGATCTGGGCGCCATGACCCCGGCCGAATTGCGCAAGGTCCGCGGCTCGGAAATCGCGATGATCTATCAGGAACCCATGGCCTCGCTCAACCCCGCGATGCGGATCGCCCGGCAGCTGATGGAAGTGCCGATGATCCACGAGGGCATCGGCGAGAAAGAGGCCTATGCCCGCGCGCTCGAGGTTGTGCGCGACGTGAAACTGCCCGACCCGGAGCGTATCCTGCGCAGCTATCCGCACCAGCTTTCGGGCGGGCAGCAGCAGCGCATCGTCATCGCCATGGCACTGATGAGCAAGCCGTCGCTGCTGATCCTCGACGAACCCACGACCGCGCTCGACGTGACGGTCGAGGCGGCGGTGGTGCAACTGGTCAAGGATCTGGGCGTCAAATACGGCACCTCGATGCTGTTCATCAGCCACAACCTCGGCCTTGTGCTGGAAACCTGCGACCGCATCTGCGTGATGTATTCGGGCGAGGCGGTCGAGCGTGGCAGCATCGCGGATGTCTTCGACAAGATGCGCCACCCCTACACGCAGGCGCTGTTCCGCTCGATCCCGCTGCCCGGTGCCGACAAGAACGCGCGCCCGCTGATCGCCATTCCCGGCAACTTTCCACTGCCACACGAACGCCCGCAGGGCTGTAACTTTGGCCCGCGCTGCGACTATTTCAAGGCCGGGCAGTGCGATCAGGGCTATGTCAGGATGGCGATGGTTGACGACGACGACAACCATGAAAGCCGCTGTCTGCGTCTGGTCGAGATCGACTGGACCGCCCAGCCGCATCTGGCCGAACAGAAGCCCCGCAACCCGATCGGCGATGTCGTGCTGCGCATGGATGACCTGCGCAAGTATTACGAGGTCAACGCCAGCGCCCTGTTCGGCAGCGGCACGCGCAAGGTCGTGAAGGCCAACGAATCCCTGACCTTTGACGCCCGCGAAAGCGAGACGCTGGCCATCGTCGGCGAGAGCGGCTGCGGCAAATCCACCTTTGCCAAGGTGCTGATGGGCCTCGAGACCGCGACCAGCGGGACGATCATGCTGGGCAACCAGTCGATCGGCGACATCGCGATCGAAAAGCGCAGCACGGACACGGTCGCGAATGTGCAGATGGTGTTCCAGAACCCGTTCGATACGCTCAACCCGTCGATGACCGTGGGCCGCCAGATCATCCGTGCGCTCGAGGTGTTCCAGATCGGGGATGGCGATGCGGACCGGCGCGAACGGATGCTGCGGCTGCTCGACCTCGTGAAGCTGCCGCGCGCCTTTGCCGAACGCAAGCCGCGGCAACTCTCGGGCGGGCAAAAGCAGCGCGTCGGCATCGCCCGCGCCTTTGCCGGCGGGGCAAAGCTGGTGGTGGCGGATGAGCCCGTCTCGGCGCTCGACGTGTCGGTGCAGGCGGCGGTGACGGACCTGCTGATGGAGATCCAGCGCGAGAACAAGACGACGCTCCTGTTCATCAGCCATGACCTGTCGATCGTGCGCTATCTGAGCGACCGGGTAATGGTGATGTATCTGGGCCATGTGGTCGAGCTCGGCTCCACCGATCAGGTGTTCTCGCCGCCCTACCACCCTTATACCGAGGCGCTTCTGTCGGCGGTGCCCATCGCCGACACCCGGGTGCAGAAGAAACATATCGTGCTCGAGGGCGATGTCCCCTCGGCGATGAACCCGCCGCCGGGCTGCCCGTTCCAGACGCGCTGCCGCTGGAAAGCGCAGGTGCCGGGGAACCGCTGCGAGACGCAGATGCCCGAGGTCCGGCTTGTCGCCGAGGGGCACCAGATCAAGTGCCACCTGAGCGACGATCAGTTGCGGCAGATGGAGCCCGTCATCACGATCGCTGCCGAGTAGGACGGGCCTATTCGCCCCAGATCACGCGGACGTAGTTCTGCGTCTCGGCATAGGGCGGCACGCCACCGTGCTGCTGCACGGCCGCGGGACCGGCATTATAGGCGGCAAGCGCCAGCCGCCAGGTGCCGAAGGTGTTGTATTGCTGGCGCAGATAGCGCGCCCCGCCTTCGAGGTTCTGCACCGGATCGGCGGGATCGACGCGCAAGACCTGCGCGGTGCCGGGCATCAGCTGCGCCAGCCCTATCGCGCCCTTGGGCGACACCGCGCCGGTGTTCCAGCCGCTTTCCTGTTGCACGAGGCGCAGGAACAGATCCTCGGGCACGCCATGGCGGCGCGCCGCGTCGCGCGCGATGGCGAGGTAGGGCCCGTTGTAGCGCCCGCGAAAGGCCGGGCCTGCATCCATCGCAACGGGCACTTCGGCACGGGGCGGCTGCAGGCGGATGCTGTCATTGTATTGCTGCGCGGCGCGGCCATCGAGCACGGACAACTGCGACTGGAAGAGCGCGGAGCGCGACATGGTGGACACGGTATCCGCCGCAGAGGTGCCGCCCGCAAAAGTCAGCACGCCCACAAGTCCCGCTGATAGCCTGCGCATATACGATGCCTCACCACCTTCACCGCCGCAAAGGCTAGCCTATTTTTTGCCTTTTGCCACCCCCCGGTGGGAAAGGGCCTGTTAAGCAACCTGTCGGATACGTAGGGTCGCGTCACACGGGACAAGATTCGAGAAGGGGAGAACATGGCCGGATCCGTCAACAAGGTAATCATCGTCGGCAATCTGGGCCGCGACCCCGAAGTGCGCACCTTTCAGAACGGCGGCAAGGTGGTGAACCTGCGGATCGCCACCTCCGAAACCTGGAAAGACCGCAGCAGCGGCGAGCGCAAGGAAAGGACGGAATGGCATTCGGTCGCCATCTTTTCCGAACCGCTGGGCAATATCGCGGAAAAATACCTCAAGAAGGGGTCCAAGGTCTATATCGAGGGCCAGCTTGAGACCCGCAAATGGCAGGATCAGTCGGGCCAGGACCGCTATTCGACCGAGGTCGTCCTGCGCCCCTATCGCGGCGAACTGACCCTGCTCGACGGGCGCGATGGTGGCGGGAGTGACGGCGGTGGCGGTGGCGGCGACCGCTACATGGCGGATCAGTCGCGCGGCGGCTATGATGGCGGCTATGGCAGCGGGCCGTCGGGCGGCGGCGGTGGCCGCGACATGGATGACGAAATCCCGTTCTGAGGTCGCCCAGACGGTGCATCCGCAGCGCCTGTGGCGGGTGCGGATGCCTCCGGCGGGGATATTTGTGGCCAAAAGATGGGGGGGCGAGCGCGCCCGTCCGTCACTCAGCGCAGAAGCAAAGCGTCCTGCAACAGCGTCCGGACCGCCTCGCGCGGCACGTCCGAGGTGACGAAGGCCGCGCCGATCCCGCGCGCGAGGATGAAGCGCAGTTTGCCATCCACCACCTTCTTGTCCTGATCCATCAGCGCGAGCAGCGCGGTCGCATCGGGCAGGTCGCCGGGGATATCGGCAAGGTCGGTTTTCATCCCCATGGCGCGCAGATGGGCGCGCAGGCGGCTTGGGTCCTCTTGCGGGCACAGGCCCAGCCGCGACGACAACTCGAAGGCCAGCGCGCAGCCGATCGCCACACCCTCGCCATGCAAGAGCCTCGCGCCGTCATAGCCGGTCGCGGATTCGAGCGCGTGGCAGAAGGTGTGGCCGAGGTTGAGGAGCGCGCGTTCGCCCTGCTCGGTCTCGTCGCGCATCACGATGCCGGCCTTCATCTCGCAGGACCGGGTGACGGCATGAACGCGGGCCACCATATCGCCGGCCAGCATCGCGGGGCCGTTCTTCTCGAGCCAGTCAAAGAAATCCGCGTCGCCCAGAAGGCCGTATTTCACGACCTCGCCATAGCCGGCGCAGAAATCGCGCGCAGGCAATGTGGCGAGCAGCGCGGTATCGGCCAGCACCCGCACCGGCTGGTAGAATGCGCCGACGAGGTTCTTGCCCTGCGCGGTGTTGATCCCGGTCTTGCCGCCGACCGAGCTGTCCACCTGCGCGAGCAGCGTGGTCGGCATCTGCGCAAAGCGCACGCCGCGCCGGGTGATCGCCGCGGCAAAGCCCGCCAGATCGCCGATCACCCCACCGCCAAAGGCCAGCACCAGATCGCCGCGTTCGACCTTGCTCTCGAGCAGCCATTCCGTGGCGCGCGCGAGGTTGGCCCAGCCCTTGGTCGCCTCGCCCGCAGGCAGCGCGAGGTATTGCACCGCGATCCCGGAGGCGGCAAGACCTGCGACCAGCCGGTCGAGGTGATGCGCCGCGACCGTCTCGTCGGTGATGACGGCGATCCGGGGGCGCCGCAGGAACCTGCCGAGTTCGGCGCCGACCGTGTCGATCACCCCCGGCCCGATCACGATGTCATAGGCCCGGCCGGGCAGATCGACGCGCACCGTGGTGTGGGGCAGGGTCATTTCGGGGTCTCCATCACGTCGGGGCGGCTGGCGAGAAGCGCCAGCGCGCGGGTCGCGGTTTCGCTGATCGCATGGCTCGGCTCGACCTTGAGGTGCAGGTCGGCAAGCCGGTAGAGCGGCACGCGCGCCTCGAACAGCGCCACGAGTGTCCCGCGCGGGTCGGGTGTGCGCAGCAGCGGCCGGGTTTCCTTTTGCCGCACCCGGTCCCAGAGCGTGTCGATATCGGCATCGAGCCAGAGCGACACGCCGCGCGCGGCGATGGCCGTGCGGTTGCCCGGCTGGACAAAGGCGCCGCCCCCGGTGGACAGCACGCAAGGCGGGCCGGACAGCAGGCGCGCGATCACTTCCGCCTCGCGATTGCGAAAGAATGCCTCGCCGTCGCGGGCAAAGATCTCGGCGATGCTGGCGTTGGCCGCGGCCTCGATCTCGCTGTCCGAATCAATAAAGAGCGCGCCCAGCCTCGCGGCAAGCGCCCGGCCGATCGCCGTCTTGCCCGACCCCATCATGCCGACCAGAACAACGCTGCGCAGCAGACGCGGCGCGGTCGCTGTGGTGGCCGCAGCGATGGAAAGTGGCCTTTTCGGCTCTGTCTGGCGCTTCATCGGCCCCCGCTGCCCCGCCTTCGGCGGTCTGTTGCCGCCTGCCAATTGAAATATGCCCTTGAATGGCGTGATCTTGACGGAAAGACCATATATAAATGCGCGTGAGGCAGAAACGCACCCTCTGGTCGGCTCCTGTTTGTCGGGCACCGGGAATAACAAAAAAGGCCACAACATGTGGAAGCTCATCAAGGCGCTGCTTTATCTTGCGGTGGTGGCGGGAATCGCATTTGTGGGGTATGCCTATGTCGGGCCGGTGTTTTTTGCGGCGGATTTTGCGGCGCCAAGCCAGGTGATCAGACAGCCGGTAGCGCTCGACCTGGAGTAGCGATGAAGGTTTTGCGAGAGCGGGTGATAGCGGCGGCGCTGGGTTGCCTGACGGCCGTCACAGCCGCGGCACAGCAAGACGGGACAGAGCCGTTGTCGGCCATCGACTGGCTGTCGCAAAGCGTGCAGGCGCCCGAAGCGGTCGCCGCAGAAGGCGTGGCCCTCGACGAGCCGCCGGTCGCGACCAGCGCCGATACGCCCGAAATCATCGTCACGCCGCTCGACCGGACTTCGCCGGACGCCACCGGCATCCTGTCGCCCGCCCAGACCGGCCTGCCGCGCAGTCTTTGGGCCAGCAGCGGCGAGGCCGTACTGGTACCACTGGTGCAGGCCGAGCGGGTCGATACGCTCCCGGCCCTGCAGGATCTGCTGGTCACGCTGATGCTGGCCGAAGCGGACCCGCCGGCCGGGGCCGGGGCGCAGGGTGCGCTCTTTCTGGCGCGGGTGGACAAGCTTCTGGATCTGGGCGCGCTCGACCCCGCGCAGGCCCTGCTCGAGGCGGCGGGGCCAGACAGCCCCGACCTGTTCCGCCGCTGGTTCGACGTGACGCTGCTCACCGGGACCGAGGACAGTGCCTGCGACGTGCTGCGTGACAAGCCGACCATCGCCCCCACCTACCCGGCCCGCATCTTCTGCCTCGCGCGCAATGGCGACTGGACGGCGGCGGCGCTGACGCTGAACACCGCGCGCGCGCTGGGCGATGTCACCGCCGAAGAGGATGCGCTGCTGTCGCGGTTTCTCGACCCCGATCTGTTCGAGGGCCTGCCGCCCCTGCCGCCGCCGACCCGCACAAGCCCGCTCGAATTCCGCATGCGCGAGGCGATCGGCGAGGGGCTGACCACCGCCACCCTGCCGCGCGCCTTTTCCCATGCCGATCTCCGCAACACGCTGGGCTGGCGAAGCCGGATGGAGGCGGCCGAGCGGCTGGCGCGCTTCGGGGCGATCCCGGTCAATACGCTGTTTGACATCTATCTGCTCAACACGCCGGCGGCTTCGGGCGGTGTCTGGGACCGGGCCGAGGCGATCCAGCGCTTTGACACAGCCGTGCGCGCGGGCGATCCCACCGCTGTTGCATCGGCCCTGCCCGGCGCCTATGCCGCGATGCAGGCGATCCGGGCCGAAGTGGCCTTTGCCCGCTTTTACGCGCCCGGCATCAGCCGGCTTCCGCTCAGCGGTCCTGCCGATGCGCTGGCCTACCGGATCGGCCTGCTGTCGCCCGAATACGAGACCGTCGCGCTTGCGCGCGCGCCCGTCACGCCAGAGGAACGCATCCTGCAAGCCATCGCGCGTGGCGAGGTCGAGGGCCTTGCGAGCGAGAACCGCCGCATCACGGCCGTGCTCACCGCATTCGGCACGCCGCCGCTGGCGGAACCGATGGCCACCCAGATCGCCGAGGGCAAGCTGGGCGAGGCGATCTTGCGGACTGTCGCCTTGTTCAATCAAGGGCTTGGCGGTGATCTTGCGGCCGTCACCGATGCACTGGCGCTGCTGCGCCATGTGGGGATGGAGGATGTCGCGCGCCGCGCCGCGCTGCAGTTTCTCATTCTGGACCGCCCGACATGACCCCCGCCGCACAGCCGATGGCGCTGTGGATATCGACCTTTCTCGCCGCGCAGGCGGCCGACCTCGGCGCGGCCACCAACACGCAACTGGCCTATGCCCGCGACCTGACCGATTTTGCCGGCTGGCTCGGGCACGACCGGCATTTCGCCACGGCGACACAGGCCGATGTCGAAGGCTACCTGATCGCCTGCGAGGCGCAGGGGCTGGCCAAGGCCACGCGCGCGCGGCGGCTCTCGGCGATCCGGCAACTCTTCCGCTTTGCCTTTGAGGAAGGCTGGCGCGACGACAATCCGGCGATCCGGCTCAAGGGGCCGGGCAAGGCTGCGCGCCTGCCCGGCACGCTGAGCCTCGCCGAGGTCGAGGCGCTGATCGCCGCCGCGCGCGCCCTGCCCCGCGACCGGCTGCGCAACACCTGCCTGATGGAACTGCTTTACGCCACCGGCATGCGGGTGAGCGAGCTTGTCGGCCTGCCGGTGGCGGCGGCGCGCGGCGATCCGCGGATGCTCCTGGTGCGCGGCAAGGGTGGCAAGGAACGGCTGGTGCCGCTGTCGCCCGCCGCCCGCGCCGCGACGCAGGACTGGCTGGCCGCGCGCGACGCGCAGGAGGCGGCGGCGCGCCGCGATGCCGGGGCCGCGCCGTCGAAATACCTGTTTCCCTCGCGCGGGGCCGCCGGCCATCTGACGCGCCACCGGTTCTTTACACTGATCAAGGACCTGGCGGTGCAGGCGGGCCTGTCACCGTCCCGTGTCACACCACATGTTCTGCGCCATGCCTTTGCCACGCATCTGCTGGCAGGAGGGGCGGACCTGCGGTCGATCCAGACGATGCTGGGCCATGCCGACGTGGCCACGACCGAAATCTACACCCATGTGCTCGACAGCCATCTGCGCGATCTGGTGCAGGACCATCACCCGCTGGCGTTGCGGCGCAAGGCCACAACCCCCATCTGATGGCGCGCGCCTCTTGATGCAGGCCCGTCGCCCCCTCATAAAGAAGGGACCGCAAACCCAAGGACCCCCATGGACAGCCCTCTGATCGACAGCGCCTTCTGGTTCACGGCCGGCGCCATCCTGCTGCTTCTGCTGCTTTCTGCTTTCTTCTCGGGGTCCGAGACAGCCCTCACCGCCGCCTCGCGGGGCAAGCTGCGTTCGGCCGCGGACCGCGGGTCGCAAGGGGCGCAGAAGGCCCTGCATGTGACCGAGGACAACGAGCGGCTGATCGGCTCGGTTCTTCTCGGCAACAATGTGGTGAATATTCTCGCCACCTCTCTCGCCACCGCGCTGCTCACCCGGCTTTTCGGCGAGAATGGCGTGGCCTTTGCCACGCTGATCATGACGCTGCTGGTGCTGATCTTTGCCGAGGTGCTGCCCAAGACCTATGCCATCACCAACCCCGAAACCGTCGCCTCGCGCGTGGCCGCGCCGATCGCGCTGGTGGTGCTGGTCTTTTCGCCGCTGGTCGGCGCCGTGCGCGCGCTGGTGCGCGGCATCCTGTGGGTGTTCGGCGTGCGCGCCGACCCCGACAGCAACATCCTCGCCGTGCGCGAGGAAATCGCCGGCGCGCTGCAACTGGGCCATTCCGAAGGCATCGTGGAGAAAGAGGACCGCGACCGCATCCTCGGCGCGCTCGACCTGTCGGAACGCACTGTCGAAGAGATCATGCTCCACCGCTCCGGTATCGAGATGATCGACGCCGATCTGCCCGCCACCGAGATCATGCGCCTGTGCCTCGAGAGCTCGCACACACGGCTGCCCCTTTACAAGGACGAGCCTGAGAACATCGTGGGCGTGCTCCATGCCAAGGATCTGTTGCGCGCCATGCACCGCATGCTGCGCGACGAGAGCATCGACGCGGCCGAACTGGCGGCTTTCAACGTGCTCGATGTGGCGATGATCCCCTATTACGTGCCCGAAACCACGACGCTCGACGACCAGATGCGCCAGTTTCTCAAGCGGCAGACGCATTTCGCGCTGGTGGTCGATGAATACGGCGCGCTGCAGGGGCTGATCACGCTCGAGGATATCCTCGAGGAAATCGTGGGCGAAATCGCCGATGAATTCGACGAAATGCAGGACGCGCCCCTTGCCCAGTCCGAAGACGGGTCCTGGGTGGTCGATGGCGCCACGACGATCCGCGACCTCAACCGCCTGCACGACTGGTCGCTGCCCGATGACGAGGCGAACACGATCGCGGGGCTGGTGATCCACGAGGCGCAGATGATCCCCGCCGTGGGGCAGGTGTTCAGCTTTCACGGCTTCCGCTTCGAGATCCTCGAGAAAGAGGAAAACCGCATCGCAACCCTGCGCCTGCGCCAGCTCTGAGGCGATTCCGAACCGCTTCAGCGTGACTTGAACAGCGTGCCGAAGATCCCCCGCACGATCCGCCGCCCGGTGGTGCCCTTGAGCTCTTTGACCACGACCGAGGTCAGCGCATCGCCAAAGCCACCGCCACTTTGCGTGCTGCGGCTGCGCGGGCGGGGTGTCGCGGGCGGCTCGGCCCGGCTGCGGCCACCGTCATAACGGCGCGCATTGTTGAACTCGCGCTCTTCGGCCTTGGCCTGCGCCTCCTTGGCGCTTGCGGCTTCGGCCTCGGTGGCGGCCGCCAGCGCGCGACGCGCCAGCATCTCATGCGCCGAATCGCGATTGATGCGGGTGTCATACTTGCCCGCCATCGGCGAGGCCGCCATGATCGCCGCCCGCGTCTGCGGCGCCACCGGCCCCAGTTGCGACGAGGGCGGGCGGATCAGCGTCCGCTCGACCATCATCGGCACGCCCTTGGCGTCCAGCATGGAGGTGACGGCCTCGCCCGTGCCGACCTCGCGGATCGCGTCGGCGGTGTCAAAGCGCGGGTTGTCGCGGTAGGTCTGCGCGGCGCGGTCCAGTTCCTTGCGGTCCCTGGCGGTAAAGGCGCGCAGCGCATGCTGCACCCGGTTGCCGAGCTGCCCGAGCACCGCATCGGGCACATCGGCGGGGTTCTGGGTGATGAAGAACACCCCCACCCCCTTGGACCGGATCAGCCGCGCGACCTGTTCGACCTTGTCCACCAGCGCCTTGGGCGCATCGTTGAACAGCAGATGCGCCTCGTCGAAAAAGAACACGAGCCTGGGCTTGTCCGGGTTGCCCACCTCGGGCAGTTCCTCGAACAACTCCGACAGCAGCCACAGCAGGAAAGTCGCGTAGAGGCGCGGCGAATTCATCAGCGTGTCGGCGGCAAGGATCGAGATCACCCCGCGCCCATCGGCATCGCACCGCATCAGGTCGGCCAGATCCAGCGCCGGTTCGCCAAAGAGCTGCGCACCGCCCTGGTTTTCCAGCACCAGGAGCGACCGCTGGATCGCCCCGACCGAGGCCGTGGTGACATTGCCAAAGCGCAGCGACAGGTCCTTGGCATTCTGCCCGCACCACAGCAGGAGCGCCTGCAGATCCTCGAGGTCCAGCAGCGGCAGCCCCTCTTCGTCGGCCACGCGGAAGGCCACGTTGAGCACCCCCTCCTGGACATCTGTCAGCCCCATCAGCCGCGCGAGCAGGAGCGGCCCCATTTCAGAGACCGTCGCCCTGATCGGATGCCCCTGCTGGCCGAACAGGTCCCAGAAGGTGACAGGAAAGGCGGCGTATTGCAGATCGAGGCCGATCGTCCCGGCCCGTTTCAGGAACGCCCCGTGCAGCTTGCCCGCCGCATCGCCGGCGGCGGCCAGACCGGACAGGTCGCCCTTCACATCCGACAGGAACACCGGCACCCCGGCGGCCGACAGCCCCTCGGCGAGGATCTGCAGCGTGACGGTCTTGCCGGTGCCGGTCGCCCCGGCGATCAGCCCGTGCCGGTTGGTATGGCTCAGCAAAAGCTCCTGCGCGACGCCATACCCCTCACCGCCACCACCAATGAAAATGCTCTCGCCCACGCACGGCTCCTTCGTTGTCCCGCGGCCACACGGCCGGTCCGGGCCAAAATACATTCTTAACATGTTCATGCCAGAGTGAAAGTCGTCGCTCTCCCATTGTCCTCCCGGGCGGGCGACATGACTTCCTCCCTGTCAGACTTGCCGCGCCTTCGGGCGCGGCTTTTTTCTGCGCGCGGCGCATCGGATTTTCCGGTGAACCCGCGCTACGCACCCGGGTTTGAGATTGACGCCACCGGGGTCAGGTCGTAAAATCGTCACATAGTCGGCCAAGTCCGGCAGGGAGATAATGGAAGAGGAGACCGGCTCTGGTCCCCTCTTCTTTTGCTTTTGAGCCGCGCCTGCACGCCGCGCCTTGCGTCGGCGGATCTGGGCGCGCCGCTGGACGAGACAGCATTTCCCACTGACACTGTCCCGCCCACATGCTAGACCGCGCCAACCATTGACCATAGCGGGACAATTTCCATGCGTGACCAGCTCAAGTTCTTCTTCGCCGCCGCCCTGATCGGCTGCGCCTCGACCCTCGCGGCGCAAGAGACGGCGCCCCAGACACCGGCCCAGACACCGGCAGAAACTCCGGCCCAGACACCGGCCCAAACTCCGGCCGAAACCCCCGCGATCGACCCCGCATCCAACCTCTCGCTCGGCACGCCCGTTGACGAGGAAATCGCGGTCGGCCAGCAATATATCCGCGAAACCTTCGGCGACTGGGCCCTGCGCTGCCTGCGCGCGCCCGAGGGCGCCGACCCCTGCCAGCTTTACCAGCTTCTCGAGGATGCCGACGGCAATGCCGTGGCCGAGATCAGCCTCTTTCCGCTGCCCGCCGGCAGCCAGGCCGCAGCCGGTGCCACCATCGTCGCCCCGCTCGAAACACTGCTGACCGAACAGCTCACCATCGCCGTCGATGGCAGCACCCCGCGCCGCTATCCCTTCACCTTCTGCAACATGGGCGGCTGCGTCGCCCGCGTCGGCTTTACCGAAGCCGAAGTCACCCAGTTCAAGCGCGGCGCCCGCGCCACCCTGCGCCTCGTGCCGGCAGCGGCGCCCGACCAGAACGTGACGCTCGACATCTCGCTGATCGGCTTCACCGCCGGCTATGAAACCACCGGCACCACCAACGCCCAGTAGCTGCTACCGGTGGGCGGGGGCTGGCGTCGTGCCGCCCCCAGCCCACAGGTCGCGGCCCCGGCTTCTCTGTGCAAGAAATACTCCCGCCGGAGGCGCCTGCCCCGCCGCCAGTGCCGCCGCTCAGATGGCGCGCAACGCCAACACGGCGTTGAGCCCGCCAAAGGCAAAGGCATTCGACAGCACCGCGGTGACCTTCGCCTCGCGCGCCTCATTGGGCACGACGTCGAGCGCGCATTCCGGGTCGGGCTCCTCATAGCCGATCGTGGGTGCGATCACCCCGTCGCGCAGCGCCATGATACAGGCGAGCAGTTCCACCGCCCCGGTCCCGCCGATCAGATGCCCATGCATCGACTTGGTGGACGAAATCATCAGCCGGTCGGCATGATGCCCAAAGGCATGGGCGACAGCGGCGCATTCGGTCTTGTCATTGGCGGCCGTGCCGGTGCCATGCGCGTTGATATAGCCCACATCTGCACGGTCGAGCCCGGCGTCCGCCAGCGCCCCGGTGATCGCGCGCTCTGCCCCCTGCGCCGAGGGCATCACGATATCGGCCGCATCCGAGGTCATGCAAAAGCCCACCACCTCGGCCAGGATCTCTGCGCCGCGCGCCCGCGCGTGTTCGTATTCCTCGAACACGAATGTCGCCGCCCCCTCGCCCTGCACCATGCCGTTGCGGTTGGCGCTGAACGGGCGGCAGGCGTCGCGCGACATCACGCGCAGCCCTTCCCAGGCCTTGATGCCCCCGAAACACAGCATCGCCTCTGACCCGCCGGTCAGCATCACGTCGCACATGCCCGAGCGGATCATCTGAAACGCCAGCCCCATCGCGTGATTGGACGAGGCGCAGGCGGTGGCCACGGTAAAGGCCGGACCCTTGAGGTTGTATTCCATGCTGACATGGCTCGCGGCCGCGTTGTTCATCAGCTTGGGCACGACAAAGGGGTGGACGCGATTCTTGCCCTCTTCATAGACGGTGCGATAATTTTCGTCCCAGGTGTTCACCCCGCCTCCGGCGGTGCCCAGCACAACGCCCGCCTTGGCGGCGAGTTCCCCGGCAAGGCTCAGCCCCGATTGCGCCATCGCCTGTTTGGCGGCGAGCAGCGTGAACTGGGTAAAGCGGTCATAAAGCGCGATCTGCTGGCGGTTGAAATGCGCCTGTTCATCATAGCCCTTGACCTGTCCACCGATCTGGATCGACAGCCGCTCGATGTCGCGGATCTCGAGCGGACCGATCCCGCAGCGCCCTTCGCGCATCGCGGCGAGGGTCGATGGCACGTCATTGCCAAGCGCGTTGATCGTGCCAGCCCCGGTGATGACGACGCGGTTCATGCCTGATCTGCCTTCTGTCTGTCCTTGCCTGCCTGCGGCCGTCAAGACTGTGCCGCGACGAGGCCCTCGACCGCCGTGATGATCGCCGCAACCGACGAAATGTCGAAATCGCTGGCCTGCGGGTCATTGGCGTTGAAGGGCACAGTGATGTCGAACGCCTCTTCGATGGCAAAGATGCTCTCGACAAGACCCAGACTGTCGATCCCGAGATCCTCGAGCGTATTTTCCGGTTTCACATCCGACGGGTCCAGCACGGCCTGTTCGGCGATGATCGCGATCACCTTTGCAGCAACGTCCATCTCAGCCCCCTCATGGTCTGTTCCAGCGCCGATCTAGTCATTCTCACTGGGGTTGGAAACCTTATTCTGGCGTGACAGCCCGTCGCGCAGAAGCCGCGGCAGGCGACGCAACGCCTTGTAGCTCTCGATATGCGTGTCCATCCGCGTCGCCGGAGAGCCCATCATCACGCGGCCCGCGGGCACATTGGACAGCACGACCGACCCGCCCCCGACGACCACATCATCGCCGATGACAAGGTTGTCGGCCACGCCCGCCTTGCCCCCCAGCACCACCCGGTCGCCGACCCTCGAAGATCCCGCCACGCCCGCCTGCGCGCAGAGCAGACAGTCCTGGCCGACAATCACGTTGTGGCCGACCTGCACGAGGTTGTCGATCTTGGTGCCGCGCCCCACCTGCGTGGCGCGGATCGTGCCCGCGTCGATGGTCGATCCCGCGCCCACCTCGACATCATCGCCGATCACCACGCCACCCAGCGAATGGATGCGGTGCCAGGTCGGGTCGTCAGGCACCGTCACCGGCCCGCGCCCGAGGGTTTCGCGCGCGGTCTCGACATGCGCGGGCGTCGCGGTGACGAATGAAAATCCGTCGCCGCCGATCACCACATTGGGTTGCAGGACCACCCGGTCGCCGATTCGCACGCGGCGGGCGATCCGCACACCCGCGCAGATCAGCGCATCCGCCCCGATCACCACGCCGGGCGCAATGCTCACCTGCCCTTCGATCCGCGCATTGGCGCCGACCCTTGCCCCCGCACCGATCACGGTCAGCGGGCCGATGGCGGCCCCTGCCCCGATCTCGGCCAAAGGGTCGATCACCGCCGTCGCGTGGATGCCAGGTGCGATGGCCGGGCCATCGTCGAGAAGCGCCGTCACCCGCGCCACGGCGAGCCGTCCACGCGGTGCTGCGATGGCGCCGGAGAGCCCCAGCGCCTGCCAGTCCGCCCCCGGCCACAGGATCGCCGCGCGCGCGCGCCCCTGCGCCAGCCCCGCCGCCCAGGCGGGCGACAAGGCGATGGCCAGATCGTCAGGCCCGGCCAGCGCGGGCTCTGCCGCGCCGCGCAATACGATGTCGCCATCACCCAGCGCCTCAACCCCGAGAGCCGCCGCAATATCGCCCAGACGAAAGGTCATGCCATCCCCGCTTTCGCGGTCAGGCTTTACCCCTGAACGCCGGCAATCGCCACCCCTTCGGCGGCCAGCGCCTCCCAGATGCGGGCGTCGCGGCCATAGATGTCGCGGCGGAACTGCACGCCGCCGGTGACATTGGTGAAGGCGGTGCGGTAATCGAGGTGCACCGGCACCGGCACTTCGAGGTCCACCCGCGTTTCCGCCCCGGTGCGCAGCCGCTCCTGAAAGAACCCTTGCGGGTCATCAGTCTGCCGCGCCAGCAGCGCATAGGCAAAGTCGCGCGGGTCGTTCAGGCGGATGCAGCCATGGCTGTAGGCGCGCACTTCGCGGCCAAAGAGGTCGCGCGACGGGGTGTCGTGCAGATAGATGTTGTAGGGGTTGGGAAACATGAACTTGACCACGCCGAGCGCATTGGACGACGACGGCGGCTGGCGCATCGAATAGGGAAAGTTGGATGCGCTGTAGCCGCTGAAATCGGCCGCGGCCCGGTTCACCCGCCGCCCCGCCCGGTCCACGATCTCGAGATGCCCGGCGGCATTCGCGTTGCGCTGCAAGGCGGGGAGGTATTCATTCACGATGATCGAGCGCGGCACATGCCAGCTCGGGTTGATGACCATGAAGGCCATCTCGTCAGAAAACTCGGGCGTCTGGCGGTCCGCGGCCAGCGCGCCGATCACCGAGCGGGTGCGGAACGTCACCCGGTCGTCATCGACGATGGCGGCCGTGAAATCGGCAAGGTTGACCCAGATGTGACGGTCGCCGCGCGGCTGGTTGTTCCAGCGTTCGCGCTCCATCGCCACGACGATCGCATGCAGCCGCCGATCGAGCGGGACGTTGATTTCGTCCAGCGTGCTTGCGCCTGCAACACCATCGACAAAGAGGCCATGCGCCTCCTGAAAGCGTTCGACCGCGATCTTGATCTGCGCGTCATAGGTCTGCGTCACGGTGCGCCCGAGATAGCCCATGGCGATCAGCCGGTTGCGCAGCGCGACCACGCGCTCGCCGCTCGCGCCGGGTTCGAGCGCGGCGCCGGGCACGGTCGCCCCCCAGCCACCCGAGGCGAGAAGCGCCTCGAGCCGCATCTTTTCGCGCATCAGCCGGGCATATTCGGAGGATTGCGGCGGCAGTCCGCGCAGAAAGGCCGAAGGTGCGCTGGCGAGGAACGCTTCGAACGTCTCGGTCCGGTCGGCGTAAACGACGTCCCGCTTGATCAGCGGAATGACCCGGCCGGGCACCAGAACGCCACTGTGCACTTCCCGGGCATAGCGCAGGAAAAGGCTGCTCAGCGCCACTTCGGCGCGGGCCTGCGCCGTGACGTCGCGCGCGTCGCGCAGCATCGCGATGACGGCCGCGGGATCATAGCGCGCCGCGGGAAGGCCATGCGATGCCGCCTCGCTCAGCGCGGCGAGCAATGCGTTGCGGCGCGCCTGCACCAGCGGGTCATCGCCGGTCCAGACGCCCTGGAAATCGCGCGCCCGGTAGAAGGCGGCAAGCTCTTCGTCCAGCGCGGCGGCCTCGGCCACCGCCTGGCGAAAGGCGGTCACCTGCGCCTGGGCCGGGGTCACGGCGAGGAAAATGGTCAGAAACATGGCCGTGACGGCGAAATATCCGCTGATTTTGTGTCGAATGCGTAGAACAATCATGAAACGAACGAGCCTTTCGTCAGGTCTGGCAAGCATTCTTTCGGCGCAAGGACTTCTGTCCACTCACATTTCCGCGGATCAGCCGGCGAGTTTGCGAGTGTGTCCCCGCTGCACAGGCAAAAATACCACAGTTGGCGGATTTTGGACGCGTTGCGCAAAAACCCGCCGATTACCCGATTGTTCACCAACTGCGACGTAATGATGGGTTGGTTGAAGAATCGACCTGTGGCATAGTCAGGATGCATCTGCGGATGCGATGACAAATTGTCCGTGCAAACACGGGCTTACAGGCAAGCGACGGGACAGGCGCTGAACAGATGACACAGAACAGCTCTTCGAGCATGACGAGACGTGGCCTTTTGGGCGCGTTTTCGGCAACGACCCTGGTGGCCGCTCCGACATATTCCAACGCGGCGGGCTTTCTGCGCGGCGCCGGCGACATCCGTCGGATCCGGATGCAGTCGGGCCGCACCGGCGAACGCCTCGACATGATCTACTGGATCGAGGGCGACTATATCGGCGACGCCCTGCGCGAGATCAGCCTCTTCATGCGCGACTGGCGCACCGGAACCGCGGTGCAGATCGACAGCCGCACCATAGACATCATGACCGCCTCGCACAGGCTTCTCGACGTCAACGAACCGTTTTTGCTCCTCTCGGGCTACCGGTCGCCGCAGACCAATGCGATGCTGCGCGAGACCTCGTCGGGCGTGGCCAGCAATTCGCTCCACCTGCGCGGGCAAGCGGCCGATCTGCGGCTCGACAGCCGTTCTGTCAACCAGATCTCGCGCGCGGCCGCCTCCTGCAATGCCGGGGGCGTGGGGCGCTACTCGGGCTCGAACTTTGTCCATATGGATTGCGGCGCGGTGCGCAGCTGGGGTAGCTGAGCGGCTGCCTGACGGCAACCGACCGACACGGGCGCGGCCAGGGATGGCGGCGCCCTTTGTGTCTGGCGCCACCGCGTAACCGTTCTGTTGCGCTGCGGTCATGCGCCCGTCATGCCTGATGCCTATCCCGATGCGGCACCCGTATCGGAGATACCCCATGTCCCTGACAGACCTTCCCGTCATCGGCGCAGCGCTTGCGGTTGATGAGCTTGCCACCTTTCGCGACTGGCTGTTCGACAAGAACCGCGACCTGGAATTGCAGACTTTTCACGACCCGGCCGTCATCAGCGGCGACTGGCAGCCCCATGCCGAGGCCGCGCGCCGCATTCTTGATGGCTATGCCGGCCGGCTGGGCATCCATGGGCCCTTCTGGGGTTTCACCATCCATTCCAAGGACCCGGACGTGCGCCGCATCGTGGCGAAACGCATGGATCAGGGGCTCGACATCTGTGCGGCCGTGGGGGCGACGCAGATGGTCATCCATTCGCCCTATTCGACCTGGGATTACAACAACCTCGACAATTACCGCACCGGCCGTGCGTCTCTGATCGAGGCCGCCCATGACACGCTGCGCGCCGCCGTTGCCCGCGCGGCCGATCAGGGCGTGACGCTGGTGCTCGAGAATATCGAGGACATCGACCCGATGGACCGCCGCCGCCTCGTCGAAAGCTTTGACAGCCCCGCGATCCGGCTGTCGATCGACACCGGCCACGCCGAATATGCGCGCGGATCGACCGGCGCGCCGCCGGTCGATTATTTCGTGATCGCGGCGGGCAGCCTGCTCGACCATGTGCATCTGCAAGACGCCGACGGCTATGCCGACCGGCACTGGACCATCGGCGAAGGCACGATCCTGTGGCCGTCGGTGTTTCGCGCGCTGCGCGGCATCGACGCCCATCCGCGCCTGATCCTGGAACTGCGCGACAAGGCGGGCATCCCGGCCTCGATGCGCTATCTCGAAGAGCGGGGGCTGGGCCAATGACACTCAAGATCGTGGTGCTGAGCGACCTGCACCTGTTGCCCGAGGGCGAATTGTCACTGGGTCTCGACACCTCCGAACGGCTGCGCGCCGGCGTGGCCGCCATCAACGCGCGCCATGGCGATGCCGATTTCTGCATCATCGCCGGCGATCTGGCCGACCTGGGCCAGCCGGATGCCTATGTCCGCCTGCGCGACATCCTCGCCGAGCTCACGGTGCCGGTGCATATCACCATCGGCAACCATGACGACCGCGCCAATTACCTCGCCGTCTTTGGCGCGGACAAGGCCGCAGAGACCGGCTTTATCGACAAGGTGATCGACGCCAAGGGCTACCGGGTGATCCTGCTCGATTCGGCGATCAGCTTTGGCCGGCATGACGGGCGGCTCGAGCCCGAACAGCTCGACTGGCTCGCCGACCGGCTGACCGAGGCCGATGACCGCCCGGTGATCGTGGTGCTGCACCACCACGCCAATCCGCTGCGCACCGCGGTGGACGGGATCATCCTCGAAAACGGGCTGGATTTTGCCGATGTGCTCAACACCCACTCCGACATCCGTCAGGTGATCGCGGGGCATGTGCATTATACCTCGACAGCGATCTGGCAGGGCATCCCCTTCACCACGCTGGCAGGGAACCACTACAACGTGACGATCCCGCTGGGTCAACCCTGGCAGCAGCCCGAACGCCTGACCGGCCCCGCCCAGATGGCGGTGATCCTGGCCGATGAGGCGCATACGCTGGTGCATTTCGACAATTACATCGACGACAGCCGGATCATCCCGCGCGAGGCGTGAGCCGTCACACAACGGTCGCCAAAGCGCAACATAATTGTCAAGCCGGTGCCGGGTTCGTGTTACCCGGCGCCGCTACGCCCTGACCATCGTGGAACACCACGCATGCCACTTGGGAGTCAGACATGAAGCCGAATTATCTGAGCACCGTCGCGATCGCCGCGACCCTGTTTGCCGGGGCCGCCGCCGCGCAGCCCGTGACCTTTGACTACTGGTATGGCCTGACCGGCGACCTGGGCGCCGTCGTCGCCGAGACCTGCAACCGTTTCAACGCCTCGCAGTCCGACTATGTCATCAACTGTGTGAGCCAGGACGGCTATGAAGCCGCCGTGCAGAACACCATCGCCGCCTTCCGCGCCGGCCAGCACCCGACCATCGTGCAGTCGTTCGACGCCGGCACCGCCGACCTGATGCTGTCGGGCGAATTCTACGCTGTCAGCCAGATGATGGCCGATTATGACATCACCATCGACTGGGCCGACTACTTCCCCGGCATCTCGAATTACTACGCCGCCTCGAACGGCGATTTCTTCTCGATGCCGTTCAACTCCTCGACGCCGGTCTATTACTGGAACACCGCCCATTTCGCCGACGCCGGCCTGACCGAGGCGCCGCTGACCTGGGAAGGCATGGAAGCCGCCTTCTACGCGCTCAAGGCCGCCGGCCACGATTGCCCGATGGCCTATGCCCCCTCGACCTGGATCGACCTCGAACAATTCTCGATGGTCCACAACATCCCCGTTGCCTCGAACAACAACGGCTATGACGGGCTTGATACCGAACTGCTGTTCAACACCACGCTGCACGTCAAGCATATGGAGAACATCCAGCGCTGGGTGAACGAGGGCCTCTTGCAGATCCGCACGGCGCAGTCGGGCATGAACGCGCGCGACAGCTTTGTGCAGGGCGAATGCTCGATCTTCTTCTCCTCGATCGCCGACCACAACACCGTGGGCAAGATCGCCCCCGAGGGCCTGGCCTGGGACGTGCAGATGATCCCGACCTACGAGGGTGTGGAACGTCACAACAGCGTCGTGGGCGGTGCGTCGCTCTGGGTGCTGTCGGGCAAGACCGAGGCCGAATATCGCGGCGCGGCCGCCTATCTGGCCTTCCTCGCCACGGCGGACGAACAGCGCTTCTGGTCGCAGAACACCGGCTATATCCCGGTGACGGACTCGGCCTTCCAGCAGCTCACCGCCGAAGGCTTCTATGCCGAAGCCCCCTACGCGGGTCGTGAAATCGCGATCACCTCGCTCACCTATACCGAGCCGACCGAACTGACCCGCGGTATCCGTCTGGGCGGGTTCATCCAGATCCGCAGCGAATGGAGCAATGAGATCGACGCCGCCCTGTCGGGTCAAAAGACCATGCAAGAGGCGCTGGATACCGCGGTCGAACGCGGGAATGCCATTCTGGCGCGGTTTGCCCGCACCTATGCCGGCAAGACCTTTCCGTAACCGGGCCCGATACCAACAGGGGGGCGGCCTGCGGGTCGCCCCCGACGTTTTCTGCAGGAGGGTGAAGAATGCGCCGCGCCTATTTCAAGAACAACTGGATCGCGGCACTGGTCGTGGCGCCGCAGCTCATCATCATCTTTGTCTTTTTCTACTGGCCGGCCAGCCAGGCGATCTACTGGTCGCTCACGCTCGAACAGCCCTGGGGCGGCGGCAATACCTGGGTGGGGCTGGAAAACTTTCGCACCGTTCTGTCCGACCCGGTCTATTGGTCCTCGATCCGGGTTTCGATCATCTTTGCGCTGGCCTCGACCGCGCTTGCCATGGGCATGGCGATGATCCTCGCGCTGTTCGCCGACCGGCAGCTCACCGGCTACAGGCTCTACCGTGTCGGGATGATCTGGCCCTATGCCATCGCGGCCCCTGCCGTGGGTCTCGCCTTTCGTTTCGTGTTCAATCCGAATGCAGGGCTGTTCTCCTTCATCAACACCATCGCGCCCGAGACCTGGAACCCGACACTGAACGGGACGCAGGCGCTGATCATGGTCATCATCGCCGGCGCGTGGAAACTGGTGAGCTACAACTTCATCTTTTTCCTGGCGGCGCTGCAATCCATCCCCCGCTCGCTGACCGAGGCGGCGGCGATGGACGGCGCCGGTGTGCTGCGGCGGATGCGCGACGTGCAACTGCCGCTGCTGGCGCCGACGTTCTTCTTCATTCTCGTGATCAACATCACCGACAGTTTCACCGACAGTTTCGGCATCGTCGATACCCTGACCGGCGGTGGCCCCGCGCGGGCGACCGACCTGATGGTGTACAAGATCTACTCCGACGGCTTCCGCGGCTTTGACTACTCGGGCGCCGCCACGCAATCGGTGATCCTGATGGGCCTCGTGATCGCGCTGACCTTCATCCAGTTCCGCTATGTGGAACGCCGCGTCCATTATACCTGAGGGGCCCGCACCATGATCGAACGCACGCCGGTCCTCAATATCCTGACGCATTTCATTCTTGCGGTGGGGTTTATCCTGCTGTTCCTGCCGCTCTGGATCGCCTTTGTCGCGGCCACGCACACGATCCAGGCGGTCAATTCCGCCCCGGTCGAGCTCTGGCCGGGCAATCAGCTCTGGGTCAACATGCAGGAGGCCTGGGTCAAATCCGACTTTGGCCAGAAATTCGTCAACACGCTGATCGTCGCGGTCGCGGTCGTGATCGGCAAGATCACCATCGCGGCCATCACCGCCTTTGGCATCGTGTTCTTCAACCACCGGCTACGGATGGTGATCTTCTGGCTGATCTTCATCACGCTGATGCTGCCGCTCGAGGTGCGCATCGTGCCGACCTATGCTGTGGCGGCCAATGCGCTCTTGCCGTTCCAGAAGCTGATGGACTGGACCGGCCTCACCTGGCTGATCGAGAGCGCCTCGGGCATCCGCGTGGCGATGGAATGGAACCTGCTCAATTCCTACACCGGCCTGATCCTGCCGCTGATCGCCACGGCGACCGGCACATTCCTCTACCGGCAGTTCTTCCTCACCATCCCCGATGAGCTTGTCGAGGCGGCCAAGATGGACGGCTCGGGCCCGCTGCGGTTTTTGTGGGATATCCTGATCCCGCTGTCGCGCACCAATATCGCGGCCCTCGCCACGATCATGTTCGTCTATGCCTGGAACCAGTATCTGTGGCCGCTGCTCGTCATCACGGACCGGGCGAATTATGGGCTGGTGGTGGTCGAACTGCGCACGCTGGTGCCCGATTCGCTGACCACCGGGGGCGGCACGCCGACCTGGCATCTGGCCATGGCGGCGACCTTGATGATCATGATCCCGCCGATCCTCGTCGTTATCTTCATGCAGCGCTGGTTCGTGCGCGGTCTCATCAACACTGACAAATAGGGGGCTGATATGGCCGACATTTCCATCCGTTCCGTGCGCAAGGCCTATGGCAAGGATGAGGTCGTGCATGGCGTGGACCTCGACATCTACGATGGCGAATTCATCGTGATCCTCGGCCCCTCTGGCTGCGGAAAATCCACGTTGCTGCGTATGATCGCGGGGCTGGAAGAGATCACCGCGGGCGAGGTCGCCATCGCCGGGCAGGTCGTCAACCAGATGGAACCCCGCGAACGGGGCTGCGCGATGGTGTTTCAGAACTATGCGCTCTACCCCCATATGACAGTGGCCGAAAACATCGGCTATGCGCTCAAGGTCGCGGGTATGGCCAAGGCAGAGCGGATCGCCAGGGTGACGCAGGTTGCCACGTCGGTCGGGCTCGACGGGATGCTCGACCGCAAGCCGGGGCAGTTGTCGGGCGGACAGCGCCAGCGCGTCGCCATGGCCCGCGCCATCATCCGCGAGCCGCGCGTGTTCCTGTTCGACGAGCCGCTGTCGAACCTCGACGCGAAACTGCGCGTGCAGATGCGCCACGAGATCCGGCGCATCCACAACCGCATCGCCGCGACCTCGGTGTTCGTCACGCATGACCAGCACGAGGGGATGACGCTGGCCGACCGTATGGTCATCATGAACAAGGGCACGATCGAACAGGTCGGCACCCCCGAAGAGGTCTATGACCACCCCGCCACCACCTATGTCGCGGGTTTCATCGGCAGCCCGGCGATGAATTTCCTGCCCGGCCGCATCTCGACCGCGGGGCGCGCCGTGGTGCTCGAAGGTGGCGCGCGGCTCGACATTTCGGCGGCCGCGGCCCTCGGGCATGACGGGCTGCTGGTGCAGGTCGGTCTGCGGCCCGAGCAGATCGCGATCGCCGCGCCAGGGCAGAGCGGCCTGCCGGTGCGTTTCGACTTTGCCGAGGAACTGGGGTCCGGGCGACTTTACCACTTTTTGCACGAGGATCTGCCGGTAACGGTGCATAGCGACGAAAAGCGCCGCTTTGCCCCCGGCGAGCCCGCCACGCTGACGGTGCCGCCGGTCGCGGTGCATCTGTTCGATGCGCAGACCACCCAGAGCCTGACCGCCGCCGCCGCCCTCGCAGAGGCGCGGGCCAGGGTGAACGCGTGACCCGCGCGCAAGAGGGTTTCGACTGGATGACCGGCCGCACCGCACCGGGCGCGCGGCCTGCTGCGGTCGGGCAAAAGTTTGCCGCCGACGGCACGGCCCTGCCCTTTGCCGGCAATACATTCATCTGCCATATCGCGCCTGCGACGCCGGCCCATGACGCGCTGGTCGCCGCGCAAGAAGCGCTGATGGCCGGGCCGCTCGCCGATGCCTATACCTTTCTGCCGCCCGCGAGCCTGCATATGACCGTGTTCGAAGGCGTCTGCGACGCGCATCGCAAAGCCGATGTCTGGCCCGAGGGGATGCCATCCACCCTGCCCGTCCCCGATGTGACCGCCGCCTTTGCCGCGCGCACCGCAACGCTCGCTCTGCCCGCTGCGACCACGATCCGCCCGACCGAGGTTTTTGCGGGCTTTGCCGTGCAGGTCACTGGCGCGACCGAGGCCGATACCGCGCAGCTCTGGCAGATGCGCGCCGCGCTGCGCGAGGCGACCGGCATCCGCCGCGCCGATTACGCCAGCTACCGCTTTCACATCACGCTGGCCTATCTGCTGCGCTGGCTGACCGACGCCGAGGCCGCGCAGGTGCAGGCGCTGTCAGAGGCGGTATTCGCCACGCTTGCGGCCGCAGCCCCGACGATCCCTCTCGGCCCGGTCGAATATTGCACCTTCGCCGACATGCACGCTTTCGCAGCGCAGCGCCTTCTTACCGCGTGAGCGTGCGCGTCACCGCGTCCTGCCAGCCCGCCACGCGCCGGGCGCGGGTGCCCGCGTCCATCTGCGGCAGGAAACGCCGCTCGAGCGCCCAGTTCGCGGCAAAGCCCGCCTGATCGGGGCAGACCCCCGCCCGCATCCCGGCGAGCCAGGCCACACCCAGCGCGGTCGTCTCGACCACGGCGGGCCGGTCCACCGGGGCCTCGATGATGTCGGCGAGAAACTGCATCGTCCAGTCCGACGCGCTCATCCCGCCATCCACCCGCAGCACGGCCTGCGCGCCCGCATCGGCCCAATCGGCGCGCATCGCGTCGAGCAGGTCGCGCGTCTGGAACCCCACGCTTTCCAGCGCGGCGCGGGCGAACTCGGCCGGGCCCGAGTTGCGCGTGAGGCCGAATATCGCGCCACGCGCCTGCGCATCCCAATGCGGCGCGCCAAGGCCGGTAAAGGCCGGGACGAGGTAAAGCTCCTGCCCCGGATCGGCGCGTTCGGCCAGAGGCTGCGTCTGCGCGGCGGATGCGATCAGCCCCATCCCGTCGCGCAGCCATTGCACCACGGCGCCGGCGATAAAGATCGACCCTTCGAGCGCGTAGGTGGGTTGGCCGTCGAACTGATAGGCGATGGTGGTGAGCAGGCGGTTTTGCGACACGACCGGCGTTGTGCCGGTGTTGAGCAGCGCGAAACAGCCCGTGCCATAGGTCGATTTCAGCATGCCGGGGGCAAAGCACGCCTGTCCGATGGTCGCCGCCTGCTGGTCGCCCGCCACACCCAGGATCGGCACCGCCGCCCCCAAAAGCCCCGCGTCGGTCATGCCGAAATCGGCGGCGCAGTCATGCACCTGCGGCAACAGGCCCATGGGAATATCCAGCCGCGCGCAGATTTCTGCATCCCAGCCGCCGTTGCGGATATTGTAAAGCATCGTGCGCGCGGCATTGGTGGCGTCGGTCGCATGAACCCGCCCCCCTGTGAGCCGCCAGATCAGATAGCTGTCCACCGTCCCGAACAGGATCTCGCCCGCCCTGGCCCGCGCCCGCGCGCCCTCGACATGGTCGAGCAGCCAGGCGAGCTTTGTGCCCGAGAAATAGGGATCGAGCAGCAGGCCGGTTTTCTGCGTCACCTCGGCCTCGAACCCTTCAGCCTTGAGCCGCTCACATATCGCGGCGGTGCGCCGGTCCTGCCAGACGATCGCGTTATAGAGCGGCGCGCCGGTCGCGCGGTCCCACAGCAGCGTGGTTTCGCGCTGATTGGTGATGCCGATCCCGGCCAGGTGGCCGGCGGTCAGGCCTGCCTTGGCCAGCGCCGCGCGACAACTGCGCAGCACGGTGTCCCACAGGTCGGCAGGCGCATGTTCGACCCAGCCTGACTGCGGAAAATGCTGGGTGAACTCCTCTTGCGCAGAGGCGACCACGCCCAGGGCGCTGTCAAAGACGATCGCCCGGCTCGATGTCGTCCCCTGATCTATCGCCAGAATATGGCTCATGCCCGCCCTCCCTCGGCCTGCATCCAGTCGTCGATGGCCGCGATCTGATCGGCGTCCAGCCGCAACCCCAGCTTGCTGCGCCGCCAGACGACATCCTCGGCGCGGCGCGCATATTCGCGCTCCATCAGCCAGCGAAGCTCGGCCTGCGTCAAGGTCGCGCCGAAATCGCGCCCCAGATCGGCGGCGGTTTGCGCCGCGCCGAGGATGACCCGCGCCTCGGTCCCATAGCCCTTGATCAGGCGCAGCGCCCATTGCGGCGTCAGGAACGGATAGTCGCGCTCCAGATCAGCCACCAGCCGGTCCCGGTCGCCCACCGCGAAATCGCCCCCCGGCATCGCCACACCCGCCGTCCAGTCGCCACTGCCGCCGATCAGCGGCGTGAGCCTTTGCAGCGCATGTTCGGCGAGCCGGCGATAGGTCGTGATCTTGCCGCCAAAGACGTTGAGAAGCGGCGCGCCGGTGGTATCGAGCAACAGGACATAGTCGCGCGTCGCCGCCGTCGCCGATTTGGCCCCGTCGTCATACAGCGGGCGCACGCCGGAATAGGTCCAGACGATCTGGTCGCGGGTGACGGGCTTGCGGAAATACTGGCTCGCGAACTGGCACAGATAGTCCTGTTCGGCCTCGGTCGCGACGGGTTTGACGGCGAGGTCGGTATGTTCCTGATCGGTGGTGCCGATCAGGGTAAAGTCGGTCTCATAGGGGATGGCAAAGATGATGCGGCCGTCCTGCCCTTGAAAGAAATAGCATTTATCGTGGTCGTAGAGGCGCGGCACGACGATATGGCTGCCGCGGACCAGCCGCACGCCTTCGGTCGAATTGATGCGCACGGTGTTGCGGATCACATCCTCGACCCAGGGCCCGCCCGCATTGACAAGCGCGCGCGCGCTCACCTGCCGGGGGCCGTCGGGCCCGTCGAGCGTGATGTCCCAGTGACCATCGGCGCGGCTGGCAGCCGTCACACGGGTGCGCACCATCACCTGCGCGCCGCGGGCTTGCGCATCCCGAGCGTTCAGCACGACGAGGCGCGAATCCTCGATCCAGCAATCCGAATACTCATAGGCTTTCTCGAATTTCTCTTTGATTGGAATGCCTTCCGGCGCGGTCTTGAGGTTGATCGTGCGCGTGCCCGGCAGGATCTTGCGCCCACCGAGCGTATCATAAAGGAACAGGCCAAACCGGATCAGCCAGGCCGGCCGCCGCCCGCGCATCCAGGGCATGACGACACCCAGCACCCGCGAGGTCGGCGTCTGCCCCTCGAAACGCATGTCGGCGTGGTATGGCAGCACAAAGCGCATGGGCCAGCTGATATGCGGCATCGCGCGCAAGAGCGTCTCGCGCTCGATCAGCGATTCGCGGACCAGCCGCACCTCCCAATATTCCAGATAGCGCAGACCGCCGTGAAAGAGCTTGGTCGAAGCCGAGGAGGTGGCCGAGGCAAGGTCGTTCATCTCGGCCAGGCCCACGCGCAGGCCGCGCCCGGCAGCGTCCCGCGCGATTCCGCATCCGTTGATGCCACCGCCAATGACGAAAAGGTCGAAATCCGGGGTCATGTCTGGCCTCTCCCTCAAGATTGCCTCTGTCATCCGACGGCCGATGACGCAACGCAAGCGCAAGGCGCAACGATGTTCGCGAGACTTGAGGCGAATACATACGAACAGTCAGGATCGTGCCTCAATGCACTGATTTTATTTGCTCTGTCGGCCCTGTCGCGTCTAGCATTGTTCGTATGGAAAAGGATACGAACTACGTCCAGCGCCACGCGGCCATCCTCACCCGCGCCCGCGAGACCGGTTTGGTGCGCGCCACGCCCCTCGCCGTGCAGATGGGTGTCGCGGTGCAGACCATCCGGCGCGACCTGCGCGCCCTTTGCGCTGCGGGCCTGCTGGAACGGGTGCATGGCGGCGCGGTGCTGCCGTCGAGCGTCAGCAACATCGGCTATGGCGACCGCCGCGCGCTGAACCGCGAGGCCAAGGCGCGCATCGCCGCTCGGGCGGCGCGGCTGATCCCCGACGATGCGTCCCTGTTTCTCAACATCGGCACCACGACCGAGGCCGTCGCCCGCGCGCTGCACCGCCACCGCAATCTGATGGTGGTCACGAACAACCTCAACGTCGCCAATATCCTCGCCGAAAACCGCAGTTGCACGGTGATTGTTGCGGGTGGGCGGCTGCGGCGGTCGGATGGCGGGCTGACCGGCGACCTCGCGGTGCAGGCCATCGCCCGGTTCAAGGTCGATATTGCGGTGATCGGCGCCTCTGCCATCGACGCGGGGGGCGATATCCTCGATTTCGACGCCGACGAGGTGCGCGTCAGCCGTGCGATCCTCGATGCGGCGCGGCTGTCGGTGCTGGTGGCCGATGCGTCAAAGTTCACCCGCCGCGCGCCCGTGCGGA
Source organism: Rhodobacterales bacterium (assembly GCA_009993005.1). Taxonomy (GTDB): domain Bacteria; phylum Pseudomonadota; class Alphaproteobacteria; order Rhodobacterales; family Rhodobacteraceae; genus JAACUH01. The sequence goes on from JAACUH010000055.1 coordinate 76,502, forward strand.
TCGGCACCCTGGCCGAGGTCGATCATTTTGTCACCGACGCGCTGCCGTCAGAGCGGCTCGCCATGGCCTGTGCCGACTGGGGCACCGCCATCCATCTCACCTGAGCTTTGCCCGCGAAACCCTGTCGCCACAACGAATTTTTCTGAACTGTCCGCGCGCGAGGCCGGCGGTTTGACGTTCTCGACCTTGGTGAATTTCTGCTTGAGCAGCTTTTGCAACTCGCCCTCGGCGCCCCCGGCCAGCACCTTGGCCACGAAGGTCCCGCCCGGCACCAGCACGTCAAAGGCGAGATGGGCCGCCGCCTCGCAGAGCGCGATGATGCGGATATGGTCGGTCTGCTTGTGGCCCGAGGCCGAGGCGGCCATGTCCGACATCACCACATCGGCGGGGCCACCCAGCCAGGCCTTGACCTGGTCGTCGGCGCCATCGGCCAGAAAATCGAGCTGGTGGATCTCGGCCCCGGCGATCGGCTCGACCTCTTGCAGGTCGATGCCCAGCACCTTGCCCACCGCCTTGCCCTTTTTCTCACCGAGCGCATTGACGCGGCCCACCGCGACCTGACACCACCCGCCCGGCGCACAGCCGAGGTCCACGACCCGCGCGCCGGACACCAGAAAGCGGAATTTGTCGTCGAGTTCCAGTATCTTGTAGGCCGCCCTGCCGCGATAGCCATCGGTCTTGGCGCGGCGCACATAGGGGTCGTTCAATTGCCGTTGCAGCCAGAGCGTGGACGACATCTTGCGCCCGCGCGCGGTCTTGACCTTGACGGTGAGGTCGCGCTGCCCGCGACCGGAGGTGTTCTTGGTGGGGGGCTTGGCCATGGCCCTGACTACAGCCAAGCGCGGGGGCGATGCAAGCCGGCTCAGCCCCGGCTGCGGCGTCCGGTGCGCGCGCGGCCCTCGCCCGCCGCGACCGGCGCGCGGTTGAAGCGGATCCATTCGCCGCCCGACGGGTCATTGTCGGTGAGGAAATTGGCGGCGCGGATCGCCTCCATCTCCTTGCCGGGGCGTGGACGGGTCGAGCCGAGGCCAAAGAGCACCACAAACGTCTCGTCGTCGATGTCGGGCGGCAGCACGATGCCGGCCGCCGCGACCTCTGCCTTCTTCTCGGCAATCGCCTTTTGCGTCACGGGAAGCGCCACCGGGTTCATGATCGCGCTGGTCATGCCCGAGGCCATCGCCATCGGCAGAAAGGCGTTGTTGATCCCGTGCCGGTTGGGCAGGCCAAAGCTGATGTTGGACGCGCCGCAGGTGGTGTTCACGCCCAGTTCCTCGCGCAGGCGGCGCACCAGCGCAAACACCTGCAAACCGGCCGTGCCCATCGCGCCAATCGGCATCACCAGCGGATCGACCACGATGTCATGGGCCGGGATGCCGAAATCGGCCGCGCGCTGCACGATCTTCTTCGCCACGGCAAAGCGCACCTCGGGGTCTTCGGAAATGCCGGTGTCGTCATTCGAGATCGCCACCACCGGCACGTTGTATTTCTTGACCAGCGGCAGGACGATCTCCATCCGCTCTTCCTCGCCGGTCACGGAGTTCAGCAAGGGCCGCCCTACGCAGGCCGCCAGCCCCGCCTCGAGCGCGCCGGGGACCGAACTGTCGATGCACAGCGGCACATCGACGATGGCCTGCACGCGCTCGATGAGGGCGCGCATCAGCGGCGGCTCGACAAAGTTGTTGTCGGCATAGCGCGGGTCGGTCGCCATCTTGTTGGTGAAAACCGCGCCCGAATTGATGTCGAGCACCGTCGCCCCGGCGGCGACCTGCGCGATGGCGTCGGCCTCGACAGTCGAGAAATCGTCCATCTCGAGCTCTGCGGCGAGCTTCTTGCGGCCGGTCGGGTTGATCCGCTCGCCGATCACGCAGAATGGCTGGTCAAAGCCGATGATGGCGGTCCTGGTTTTCGATTCAACGATGGTGCGCGTCATGACTTATCCTTGTGCGGCAGCGGGGCGCGTCGCGCGGCCCCCCTGTTCATTGGCCCATGTCGCCGTGGGCGTGATACCCCCCAGCGGAAAGAAATGCACCTGTGCGATGCCAAAGCCCGGATGCGCGGCCCTGTGCCGGGCGAGGTCGGTCAGCACCTCTGTGGGCTCATAGGGCAGCAAGAGCTTCGTCACATCCATGGCGCGTTTCTGCAAGACCCGCAGCGAGGGGCCGACGCCGCAGGCAATCGCGAACTTGATCAGCGTTTGCAGCTTGGCCGGGCCCGCGATGCCGATATGCACCGGCAGGTCGATCCCTTCGGTTTGCAGGCGGTTCACCCAGTCGATCACCGGCGCGGCCTCAAAGCAGAACTGCGTGGCCAGCGCCATGCGCGCGTCGGTGCGGGCGGAAAACGCCTGTTTCCAGCGCAGCGCCTCCATCACCACGCGGTCGCTGCCATCGAGGTCGATGTCGCGGTTGCCCTCGGGGTGGCCGGCGACATGCAGCCGGGTGAAGCCGGCCTTGTCAAAGAGCCCGGTTTCGAGAAGCTGCATGGAAGAGTGAAAGGCGCCATGCGGTTGCTTGACCCCGCCCGCGAGCAAGAGCGCCTGCGTCACCCCCGCTTCGCCCTGATAGCGCGCGATCCAGTCGGCGAGCATCGCCGCATCATGAATGATGCGCGCGGGCATATGCGGCATGACGTCAAAGCCTTCGCCTGCAAGGCGGCGCGCTGTGGCGACCATGTCCTCGATCGGCGTGCCGTCGATATGGGCGATATAGACCCGGGTGCCGACAGGCAGGATCGCACGGAAATCGGCGACCTTTTCGGCGGTGCGCGGCATCACCTCGATGGAATAGCCGGTCAGGAAATCGGCCATGGCCCCGGCGGTGTCGACGACAGGCGCGGCTTTGCGCTTGAGAAACGGCATCAGCGACATCAGGGCCTCCTTGAGACGGGTCATATGGGCGGCCCCTGAACGCTCAGGCGCGGCCGTCGGTGTCGATCAGCGCCATCAGGCGCGCCTTGTCGTAATCCGCCTCGATGCGCGCGGCCTCGGCTGCGGCGACCTCTTCGGGCTCGCCTGCGACCTCGTAGGGTTCACCCTTGCGCCATTCGGCGAGGTAGTCGTCGGTGCCGGCAGCGCCCGATTTCATGGCGGCCCGGTCAATCGCCTGTTCGAATCGTTCGGAAAGCTGCACCTTGGACCCGCGCCGGCCCTTGCCGACGATCACCTGCGCCGGGATATCGCGCCAATAGACGATGGTGACGTCAGGCATGTGATTCCTCATTCCTCTTGCCCCGCTTCTACGCGGGCTCGCGTCCGCGGCAGGGTCGGTTTTCGACATGGTGCGGGGCGCGAGCGACGGGCAAGTCCCCGCCGTCTCTATGCCAGACCCCGGAAGCGGCCGACAGGGCGGCGGATCGTCGAAATTCTCATCACGGTCATGCGGGCGATTGTCATCTTTGCGTCAGGTAAGCGATCAGGACGCTTGCGCGGAAGCCCGCCGATGCCTACCTTTGTAACAACTCGAAATGGAGGGCGTGTCGATGGCGCCCAAGCGTCCCGTGAGCGCGGGCGCGTTCCCGAAAGCGGTCGAAAGCCCCGCGCCCCAACCACCCGACCCGGCGACGCTCTATGCGGCGCTGGACCTCGGAACCAATAGCTGCCGCATGCTGATTGCCCAACCCAAGGGCAGCCAGTTTCATGTGGTGGACAGCTTTTCCAAGACGGTGCAGCTCGGCCATGGGCTCGAGGCATCGGGAAAACTGTCGCGTGCGTCGATGCAGCGGACGCTGGGGGCGCTGCGGATCTGCCGGCAGAAGCTTGCCCGCCATGACGTGAAACGGATGCGGCTGGTCGCGACCGAAGCCTGCCGGCGGGCGCGCAATGGCGCATCGTTCCTCGCGCAGGTGCGGCGCGAGACGGGGCTCGAGCTCGAGATCATCACGCCGGAAGAGGAAGCGCGGCTCGCCGTCATCTCTTGCGCGCCGCTGGTCTCGACGCGGACCGAACAGTTGCTGGTCGTCGATATCGGCGGCGGCTCGACCGAGCTTGTCTGGATCGACCTTACCAATGTGCCGCGCCGCGACCGGCCGCGCGCGATCATGCGGCTGCATGGCGGGTTCCGCCAGGACCCCGGCCCGTTTCCCGCCGCAAAGGTGGTGGACTGGATCTCGGTCCCGCTGGGGGTCGCCACGCTGCGCGACCAGTTCCAGGACGTCGAGGACGACGGCGCGCGATTCGCGCTGATGAGCTGGTTTTTCGAGGAAAACCTGTCGGCCTTTGCGCCTTCGGCCGCCGAACAGGCGCGCGAGGGGTTCCAGATCATCGGCACCTCGGGCACCGTGACCACGGTTGCCGCGAGCCATCTGGGGCTCAAGCGCTATGACCGGACCAAGGTGGACGGGCTGCGCATGACCAGCGACCAGATCGACGCGGTGATCCGCGACTATCTCGCGCTCGGCCCCGAGGGCCGCAGGCTCGACCCGCGGATCGGGCGCGACCGGCAGGCGCTGATCATGTCGGGCTCGGCGATACTGCAGGCGCTGATGCGGCTCTGGCCCACCGACCGGCTGTCGGTCGCGGACCGTGGCCTGCGCGAAGGGCTGCTCTATGCGCAGATGAGCGCGGATGGCACGCTCGAGGACGCGCCCTACTGAGAGCAGGCGCCTGCGGAGGGTCGGGAGCCTCCGGCGGGAGTATTTCCGGCACAGAGAAGTCGCGCGCGGCGCAGCAGGACCGGCCGCGCGCGACGGCGTCAACGGTAGTAGAGCGAGCGGCCGTTGTTGAAGATCTGCACCTTGGCGGGGTCGGCGGTCATGCGCACCGACTTGCCGCGCAGGTCAGCATGGATGCCGGGCAGCTTGCCGATCACCGCGTCATTGTCACCGAGCTTGTTGAAATAGAGGATGGTCACCTCGCCCAGGGCTTCGGTGAAGTTCACCGTGCCCTCGAAAATGCAATCGCCCGTGGTCGCCACCAGATCTTCGGGGCGCACGCCGACATTGACCTTGAGCCCCTTGTCGGCGCTTTGCGTGGGCACGGCCGAGACAGCCACGCCGCCGGAGTGCAGCCTGACCGTCGTGCGCGCGCCGGTCTCCACGATCTCGCCCGAGAGCAGGTTCATCGCCGGGGAGCCGATGAACTGCGCCACGAACTCATTTTCGGGCCGCTCGTAGAGCTCGAGCGGGGTGCCGACCTGGGCGATGCCCTTGTTGGCGAGCACGACGATGCGGGTGGCGAGCGTCATCGCCTCGACCTGGTCATGGGTGACGTAGATCATCGTCGAATTGGGCATCGATTCCTTGAGTTGCGCGATCTCGATCCGGGTCGCGACCCGCAGCGCGGCATCGAGGTTCGAGAGCGGCTCGTCAAACAGATAGACCTTGGGGTCGCGCACGATCGAGCGGCCGATGGCCACGCGCTGGCGCTGCCCGCCCGACAGCGCCTTGGGCAGGCGGTCGAGGAAGGGCTCGAGTTGCAGGACCCTGGCCGCCTTGGTCACGGCGGCGTCGATCTCGGCCGGGGTCTTTTTGGCCAGTTTCAGGGCAAAGGACATGTTGTCGCGCACGGTCATGTGCGGATAGAGCGCATAGCTCTGAAACACCATGGCGATGCCGCGCTGCGCGGGGGGCACGTCGTTGACGACGGTGCCATCGATCTCGAGCGTGCCGCCGGTGATCTTTTCCAGCCCGGCGATCATCCGCAGGAGCGTGGACTTGCCGCAGCCCGAGGGGCCGACAAAGACGATCAGCTCGCCGGTCGTGATGTCGAGGTTGATGTCCTTGAGCACCTCGACCGTGCCGCCATAGGCCTTGGCGATATTCGTCAGTTTCAGATCCGCCATGGGTTTGTCCCCCCTAAACCATTCATATTCTTGTCATCAGGCATGTTTGCCATGGCCCCAGCACCAGATGCCCGTCCGCATCCGGCGCAACCGCGCCGACCGTGGCGCCGATGGGGCGCCAGCCGGCGGGCAGGTCATGCTGCGCTGCCGTCCCGCCGAGATTGAAGAGGCACAGGATCGCATCGCGCCCCTCGCCCCGGGTGAACTGCACCACATCGCCGGTCACCTGCATGGGCGACTGCGCGCCTTGCGCCAGCACCGGATGGTCGCGGCGCAGAGCGACGGCGTTGCGGTAGTGATGCAACATCGCGCCGCTGTCGGCCTCTTGTGCCGCGACCGACTGGGCGAGGTGTTCAGGTGCCACGGGCAGCCAGGGCTTGCCGGTCGAAAAGCCACCCGCCTGATTGGAGGGTTCCCAGACCATCGGCGTGCGGCAACCATCGCGCCCCTTGAACTCGGGCCAGAACTGGATGCCGTAGGGGTCTTGCAGGTCGTCAAAGGCGAGATCGGCCTCGGCCAGGCCCAGCTCTTCGCCCTGATAGAGGCAGACAGAGCCACGCAGGCACATCAACAGCGTCGCATAAGCCCTTGCTGCATCTTGCGAAAGACCCCAGCGCGTGACGTGGCGCACGGTGTCGTGGTTGGAATAGGACCAGCAGGGCCAGGCGTCGGGCGCAGCCGCCGCGAGCCGGTCAAAGGCCTGGGCAAGCAGCGTGGCGGTGGCGCGGGTCGGTTGCAGCAATTCGAACGGGTAGCACATCTGCACCTTGTCGCCGCCCGAGGTATATTCGGCCATGATCTCGAGCCCGCGCTGCGCATCGCCGACCTCGCCCACGGCAGCGGCGCCGCAGGGTTCGAGCTCGGCCCGGAATCTGCGCAGGAAATCAAGGTTTTCCGGCTGGTTCTTTGAGTAGATGTGCTCTTGCCAGTTATAGGGGTTCACGCTCGGCGCGATGCTGTCATTGCGCCGCTCGGGCGGCAGCGCCGGGTTGTCGCGCAAAAGCTTGTCGGCAAAGTAGAAGTTGATCGTGTCGAGCCGAAATCCATCCACGCCCCGCGCCAGCCAGAAGCGTTCGACATCGAGGAGCGCCTCCTGCACGGCGGGTTCGTGCAGATTGAGGTCGGGCTGGGAGGTGAGGAAATTGTGCAGGTAATACTGCATCCGCTTGCCATCCCAGGCCCATGCAGACCCACCGAACACCGAGAGCCAGTTGTTGGGCGGGGTGCCGTCGGGCCTCGCATCGGCCCACACATACCAGTTGGCGCGCGGGTTGGTGTGGTCGCGCCGGCTTTCGGCGAACCAGGGATGCTGGTCGCTGGTGTGGCTCAGCACGAGGTCGATCATCACCCGCACACCAAGGCGATGCGCGGTCGCCACCACATCGTCGAAATCCGCCATGGTGCCGAACATCGGGTCGATGCCGCAATAATCGCTCACATCATAGCCGAAATCGCGCATCGGCGAGGTGAAGAACGGGCTGATCCAGATCGCATCAACGCCGAGGCTCGCGACATAGGGCAGCCGCTGCACGATGCCGCGCAGGTCACCGATGCCGTCGCCATTGCTGTCCTGATAGCTGCGGGGGTAGATCTGATAGATGACCGCCCCGCGCCACCAGTCCGGGTCCGCCGCGAGACGCGGCGCATTCGCCTGCGCCATGGTCACTTCACCGACCCTGCCAGCAGACCACGCACGAGGTATTTCTGCATCGCAAAGAACACCACCAGCGGCACCGCGATCGACACGAAGGCGGCTGTCGCCAGGATCTCCCAATTGCCGCCGCGCGTGCCCAGAAGCTCGATGATCTGTTTGGTCATCACGGTCGTCTCGCCCGAACTGTCGATCAGGAACACCATGGCGACGAGCAGGTCATTCCACGTCCAGAGGAACTGGAAGATGGCGAATGAGGCGAGCGCCGGAAAGGACAGCGGCAGGATGATCTTGGTGAAGATCTGGAAGTCGGTCGCGCCATCGACCTTGGCATTCTCGATGATGTCGCGCGGCAGGCCGACCATGTAGTTGCGCAACAGATAGATGGCCAGCGGCAGGCCAAAGCCGGTATGCGCGAGCCAGACCCCCAGATAGCCCTTGCCGATGCCGATCTGGTTGTGGAACTTGAGCAGCGGAATGAGCGCCAGTTGCAGCGGCACCACCAGCAGGCCCACGATGGCCGCGATCAGCAGCGCGCGACCGGGAAAATCCATCCAGGCCAGCGCATAGGCCGCAAAGGCCGCAACCAGGATCGGGATGATCGTCGCCGGAATGGTCACGGTCAGCGTGTTGAAGAACGCCTTGGCCATGCCTTCGATATTGGCGGGGTTGAAGAGCATGTTCTCGTAATTGCCAAGCGTGAATTCGGGCGGGGTCGCAGCCGTGGTGAACACGCGCGGAAGCCGGCCATCGCCGAGGGACACCGGGCTCGCCAGGCGGTAGGCGCCATCCTCGGCCACCGTCAGCGTGACGCCGTCGCCCAGGTCGGCCACATCGCCCGGCGCAAACTCCTGCGGGCGGTTGGCGTTGTTGCCCCAGGCCTCGATGACCACGTTCGCCGCGGTAAAGAGCCGCCCCTCGATCACGAAAACGCCGTCCTGTTCGACCTCGACCCCCGCCACGCGGATGGCCGGGTTCTGCTTGACCTGCGTGGTCAGCGACGACCACCAGCCCGAGTTCGAAATCTGGTCCGCCGTGCGGAAGGACGAGATCAGCAGGCCCAGCGTCGGGAATATCCAGAGCGCCACCAGAAGCACGACCGAGATCTGCACGGCCCAGGACAGCGACGATTTGCTACCAGCGATATTGTCCATGATCAGCGCATCTCCTTGCGGGCGGTGTAGACGTTCCAGACGAGGATGGGGCTCACCAGCAGCATGATGATCATGGCACTGGCCGACCCCACGCCCCAGTCGAGCGCGCGGAACAGCTTGTCATACATGTAATTGGCAAGCACCTGCGTCTGCCATTGCCCGTTGGACATCGCGAACACGATGTCGAACACCTTGAGCACGGTGATGGTGATCGTCGTCCAGACCACCACGATGGTCCCGATGATCTGTGGCATCTTGATCTTGAAGAAGATCTGGAACGGGTTCGCGCCATCCACGATGGCCGCCTCGATCGTTTCCTCGGGGATGCCGCGCAGCGCCGCCGAGAGGATCACCATGGCAAAGCCGGTCTGGATCCAGATCAGCACGACCATCAGGAAAAAGTTGTTCCAGAACGGGATGGTCAGCCAGTTCTGTGCCACGCCATAGGGAAACTGGTAGCCAAAGACCCCGATGACCGAGCGCAGCGACAGGAACACCAGCCAGATCGCGGCCAGCCCCACCAGCACGCGCAGCGGCATGGTCGCGGCCGGCACCTTGCGCCCGCCTTCGGGCTGGATCATCGGCTTGACGAACAACCACCCGACATAGGCCACGATGCCGGCAAAGGCCGCCAACAGCACCGCCGGCACGATCCGCAGCACAAAGAACGACATCGGCCCGCCGTTGAACTGCAGCCAGACCGCATTGAGCACGCCGATCTGCGCCTGATCGAGCGGGCGGGTGTCGTAGATCAGCTTGAAGATCACCGCCGCGCCGACAAAGGAGATCGCCATCGGCATGAAGATCAGCGACTTGGCCACCGCGCCCCATTTGATCCGGTCGGTCAGTTGCGCGGCCAGCAGGCCAAAGGCGGTCGCGGCGGCGGGCACCACGATCAGCCACATCATGTTGTTGCTCAGCGCCTCCCAGAACTTGGGTTCGGCGAACATCTGGTTGTAATTGGCAAGCCCGACCCATTCGGAGCCACCGCCCGGAAGCCGCTTGGTCAGCGACAGGCGCAGCGTCTCGACGACAGGATAGGCGAGGTAGAGGCCGAGGGCCGCGAGCGCCGGAAACAGGAACAGCCAGGGCCGGATCATGTTGGCGCGGTTGATATTGCGCCCCGCCTGCGGACCGCGCGCGGGGAACAGCACCTTGTCCAGAAACACGTTGGAGAAGTAGAAATACCCCACACATCCGCCGACGCCGATGATGATGGTGATCAAACCCTGTAGTGCTGGGTTCATGGCCCTTCCCCCTCCCCTGGTACGGTCCCTGGTTCTTTTGTTGTCGGCGATCCGGGGGATTGCCCCCCGAACCGCCTGATTGTAACGCGCAGCGTAGCTTACTTCAGCGCGTCCCAGCTAGCCTGAATGTCGGTGGCCACGGCCATCGCATCCTTGCCGCCCGCATAGTCCACCATCCCCGTCCAGAACGACCCGGCGCCGACACCGCCGGGCATCAGGTCCGACCCGTCAAAGCGGAAGGTCGAGGCGCCCAGCAGGATGTCGCCCATCTTGCGCAGGGTCGGGTCACCGTAAAGGTCGGTGTTCACGCCGCTGAAGGGGGTCAGGAAGCCGGTTTGCGCCATCCACACTTCGTGCGCGATGGGCGTTTGCAGGAAGGCCATGAAGGCGCGCGTCGCTTCGCTGTCCTTGGTGATGCCGAACAGCGTGCCGGCGCCGAGCACCGGCGAGCCGAGATCGGCAGCCTCATAAGCGGGGAAGTAGAAGAAATCCGCATCCTGGCCGATCACCGTGCCTTCGGGGAAGAAGGACGGGATGAACGACGCCTGACGGTGCATGTAGCACTGCGGCGGCGAGGAGAAGAGGCCCTTGGGGCTGTCGCGGAAGTCGGTCGTGGCCACGGCACCGGCGCCACCGGCGACATAGGCGTCGTTGCGGGCGAAATAGCCGAACTCTTCGATCGCGTTCACCACGATCGGGTCGTTGAAGGCCAGTTCGTTGGACACCCAGCGGTCATAGTCGGCGGGGGACGCGGTGCGCAGCATCATGTCCTCGACCCAGTCGGTCGCCGGCCAGCCCGTCGCGCCGCCCGACCCCAGACCGATGCACCAGGGCGTGCCACCATCGGCGACGATCTGGTCGGTCAGGGCCTTGAGCTCTTCCATCGTGGTCGGCACTTCGTAGCCGGCATCCTCGAAGTTCTCGGGGTTGTACCAGACCAGCGACTTCACATCGACCTTGTAGAAAAAGCCGTAAATCTCGGGGTTGCCCTCGGGGCTGTTGTAGGTGCCCAGATCGACCCAGGACTGGCCGGCGGCGTAGTTTTCGCGCACCCAGTCGGCGGTCTCGGCGCCCAGAGCCGTCAGGAACCCGCGCGAGGCGAGGTCGCGCGCCAGACCCGGCTGCGGGAAGATCGCGATGTTGGGGGCAGAGCCCGCCTCGGTGTCGATCATGATCTGGGTCTCGAAGGCATCGGAGCCGACATAGGCCACATCGGCGCCGGTCGCGGCCTCGAAATAGGCAATCACGCTCTCGACCAGTTCCTGGTCAGGGCCAAGCCAGGGGCCAAAGACCGTGACGGTCTGCCCTTCGAGGTCATAGGCCGCGTCAAAGGCGGCCAGGCTGTCCCAGTTGAAGGCACCCTCGCCCACCGGAAATTTCAGATCCTGCGCCTGCGCCGCACCGGCGGTCAGGGCCGCAAGGGCCACACCGGCGAAAAGTCTCTTGTTCATGGATGTTCCTCCCGTTCGCGCGACAAGTCGCGCATCCATTGCCATCTTCCGCGCTCTGGAATCATCTTCAAAGCGCTTTGGATGACCGACAACCTTGCGCAATCCGGGTGACAAGTCAATCTTGTCGTCGCTAAGACCCGGAAATACAATGGTCATTTCGCAGGTGCAGCATTTTCACCTGTGACAGACCCTTTGACGCGGTGGCGTTGCATAGCTAGAGTTTGACGCGGATTAAAAGCGCTTTGACGACCGGAACCGGATGAATCTCAAGGAACTGTCAACCATTCTGGGCTTGAGCCAGACCACGGTCAGCCGGGCGCTGAACGGCTACCCCGAGGTCAACGAGGCCACGCGGCAGCGTGTTCTCGTCGCTGCAACGCAGCACAACTACCGCCCCAACACCCGTGCCAAAGGGCTGGCCACCGGCCGCGCCCTGGCGATTGGCCATGTGATTCCGATGGCGACCAAGCACGAGATGGTGAACCCGATCTTTGCCGACTTCATCGCCGGCGCCGGGGAAACCTATGCGCGCAACGGCTATGACATGGTGATTTCGGTCGTCGATGACGGCGACGAGGCGCAGGTCTACCGCAACCTCAAGGCGCGCGGGACCATCGACGGGGTGATCCTGCATGGACCGCGCATGAACGACCCGCGCATCCCGCTGCTCGACGAGATCGGCCTGCCTTATGGCGTGCATGGCCGCGCGTCGGGGATCAACACGCCCTATTGCTGGCTCGACGTGAACAACCGCTCGGCCTTTCGGCGCGCGACCGATTTTCTCCTCGACCTCGGGCATCGCCGCATCGCGCTGGTCAACGGGCTAGAGTTCATGGATTTCGCCCACAGGCGGCGCGGCGGCTACGAGGATGCCCTGCGCGCGCGCGGGGTGCCCATCGACACCGCCCTGATGCGCTCGGACGAGATGACAGAGGTTTTTGGCTATCGCTCGGCGGTCGAGATGATGGCCCGGCCCGAACCGCCCACCGCCTACCTTGTCGCGTCGATGATCTGCGCGCTCGGCGTGCGGCGCGCCATCGAGGAGGCCGGTCATGTGCTCGGCCGCGACATTTCGGTCGTGACCCATGATGACATGTTATCCTATCTGCAGAACGGTGGCGATGTGCCGATATTCACCGCAACGCGGTCCTCCGTCCGTGAGGCCGGGCGTCTGCTTGCCGAGTTGCTGCTCGACCGGATCAGCGATACCACAGCCCCACCCGGTCACATTCTGCTCGAGGCCGAACTGATGGTCGGCCGCTCGACCGGGCCCCTGGCCACCCCCGCCCTGCCAAACTCCGCAAAGGACTAGATGATGCACTTCACCCGCTCCGATTTTCCCGACGATTTCGTCTTTGGGGCTGCGACTGCCGCCTACCAGATCGAAGGGCACAAGTTCGGCGGGGCCGGGTCTACGCATTGGGACACCTTCGCCGCCACGCCGGGCAATGTCGTGCGGGCCGAGGATGGCGCGCTGGCCTGTGACCATTATCACCGCTATGAGGCAGACCTCGACCTGTTGCAAGAGGCCGGGATGGATGGCTATCGCTTCTCCACCTCCTGGGCGCGGGTCATGCCCGAAGGGCGCGGCCCGGTGAATGTCGAGGGGCTCGACTATTACGACCGGCTCGTGGACGCGATGCTTGCCCGCGGGCTCAAGCCGTTCCAGACGCTCTACCACTGGGAAATGCCCTCGGCGCTGGCCGATCTCGGCGGCTGGACGAACCGCGACGTGGCCGACTGGTTTGCCGATTTCACCGAGGTGATCACACGGCGGATCGGAGACCGGGTCCATTCGGTCGCCACGATCAACGAGCCCTGGTGCGTGTCCTTCCTGTCGCATTTCCTCGGGCACCACGCGCCGGGCCAGCGCGATATCCGCGCCACCGCCCGTGCGATGCACCATGTCCTGCTCGGTCATGCGGCGGCGATGGAGCGGTTGCGTGGGCTGGGGCAGAAGAACCTCGGCATCGTGCTGAACTTTGACCGCGCCCTGCCCGCCGATGATACACCGGCGGCAGCGGCGGCGGCGAATGTGCAGGATGCGATCTTCAACCGCTGGTTCATCGAGGCGATCACAAAGGGCAGCTATCCGGCCGAGGTGCTGGCCGGCCTTGGACCGCACATGCCCGCGAGTTGGCAGGATGATCTCGCCCGCATCCACCAGCCGCTCGACTGGCTCGGGGTCAACTATTACACGCGCGGGCTCTACCTGCCCGACCCGACGATTCCCTGGCCTTCGATCAAACCGGTGCCGGGCCCCTTGCCCAAGACGCAGATGGGCTGGGAGATTTTTCCCGACGGCCTGCACCATTTCCTGACCCGCATGGCGCGCGACTATGTGGGCGACCTGCCGATCTATGTCACCGAAAACGGCATGGCCTGGCCCGACGTGATCGAGAATGGAGCGGTCTATGACCCTGACCGGATCGCCTTTGTCGCAGCACATATGCAAGCGACGCGGCAGGCGATTGCGGATGGCGCAAATGTAAAGGGGTTCTTCTATTGGTCTCTGCTGGACAATTACGAATGGGCGCTGGGCTATGAAAAACGCTTCGGCATCGTGCATGTCGATTTTGAAACCTTGAAGCGCACGCCGAAAGCGTCCTATCACGCGCTCAAGACAGCCCTCGCCCGCTAGGACACGACCATGCAGCATCCCGCCAATCTCTATTCGCTGGTGGCCGATATCGGCGGAACCAACACGCGCGTGGCCCTGGCCGAGGGGCGAAAGCTGGTCGAAGGCACGGTGCGGCGCTATTCCAACGCCGATTTTCCGGGCCTCGAGACGGTGCTGCGCCGCTATATCGCGGATGAAGGCGGCGTCGATCCGCGCGCGGCCTGCGTTGCGGTGGCGGGCCCCGTGCGCGACGGGCGCGCCACGATGACCAACCTGGACTGGGCGATCGACAAGGACACGCTGCGCCGCGCGACCGGGGCCGAGGGGGTGGATATCCTCAATGACCTGCAGGCGCAGGGCCATGCGCTGGGCCATATCGACCCGGCCAATATCCACACGATCATCCCGTTTCCTGCCGCCCAGCCGAACGCCACGCGGCTGGTTGTGGGGGTGGGCACCGGGTTCAACGCGGCGCCGGTGTTTGACGGCCCCACGGGACGGCTGGTCGCCGCATCGGAGTCGGGCCATGTGAACCTGCCGGTCCGGGACGCGACCGACCTGCGCCTGTGCGCCTATATCGAGACCTTGCATGGATTTCCGGCCGTCGAGGATGTGTTGTCGGGCCGCGGGCTGGAACGGGTTTATGCCTGGCTCTGCGACGAGGCCGGGACACCGCGTGAGGTTGCGGCCCAGGACATCATGTCGGCCTGTGCCGCCGGATCGGATCCGCGCGCGACCGAGGCCGCACATGTCTTTTCTCGGATGCTGGGCACGGTGACGGGCAACCTCGCGCTGATCCAGTTGCCCTTTGGCGGCGTGTATCTGGTCGGCGGCGTGGCACGGGCCTTTGCGCCCTATCTCAATGATTTCGGGTTTGTCGGCGCGTTTCTCGACAAGGGACGGTTTGCCGGGTTCATGGGCAACTTCGGGGTGGGCGTGATCGAGGATGACTATGCCGCCCTCACAGGTTGCGCCGCGCATCTGGTGGCAATGCTGGGCTGACCAACGAAAGTCCAGACCGCTACCATACAGAGGCGTGCCTTGCCAAAGTTGGTGGTCGCGGCAATGGCAGGTCCTGCGGGAGCCGGACTTTCCACCCAGCGGCGTTTGGCCACAAACCGGCCCGATCAGTCATGATGCCACTCCTCAGCCGCGCGCATGTCAGGGCTGATTGATTACCTGATCCGATGCTCAAGGGCCATGTCTGCCAAACCGTGGAATCGCAATCCCCATGTACGACTTTCGTCTACGCCTTTCGTCCAAGTTCTATCGCAATTACTTTTTTGGCTCAGGTTTTCCTGCTCAGTTTCTTTGGCTCAGATCCTTTTGCTCAAGTCCATCGGGTCAGGGCTGGGGCGCACCCTTGATCAATGCAATTGCCGTTGCACGGTAGCCGTGAGGTCGGTCAACGAAAACGGCTTTGGCAAAAAGACGGAATTCGGGATCAGGCCCTGATGTTCGGTAAATGCGTCCTCGGCATATCCCGAAACAAAAACCACCTTGGTGGCCGGCCTTTCGGCAAGCGCTTCACGCACCCAGGTCGGACCATCCTTGCCCGGCATGATCACATCTGTGACAAAGATATCCACCACGAGCGACGGATCAGCCAGCATCGCAAGGGCGGCCTCTGCGCTGTCAGCCTCAAGAACGCTGTAGCCGCGTAGCCGCAAGGCGCGCGAGGCGAAGGCCCTGACCGGCGCTTCATCCTCGACAAGCAGCACGACACCCTCCGCCTTGCGGTTGCTGAGCAGCGGTTCAGGCGCCGGCACCGGAACCGCAATTTCGGCAGGCTTGTCATGGCTCGGGAAATAGAGCGTGAAAACGGTTCCCTTGCCAACCTCACTGTCCGCAAAGATGAAGCCGCCGGTCTGTTTGATAATGCCATAGGCGGTGGACAGGCCAAGCCCCGTCCCCTCGCCCGGCCGCTTTGTGGTGTAGAATGGCTCGAAGATCTTGGGCAGTTTTTCGGGCGCAATGCCCTTGCCCTCGTCGATGACCCGCACCAGGACGTAGGATCCGGCCGGAACCGTGGCGCGATCCCGTTCGATCGGGCCTGGAAGGATCCGGTTTTCGGTCTCGATCCTGATTTCTCCGCCTTGCGGCATCGCATCCCGGGCGTTCACCACCAGGTTCATCATCACCTGCTCAAGCTGCCGTTTGTCAGCACGCACGTGCAACAGCGACGGGTCGTGGTTGAGCGTGAGCGTGACCTTTTCACCGACCAACCGGTTGAGCAGATGGGTGAGGTCAGACAGGGTATCGCGCAGATCCAGCACTTCGGGCATCAGGTTCTGCTTGCGCGAGAAGGCCAGAAGTTGCCCGACAAGGCTCGCCGCGCGGTTGGCGTTCTGATGGATCTGGATCAGGTCCGCATAGTCTTGATCTCCCTGATCGTGCCGCAGGAGCAGGAGGTCACAATGGCCCGAAATCGCGGTGAGCAGATTGTTGAAGTCATGGGCGACACCACCTGCCAGTTGCCCGATGGCCTGCATTTTCTGGCTCTGGACAAACTGCGCCTCCAGCGATTTCAGTTCGGTGACATCGTTGAGAACGGCAATCAGATGCAGATCCTCCGGCGGGCCGGCAAGGTTGAGGGCCACACGCAGAAAGGTGTCCTGATGGGCGCCGGTGCCGCGCAGGAATTGCGGTGCGCCACTGCCGCGCCCCTCTGCCGTTTCGGTGATCCAGTCGATCACCGGCCGCCCCAGACCTTCGAGCAGGTCCGACAGTCGCGTGCCGCGCCCGACCGGCATCGGTAGGAGCGCGCGGGCCTCGCGGTTGATGCCAAGAACCTCGCCGGACGGCGCAATCTTGAGCAGCGGCACCGGAAGATCCTCGATCGCATCCCAGCCCGCACCCCGCGTTCGGCTGTCCGACGCTGCGTCGGCTGGCAGCAGATATATTTCCTTGCGCCCACCGCTGCCCGCAACCGTCGCCACCAGGCAATCGACCGGCCCGTCCGCACCCTCGACCTGATGGATCTGGCCCGAGACGAGCGGCAGATCACGAAACACCCGGTCAAGCGTGCGCGCCCGCCCGCCTGCAAGGCGGCGAAAGGCCTCGTTCATGAAGAGGATCGTTCCTGTCGGCCCTGTCGTCAGCATGGGCAAGCTCATGTGATCCGCCCCGCGCCCCGCACCGCTGCGGTCGCTGAGATCCTCGACCCGCCACAGGTAGGCCCGCTGTTCGACAAAATGGACGGACAGCCGCAGGTGACCGCGCCGCGTGACGATATCCTCCCGCGCCACGCCCATCGCCTGCGCCTTGCCCTGGAGGCGGAACAGCACGGCGCCGGGGTTGGCCAGCATTTCGTTGAAGGCCGCCGCAAGGGTCTGGAAATGACGGTCCTGGAACCGGTCCTGCGCGGCCGCGTTGCGATAGAGGATCTCTCCTTCGGCATCGGTGACAAAGCTCGCCCAGGCGTCATGTTCGACCAGACCTGCGACTGCGGTCATCAGCTTGCGGAGCTGCGCTGCGAGGTAGATCTTGCGACCAGTGATCGCCGCCGCCCCGATCAGCAGGCTTGCGCCAAAAGCGGTAAACGCCCAGGAAAAGGCGGGCAGGCCCACAAAAGCGCCCATGGCGAGCGCGATGAGCCCCAATATGAGGATCGTGCCCGCCAAAGGCATGCTGCGCTTGCCCGAGACCGGCGCGGTGTGCACCGCCAATTCTACCTGAGACACGGCCCGCCCCTTCGATTCGCTAGGCTCTAACGGACCGCAAAAAACCTAACAATCCATGAACCTCAGGCGGAGGTTAACCTCGCGAAAGGGAATTGCAACTGAGGGTTGTCCCTAACCCCTGCAAAGCGTTGCAAGATAGAAACCATCCCCATCCGCACCCGGCAACCATTGCCAGCTTTCGCCGCGGGAAAATCCGGGGTTCCGGGCGAGAAACGACGTGATTGCGGCGCCGTTTTCCTCGTTCAGCACCGAACAGGTCATGTAGGCCAGAATACCGCCCCGTCGCACGAGGCCTTGCGCGGCATCGAGAACCTCGGCCTGGAGCCTGCAGAACTGCGCGAGGTCTTTCGGGGTCAGCCGCCATTTGGCATCAGGAACCCGCCGCCAGGTGCCGCTTCCGCTACAGGGCGCATCGACCATCACGAAATCAAAGCCACCTGCCCCAGCAAGCGCCGCGGTTTGCAGCGCCGGCAAAGTCACGCCCGCACGCTTTGCGCGCGTGGGAATGTCGGCCATCCGTCCGGCGTCGATATCATGCACGACAACCTCGCCGTCATGCAACGCCGCCACCGCGAGCGCCTTGCCGCCACCGCCCGAACAATAATCAAGCACACGCATCCCGGCCCGCAGCGGCAACCGCAGCACGGCCGCCTGTGACGCCGCATCCTGCAGTTCGACCAGACCGTCGGCATAGGCTCTCGATCGCTTTATTTTTCTTGCGTTATCAGTCACTTTGACGGCGGTCTTGATGTGATAAAGGGGCACCGCGCCGATGGCATCCGCCGCCAGCACAGCCAGCGCATCCACGACAGTCCCCTTGCGCAGGTTCACGCGAAGAAACACCGGCGCGCGATCTTGCAGCGCCGTCGTGACGGCTGTGGCCGTGGCAATCCCCAGCCCGGCCACGAAACGTTCGAACAGCCAGTCGGGCATATCAAGACGCAGGGCGTCAGGCTGGTCCGAGAGGTCGGGCACGGCCAGTTCCGGGGCGGTGAGGGGTGCCGGGGCGTGACCCTGGCCGTCGAACAGGCGGGCGGGGTCGAGGCCCGCGTGGCGCAGCGCACCGATCATCACGGCGCGGCCGGTCATCGCCCCTCCGCCAAGCGCCGCAAAGGACCGCAACCGCCGCAAGGCATCAAACACATGATCGCGGATTGCGGCACGGTCTCCTGAACCGGCATAACGATTGCCGCGCGCCCATTGGATCAGTGTCCTTTCGGCGGCCGCCCCTGCAATGATCGCGTCGAGCACGTCGATGGCGGCCGCGACCCGGGCGGCCGGGGTCACGGGCG
The DNA here is from genome assembly GCA_009993005.1 of Rhodobacterales bacterium. Classification (GTDB taxonomy): domain Bacteria; phylum Pseudomonadota; class Alphaproteobacteria; order Rhodobacterales; family Rhodobacteraceae; genus JAACUH01. The sequence goes on from JAACUH010000055.1 coordinate 95,377, forward strand.
CACCTCATTTACATCAGCATCGCCGCGCAAGACTTTGAAATACCTAACCAACGCGGTAATTCGGGCTCTCGCGCGTGATCTGCACATCATGCACATGGCTTTCCTTGAGGCCCGCGCCGGTGATCTTCACAAAGGTGCAGTTGTGGCGCATCTCCTCGATCGTGGCATTGCCGGTATAGCCCATCGCCGCGCGCAGGCCGCCGACAAGCTGGTGGACCACGGCATGGGCGGACCCCTTGTAGGGCACCTGCCCCTCGATCCCTTCGGGCACCAGCTTGTCGCTCGCGGCGTCCTTCTGGAAATAGCGGTCGGCCGAGCCGCGCGCCATCGCGCCGAGGCTGCCCATGCCCCGATAGGCCTTGAAGCTGCGGCCCTGATAGAGGATCACCTCGCCCGGGCTCTCATCCGTCCCCGCGATCATGCTGCCGACCATGGCGCAAGAGGCGCCCGCGGCAATCGCCTTGGCAAAGTCGCCAGAGAACTTGATGCCGCCATCGGCGATCACCGGCACGTCACCGGCGGCGGCGGCCGTATCCATGATCGCGGTCAGTTGCGGCACGCCGACGCCAGCCACCATCCGCGTGGTGCAGATCGACCCCGGCCCGATGCCGACCTTGACCGCATCCGCCCCCGCCCCGATCAGCGCGCGCGCAGCCTCGCCGGTGGCGATGTTTCCGGCCACGATCTGCACCTCGTTCGACAGGGTCTTGGCCCGTTCGACCGCACGTGCCACCCCTTCGGAATGGCCATGCGCGGTGTCGATCACCACGAGGTCCACCCCCGCCTCGACCAGGGCGGCGGTGCGTTCAAACCCCGCATCGCCCACGGTCGAGGCGGCGGCGACGCGCAGCCGGCCCAACTGGTCCTTGCAGGCCTGCGGGTTCAGCACCGCCTGCTCGCTGTCCTTGAGCGTCAGGAGGCCGGTGAGCTTGCCCTGGCCGTCGGTGATCAGCAGCTTTTCGATGCGGCGCGCCTGCATCAGGCTGCGCGCCTCGTCCAGATCGGCGGGTTCGGTCAACATTGCAAGGTTGTCCGAAGTCATCATCACGCTGACCGGCGTGCGGTCATCCTGCGCGAAACGCATGTCGCGGTTGGTCACGATCCCGACGATCCGCCCGTCGGGCCCCACCACCGGAAAGCCGGTGATGCGGTAGCGGTCCATCAGCGCGCGGGCGTCGGCGAGCGTCTGGTCGGGGGTCAGCGTGACCGGGTTATAGACGATGCCCGAGACGAACCGTTTGACCGCGCGCACGTCGCGGGCCTGTTCGGTGATGCTCAGGTTGCGGTGGATCACCCCGATGCCGCCGGCCTGCGCCATGGCGATGGCCATGCGCGCCTCGGTCACGGTGTCCATCGCGCTCGACAACAGCGGGATGTTCATCGCGATGCTGCGGGTGACCTTGGTGCGCACGTCTGCGGTCGAGGGAAGCACGCTTGATGCGGCCGGCACCAGCAGAACATCATCAAAGGTGAGGGCCTCGCGAATCTCCATCGGACTACTCCTGCGGATGGCGGCGTTTGGCGCGTCGCTATTGCATGGATGCCGGGGCGGCAAAAGCCCAAATTGCGGCCGACGCTGCCGCACCTACCGCATTTTGTGATGCGACCGGGCGCGGTGATGGCGAAAAGCGCCGAGAATGCGGCGGGTTCGTCCTTTCCCCGGCGCGGCAAACCTCTATCTATGGCCTCGAAGAACCCTTGCCAGAACCAGACAGGCCGCTGCCATGCCCGCCGATACTGCCGCCGATCCGCTCGTCGTCTTTACGCCTTCGGGCAAGCGCGGGCATTTTCCTGTGGGCACGCCCGTTCTTACCGCCGCACGGCAATTGGGGGTCGATCTGGACTCTGTCTGTGGCGGGCGCGGCATCTGTTCGAAATGCCAGATCACCCCGGCCTATGGCGATTTTGCCAAACACGGCGTGCATGTCGCCGCAGATGCGCTGAGCGACTGGAACAGCGTCGAAGACCGCTATGACCGCATCCGGGGCCTGCCCAAGGGGCGGCGGCTGGGCTGTCAGGCCTGCGTTCAGGGCGACGTGGTGATCGACGTGCCGTCAGAGAGCCAGGTGCACCGGCAGGTGGTGCGCAAGGCGGCGTCGGACCGGACCATCGTGATGGACCCCGCGACGCATCTTTATTATGTCGAGGTGGCCGAGCCCGACATGCACGAGCCCACCGGCGACTTTGAACGTCTGGGTTTTGCATTGCGCGATCAATGGGGTGTGGACCGCGTGACCGCCCCCCTGCCCGTCCTGCGCCGCCTGCAACCGGCGCTGCGAAAGGGCGGCTGGGCTGTCACCGTGGCCCTGCACAAGGGCCATCGGGACGAAGCGCACCGCATTCTCGATATCTGGCCGGGCTTTTACGAAGGGCGGATCTATGGCCTCGCCATCGACCTCGGCTCGACCACCATCGCCGCGCATCTGACCGACCTGCGCAACGGGACGGTCAAGGCCAGTGCCGGCGTGATGAACCCGCAGATCCGCTTTGGCGAGGATCTGATGAGCCGCGTGTCATACGCCATGATGAACCCCGGCGGCGATATCGAGATGACCCGCGTGGTGCGCGAGGCGATCGACGCGCTGGCGGTGGAGCTTGCCACCGAAGCGCAGATCGACGCGCGCGACATCATGGAGGTGGTCTTTGTCTGCAACCCGGTGATGCACCATCTGCTTTTGGGCATAGACCCGGTGGAACTAGGTCAGGCACCCTTTGCACTGGCCACGTCAAACAGTCTGTCGCTGGACGCGACCGAGCTTGACCTCACCGCGCTTAACCCCGCGGCGCGGGTGTTCATCCTGCCCTGCATCGCGGGGCATGTCGGCGCCGATGCCGCCGCCGTCGCGCTGGCGGAAGCGCCCGAGATGTCGGAGGACCTTGTGCTGATCGTCGATGTCGGCACCAATGCCGAGATCCTGCTGGGCAATACCACGCGCGTGCTCGCCTGTTCCTCGCCCACCGGCCCGGCATTCGAGGGCGCGCAGATCAGCGCGGGCCAGCGCGCCGCACCGGGCGCCATCGAGCGGGTGGAGATCGACCCCGTGACCAAGGAGCCGCGTTTCCGCGTGATCGGCAGCGATCTGTGGTCCGACGCGCCGGGATTTGACGCCGCGACCGCCACCACCGGCATCACCGGCATCTGCGGGTCGGGCATCATCGAGGCGGTGGCCGAAATGCGCATGGCCGGGCTGGTGGACGCCAAGGGGCTGATCGGATCGGCCGAGCAGACAGGCTCACCGCGCATGGTCGCCGAGGGACGCACGCACAGCTACCTGTTGCATGACGCCAGCCCGACCGGCGGGCCGCGCATCCTGGTAACGCAGGGCGACATCCGCGCGATCCAGTTGGCCAAATCGGCGCTTTACGCCGGCGCGCGGCTCTTGATGGACGAGATGGGCGTGGACCATGTGGACCGCGTCACGCTCGCCGGCGCCTTTGGCGCGCATATCTCGCCGCGCCACGCGATGGTGCTGGGGATGATCCCCGATGCGCCGCTCGACAAGGTGACATCGGCGGGCAATGCGGCGGGCACCGGCGCGCGCATCGCGCTCTGCTCGGTCGCGGCGCGCACCGCCATCGAGGCAACGGTGCGCAAGATCACCAAGGTCGAGACCGCCATCGCGCCGCGGTTTCAGGAGCATTTTGTCAATGCCAACGCGATCCCGCATGCGACCGACCCGTTTCCCTATCTGGCGGGCATCGTCAGCCTGCCCGATGTGAGCTTCAACCAGGGGGGTGGCAATGACGGCGGGCGGCGGCGCAGGGGGCGCTAGACCGATTGCATCTTGACGCTGCCGGGGGCTGCGATTAGGTCAAAGCCCGCGCGGGTATGGTGAAAAGGTATCACGAAAGCTTCCCAAGCTTCAGTTACGGGTTCGATTCCCGTTACCCGCTCCAGACGCTCCGCATATTGGAAACCTTGCAGGAGCAATGACATGGCAGACATCACCCGGATCGAATGCGGCGCGCGGATGAGCGCGGCCGTGGTGCATGGCGGCATCGCCTATCTGGCCGGTCAGGTCGGCAAACCGGGCGGCGACGTGACCGCGCAGACGCGCGACGTGCTGGCCGAGATCGACCGTATCCTCGCGCTTGCCGGCACCGACAAGACCCGGATCCTGACCGCGCAGATCTGGCTTGCCGACATCGCAAGCTTTGCCGAGATGAACGCGGTCTGGGATACCTGGGTGCCGCAGGGCCATTGCCCCGCGCGCTGGACCGGCGAGGCGAAGCTCGCCACGCCCGATTATCTGGTCGAGATCATCGTGACGGCGGCCGTCGGCTGACCTGAGGTCGCGTGGGCTGCGGGTGCGGATGCCTTCGGCGAGAGTATTTCGGGCACAGAGAAGCCGGGCGTGGCGCGCAGCCACGCCTGACGTGCTTCAGGCGCCGTTCTTGCGCAGATAGCCCACCAGTTGCGCGGTCGAGCCGTCCTTGTCGGCGGCATCGCGCGCGCCCTCGATCACGGGTTGCAGCGCGGTGGCGAGCTCCTTGCCCAGTTCCACCCCCCATTGGTCGTAGGAATTGATGCCGAGCACTGCACCCTCGACGAACACGCGATGTTCATAGAGCGCGATGATCTGGCCCAAGACATAGGGGGTGAGCTGCGGATAGGCGAGCGTCACCGAGGGGCGATTGCCGGGAAACACGCGGTGGCGCGCCTGCCGGTCAAGCTCGGCGCCAGTCAGCCCTTTGGCCGCCATGATCGCCCGCGCCTCGTCAAACGAGCGGCCGCGCATCAGCGCCTCGGATTGCGCGAGACAATTGGCGATCAGCAACTGGTGCTGGTGGTGCAGCGCGTCCTCATGTCCGCGCGCGGCGATCAGGAACTCGCAAGGCACGATACGGGTGCCCTGATGGATGAGCTGGTAAAAGGCGTGCTGACCGTTGGTGCCGGGCTCGCCCCAGACCACGGGGCCACTGTCACAGGGCAGATCGGCGCCGTCCATGCTGACGCCTTTGCCGTTGCTTTCCATCTCGAGCTGTTGGAGGTAGGCGGGCAGGCGCGCGAGGTTGTTGTCATAGGGCAGCACGGCGCGGGTCGCATGGCCGCAGACCTGGTTGTGCCACAGCCCCACCAGTGCGAGCATGGCGGGCATGTTCTCGTGCCAGGCCGCGGCGCGGAAATGGTCGTCCATCGCCTGCGCACCACGCAGGAAGGCGCGAAACGCGTCAGGCCCGATGGCGATCATCAGGCTGAGCCCGATCGGGCCCCACATGGAATAGCGCCCGCCGACCCAATCCTCGAAACCGAAAACCCGTTCAGGATCAATGCCGAAGGCGGCGGTCTTGTCGCGCGCGGTGGACAGCGCGGCGAATTGCGCGGCCGGGTCGGTGACCGCCTGCCCCATCCAGGCCTTGGCGGTGCGGGCGTTGGTCATCGTCTCGATGGTGGTGAAGGTCTTGGACGCCACGATCACCAGCGTCGTCGCCGGGTCGCAGGCGCGCAGGACGGCCGCGACATCGGCGGGGTCCACGTTGCTGACGAAATGGCAGCGCGGGCCATCGTGATAGGGTGCGAGCGCGCGCACCGCCATCGCAGGGCCGAGGTCAGAGCCGCCGATGCCGATATTGACGACATCGGTGATCGCGCCGCCCTGCCCGGCAAAGGTGCCGCTGCGCACCTGGTCCGCGAAATCCTCCATCCGCGCCAGGGTCGCGCGCACGCCGGGGATGACATCGACGCCATCCACCATGACCGGGCCGCCATCGAGGTTGCGCAGCGCCGTATGCAGCACGGCGCGTCCCTCGGTCTCGTTGATCGGCCGGCCCGCGAACATCGCATCACGCTTGGCCGCGACACCGGCCGCATCGAGCAGGCCGATCAACATGTCGCGCGCGGCCGTGTCGATCCCGGTCTTGGAATAATCGAACAGCATCTCGCCCAGGGACAAGGAAAACGCCCGCGCACGGGCGCCGTCACAGCTGTCAGCGATCCGGCGACCGGCGATGCCGGCATGGTGGCTCTTGAGTTCGGAAAACATGGCTAGGACTCCGCCCAGTGGATGATGGACCCGTTCAGGATCGCGGCGACAGGCGCCTGTTCTGCGGGCAGGCCGCGCGCCCGTTCCAGCGCCGCGCGTTTCGCGGCGCCAGTGATCACGATATGGCGCGACAGGGCCCCGCCCAGGACCTGCGCCGTCAGGGTCACGCGCGGCTCTTCGACGCCGGATGCCCGCATCGGCAGGATCACCGCGTCGCCTGTCAGCCCTTCCTGAAGACGGTCGGCGCCCGGAAAGAGCGACGCGGTGTGCATGTCCTCGCCCATGCCCAGAAGCACCAGCCGTAAGGGCAGCGCGGCCGTGATCGTCGCGGCAAGCTCTGCCAGGCATTCCTCGGGCGTGGGCGCGTCGAGGTAGAGCGGCACCAGCGTCGCCGCCCTCGCATGCCCGGTGAGCAAACGGGCCCGCAGGAGGCGGGTATTGGACCGCGGCGATGTCTCTGGCACCCACCGCTCATCGGTGAGCATGACGCGCACGCGCGCCCAGTCGAGGTCAACCGCCGCCAGCGCATCGAAAACCGGGCCGGGTGTGCTGCCACCCGGCACGGCGATGCTCACCGTCTCTTGCTGGGACAGGGCCTGCCGCACCTCGCCCGCAAGCGTGTTGGCGAGGTTCATCATCATCATTTCGGCATCGGGGTATTCGATGAACTCCATCGCACAACCTCCTGATAGGGTGACGTTATCCCTTGATCTCGCGCCAGCGGCGGCCATCGCGGTGCATCAGCATCATGGCATCCTCGGGGCCGTTCGACCCGGTGTCGTAATGTTTGGGCACGTCATTGCGCGCCTCCCATCCGGCGATGATCGGGTCGGTCCAGGCCCATGCGGCCTCGACCTCGTCCCCGCGCATGAACAGCGTCTGGTTGCCGCGGATCACATCCATGATCAGCCGCTCATAGGCATCGGTGACGTCGCCCGCATCATCGCCCAGCGCGTCGGCAAAGGTCATGTCGAGGGGCACGTCGATGAGGCGCATGCCACCGGGGCCCGGTTCCTTGATCGTGACCTGCAGGTCCATGCCTTCGTTGGGTTGCAGGCGGATCGACAGGATATTGCGGTGGCGCGCCTCGTCTCCTTCAAAGATGGAATGTCCAAGGTCCTGGAAAACCACTGCGATTTCAGAGGACCGCGCCTTGAGCCGCTTGCCCGTGCGCAGGTAGAACGGCACCCCGGCCCAGCGCCAGTTGGCGATATGGCACTTCATCGCGACAAAGCTCTCGGTAAAGGACCGCGCGTTTTCGGCATCCTCGCGATAGCTCGGGCTTTCGGTGGAGGCGTCGTATTGGCCGCGGACAACATGATGCGGATCAAGGGGTTGCAGAGCACGAATCACCTTGAGCTTTTCGTCGCGCACGGCATCGGCGTCAAAATGGCTCGGCGGTTCCATTGCGATCAGGCACAACAGCTGCATCAGGTGGTTCTGCACCATGTCCCGCATCGCACCGGATTTGTCGTAATAGCTGCCGCGCCCACCGACACCCACCGTCTCGGCCACCGTGATCTGGATGTGATCGACATAGTGGTTGTTCCAGAGCGGTTCGAACAGCACGTTGCCAAAGCGCACGGCCATCAGGTTCTGAACCGTTTCCTTGCCCAGATAATGGTCGATCCGGTAGATCTGATGTTCATCGAAATGGGCCGCGAGCGTCTGGTTGAGGCTGCGTGCCGAGGCCAGATCGCGGCCAAAGGGCTTTTCAACCACGATGCGGCTCTGGTCATTGGCTATCCCATGCGCGTGGAGCCGCTCTGCGAGCGCCCCGAACAACGCGGGCGCGACAGAGAAATAGAACGCCCGGACGACATCGCGCGACATCAGCGCGGCCAGATCCTTCCATCCGCCATCGCCGGTGGCGTCAATGGTCACATAGTCGAGGCCCCCCAGAAAAGCGGCGAGGCTTGCCTGATCCTCGGCCTCGGTGCCGCCGAACTCTGCAATGGCGGCCGAAATAAGCTGACGGTAGCCTTCGGCGTCCATCTCGCTGCGCGCCGCCCCGATGATGCGCGCGCCTTCGGGCATCTGACCGGCGCGAAAGCGACGGTAGAGCCCCGGCAGGATCTTGCGGCGCGCCAGATCGCCGGTGCCCCCAAAGATCACGAGGTCGAACGGATCGACCGGAATCACGCGCGAGACCATGAGCCCCCCAAAACTGATGTTAGCGCTATCGCGCTGTCACCTGCGCTCTTAGAGCGGGCAGTCTCGAAAGTCTAGCACAGAGCCTGTGCGCGGGCCACCGCCTGACCTCAGGCCAGCAGGCGCGCCGCGGGCGCGACGGTCAGTCTGCCCAGTGCGGCGCCCAGCGTATCAGGCCGCCCGAGCAGGAAACCCTGCCCCAGCGCCACACCGATTTCGCGCAATGTATCGGCTTCGCCGCGCGTCTCGATACCCTCGGCAATCAGCTTGGCGCCTGTTTCGCGGGCAAATCCGCTCAGCGCCTCGGCCAGAGACCGCCGGGCGTAATCGGTGTCGATGGACCGGGTCAGCGCCATGTCGAGCTTGATGATGTCAGGTTTCAGCCGCAGGATGTGTTGCAGTCCCGAATAGCCGGCCCCGGCATCATCGATCGCAATCCGCACCCCGCGGTCATGCAGCAATGCCAGTTCTTTGAGCATCGCATCGTAATCGGCCACCGACGCATGTTCGGTGATCTCAACCACGACACGCGACTGGTCGCACCCCGACAGAAGCCGGCTGATCGCGCCACTGGCCAGCGTTTCTGGCGCGCAGTTGACCGAAAGATACAGCGGTTCGGGCAGCAAGGGGAGCGCAATCAAAGCGCGGGCGGCAACGGCGATCTCAAGCTCTTCGCCCAGACCGCCCTCCGCCGCTTCGGCAAACCAGATGTCGGGCGAGCGATAGGGTTCGCCGGGGAAGCGGCACAACGATTCAAAGCCCACGGTCTCGCCCGTCGCGAGATTGACAATCGGCTGATAAACCACGCGAAACAAACCCTCGTCGATCATGTCGCGGGTGCTTGCCTCGATCGTCCCACGCCGCGCGCGGTCGAGCAACGACCGGTTGACCTGCCGGCTCGACAGTTCTGCAAACAACTCCATCACCTCGAGATCGCGATCATTGAGCGTGGGGTTGGGGCGCGGACTGAGGCAACAGAACATGCCATAGATCGACCCGTCGTCGCGCCGGATCGGGACCGAGACATGGCTGCCGATGGGAAGCTGTGTCGTGATCGGCATCGTTTGGGCAAACGAATGATCCGCCGTATCGCGGATCAGGCGCGGCAGATCACCTGCGATGATGTGCCGGCAATACACCTGATCGACCGACCGCGTGTCGCCGGGCTTGACCAGATCCTCGAGGCCGGGTGCGCTCACCGCCCGAAACACAACCTCATCACCCACAAATTCGCTCAGATAGGCCACCTCCATCCGCAAGTGGCGACGCACTGTTTCCAGAGCGCTGTCGATGATGTCATGGGGCGCATGAAGCGGCGCCGCATCGGCCATCAGTTTCGCGATCCGTTCCATTGTGGACCCTTGCTGTTTGTCTGACACATTTCTGCAAGGTCGAGATGGACAGAGTGTTAATGCAGGCCGTCCGGTTCGATAAAATTGAACCGACCGCAGAGGCCAGGCGCGCGTCGCACCTTTGCCGGGCCGGTCGGACAGGCTATGTCCGAGGCATGGACCTGCACATCCCGTTCGACAACAGCTTTGCACGCCTGCCGGCGCGGCTCTTCACGCGGCAGCATCCGACGCCCGTGGCAGCCCCGCGCCTCATCGTGGTCAACGACGCCCTCGCAGAGCTCCTCGGCCTGGACCCCGCTGCCCTGCGCGCCGCCGCCGATGTGCTGGCGGGCAACCGGATCCCGACCGGGGCGATGCCGCTCGCGCAGGCCTATGGCGGGCACCAGTTCGGCAACTGGAACCCGGGTCTCGGCGACGGGCGCGCGATCCTGCTGGGCGAGGTGGTGGGCCGGGACGGCATCCGCCGCGACCTCGTGCTCAAGGGCGCGGGCCCCACCCCCTATTCCCGCGGCGGCGACGGACGTGCCTGGCTGGGGCCGGTGCTGCGCGAATATCTGGTGTCCGAGGCGATGGCGGCGCTCGCTGTGCCCACCACCCGGGCGCTGGCCGCCGTCACGACCGGCGAGACCGTGCTGCGCGACAGCCCCCTGCCCGGCGCGATCCTGACCCGCGTCGCGCAAAGCCATATCCGCGTCGGCACTTTCCAGCGCTTTGCCGCCAGCGGTGACCGCGAGGCTCTCGCGGCGCTCACCGCCCACGCCATCGCGCGCCACTATCCGCTGGCCACAGGCCCCGCCGACCTGCTCGCCGCCGTCACCAAAAGACAGGCCCGCCTGGTCGCGCAATGGATGGGGCTCGGCTTTGTCCATGGTGTGATGAACACCGACAATTGCGCCATATCGGGCGAAACGATCGACTATGGCCCCTGCGCCTTTGTCGATAGCTATCACCCGATGGCCGTGTTCTCCTCGATCGACCGCGCGGGCCGCTACGCCTATGGCAACCAGCCGCAGATCACCCTGTGGAACCTCGCGCAATTCGCCACCGCGCTGATAGCCCTCGCCCCCGATCAGGACGCCGCCGTCAAGGACTACACGCAGATCATCAACCGTTTTGCCGACATCTACCACAGCGCCTGGCTCACCACCTTCGGCGCCAAGCTCGGCCTCGCCAGACCGACCGAGGCCGACCGCCCCCTGATCGAGGACCTGCTGGCCCTGATGGCGCGCGATGGCGCCGATTTCACCAATACCTTCGCGGCCCTTCCCACCGCCCAGGCGCAGGATATGTTCACCGACCGCGCGGCCTTTGCCGCCTGGCAGGCCCGCTGGCAGGCGCGCGCGCCCGACACGGCCCTGATGGCGCGGACCAACCCGCAGGTCATCCCCCGCACGCATCTGATCGAGGCCACGATTGCAGCCGCCCTCGCCGGCGACCTCGCCCCGTTCCACCGCATGCTGGCCGCAGTCACCCGCCCCGCTCAGCCCGACCCGGCCTTCAGCCGCCCGCCGACCGACACTGAACGGGTGACCCAGACCTTCTGCGGCACCTGAGCATCTTTTGGCCGGAAATATCCCGGGGGAGGCGCCGCCGCAGGCGGCGACGGGGGCAGAGCCCCCTCTGAAACAAGAACGGCCCGCCGCAGGCGGACCGCTTGGCAACCGTCACAGGAGACGGCTCACTCGGTCACGCGCACCGCGGCCATCACATCGGGCCGGCCGATCACCGCACCATTGTTGCCCGCACCGCGCTTGATCGCATCCAGCACCTCGAGCCCCGCCGTGACCTCGCCCACAACGGTATATTGCCCGTTGAGGAACTCGCCCGGCGCGAACATGATGAAGAACTGGCTGTTGGCACTGTTGGGGTCCTGCGCCCGCGCCATCCCGACGACACCGCGCAGGAACGGGATGTCCGAGAACTCGGCCGGCAGGTCGGGGCGGTCCGACCCGCCCATGCCCGCCCGCGACATGTCGTCGCCCATGCGGCCGAACTCCACATCGCCGGTCTGCGCCATGAAGCCGTCGATGACGCGGTGGAACACCACGCCGTCATAGGCCCCCGCCATCGCCAGCGCGGTGATCTGTTCCACATGCGCGGGCGCCACATCTTCGAAAAGGTCGATCACGATCGTGCCATTGGCCTCGCCCGCCACGTCGATCTCGAGGCCCACGGCCGCAGCCGGGCCGGCCGCGAGCGCCATCACAAGAGCCAGGCTACGCATCGCCGGCCACCTTGACCGAGATCATCCGGTCCGGGTTCATCGGCGGCTCGCCGCGCGTGATCTTGTCCACATGCTCCATCCCCGACACCACGCGGCCATAGACCGTGTATTGCCCGTTGAGGAAATGGTTGTCGGAAAAGTTGATGAAGAACTGGCTGTTGGCCGAATTGGGGTTCGACGAGCGCGCCGCGCCCAGCGTGCCGCGGTCATGCGGCAGCTTGGAGAACTCGGCCGGCAGGTCCGGCAGGTCCGACCCGCCGGTGCCGGCGCGGCGGATGTTGAAATCCTTCTCCATATTGCCGTTCTCGACATCGCCGGTCTGGGCCATGAAGCCGTCGATCACCCGGTGGAAGGCCACGTTGTCATAGGCCCCGGCGCGGGCGAGCTCCTTCATCCGGGCGCAATGCAGCGGTGCCACATCGTGCAAGAGCTGGATCGTCACCGGCCCGTCCCTGAGCGTGATGATGATCGTGTTGTCGAGATCGGTGCTGTCGGCCATCGGGCCCTCCTCATGTCGCATTCCCTGCCCTACCTAAGGCGTGACGCCGCGCTTGCCAAGCGGCGGTCGGCTGGGGCATCACCTCTGCAACCGGTGCAGCGGGCACCACAGCAAGCAAGGACGGGACCGATGGCCTGGAAGACACTCGATGACATGGACCTCGCGGGCAAGCGTGTGCTGCTGCGCGTCGATATCAACGTGCCGGTGGAAAACGGCGTCGTCACCGATGCCACGCGGATCGACCGGATCGTGCCCAGCGTCCGCGACATCCTGGCAGCCGGCGGCAAGCCGATCCTGATGGCGCATTTCGACCGGCCCAAGGGCAAGGTGGTGCCGGAAATGTCGCTGCGCCAGGTCGTCGGCGCGCTCGAGGCCGCGCTGGGGCAGAGCGTGACCTTTGTCGATGGCGCCTATGGCGAGGCCGTTGCCGCGATGGCGCCGGGCGAGGTGATGCTGCTCGAAAACCTGCGCTTCAACCCCGGCGAGGAAAAGAACGATGCCGATTTCGCGGCCCGCCTGGCGAGCCTCGGCGACATCTATTGCAACGACGCCTTTTCCGCCGCGCACCGCGCCCATGCCTCGACCGAGGCGCTCGCGCATCTGCTGCCTGCCTGCGCGGGCCGCCTGATGGCCGAGGAACTGGGCGCGCTGGAGCGTGCGCTGGGCACCCCTGACCGCCCGGTGATGGCCGTCGTGGGCGGCGCTAAGGTCTCGACCAAGCTCGACCTCCTGGGCAACCTCGTGGGCCGCGTCGATCATCTGGTGATCGGCGGCGGCATGGCCAATACCTTTCTCGCCGCGCAGGGCATCGGCGTGGGCAAATCGCTCTGCGAACATGACCTCGCCGACACCGCCCGCGACATCCTCGCCAAGGCGAAGGTGGCGGGCTGCGAGGTGATCCTGCCGCGCGACATCGTGGTGGCGCGCGAATTCAAGGCGGGTGCGGCGAGCGAAACGCTGGCGCCTGACGCCTGCCCCGACGATGCGATGATCCTCGACGCGGGCCCCGCGACTGTCGCCTATATCGCGCAGGTGATGGAGGGGGCAAAGACGCTGGTCTGGAACGGGCCTCTTGGTGCCTTCGAGATCCCGCCCTTCGACATGGCCACCGTCGCCGCCGCGCGCCATGCGGCAGAACTGACCCGCGCCGGGCGGCTGGTGTCGGTCGCAGGTGGCGGCGACACGGTCGCGGCGCTCAACCAGGCGGGGGCGGCAGAGGACTTCAGCTATGTCTCGACCGCCGGCGGCGCGTTTCTGGAGTGGATGGAGGGCAAGATCCTGCCCGGCGTCGCCGCGCTTGGCTGATCGGGAGGCGGCGAGGTAGGGTATTCCCTACTGGCCACGCGGCCTGACTTCGATGATGTTTGCCTTGAACGCCGTTCATGAAAGGAATTCTCATGCTGTGCCGTCAGACCACCCTTGCCGCCCTTCTCTGCGCCACCGCGCTTACCGCGGCCCCGGTGCAGGCAGTCGAGACCGACCCGCTGCCCGCATTCAGCGACCTGCTGGCACCGAACCGGCTTGCCACCTTCCTCGCCAATTTGGCCATCGCCGGGCTGCGCACCGAGATGGAAGTACAATACGACCACATGTCCACCGACATCATGCGCGGGACGGTGTCGATTTCGGGCGTCACGCTGCGCCCGACTCTCAATTATGATCAGGCCGGGCAATGCACGATCACCATCGACCGCGTGACGATGAGCAGCGATTTCGCCGCGCCGTTCGAGGCGCAGAGCGAGCTCACGCTCGACCTGGTCGGCGCGCAGGCGACGCTGACCTGTCTTGAGCGTGAGGCGGCGCTGATGCTGCGCTCGGCCGGGTTCAACGAGATCAACCTCGATCAGGCGCGCGCGCAGGTTGGCTACGTCTATGCCACCGGGGAGACCGCGCTCGACGCGACGCTGGCCGTCAACGGGCTGGCCACGCTCGACTTTTCCGGCGCGGCGACGATCCTGCCGCACTACGACCCCTATCGCTATACCCGCGAGCCCGCCTATCGGGTGAGCCGGGCCGTGCTCAGCCTCAAGGATGCGGGCGGCTGGGCGGCGTTTTCGACCATGCTGCCGGCCAATCTGCGTGATCCCGAGGCGGTGCGGCAGATGGGCACCGAATTCATCATGCAAGAGCTGATGTCCCTCGACGCAAACGGCGTTTCTCGCGCGCCCGGCGCGGTCGAGCGGAACTTTGTCAACGCTCTGATGGACAAGGTCGCGGCCTTTGTCGCCGATCCGGGCGAGATCACCATCGAGGCCAACCTGCCCGCCGGCGGCATCCTGGTCGAGCCCGACATGTATGCCGACGCGGGCAGCCTGATCGCCGCGCTGGCACTCGAGGCGCGCACGGCGCCGCGTGCACGGGCGCAGATCATCGACAGCGCGACGCTGGCGGGTCTGGTCGATGGCGACATCAGCGATGCGCAGCGCGTGGCGCTTGCGGCGGCGCTGCTCGACGGGCTTGGCGTGCCGCGCGCACCGGCGCTGGTGCCCGATCTGCTCGCCCCGGTGATCGCGGCGGGCGGCGCGGATGCGGGGGCAGCCTCTGCCTTGCTGTCGCGCGCGATCGAGGACAGCGACCCGGCCGCGGCCTATGCCGCAGCGCTTGCCGCAGGGGCGAGCGGTGGCGGCATCGCGCAGCTTGACCGGCTCGAGGCGCGGATGACGACGCAAACGGTGCTCGCGGCGCAGGCGGCCTATGTCGCGCAGCCCGGCAATGTGGTCACGCTCGACAGTATCGCCGGCGACGATCCGCGCGCGCTGCGCAAGGCCGCGTTGGCGCATATGACGGGCTCCGGCGCGGCGCGGTCCTATGCGCAGGCCTATTACCTTGTCCTGCTCGCTGAGGCGGCGGGCGATGTGGGCGCACCGACGCTGCGCGCGTCGATCGAGGCGCGCTTTGCCGGGCGCGGCGACGAGGTGGCAGCTCTTTGGCGCGATGTGGCGGCGCAGGCGCAGACGCGCGCCCTGAATGACTGGATCGAAACAGGCCTCGCGAACCGCTATTTCCGCAACTGAGGCCGCGAAGAAAGCGTCATTTCACCCCGCGGCCCTGTGGCTGCGGGGTCTGCGCATGACAATTGCGCTTTGCGCCACATGCGGCCATAAGTTCTCCGACTTTACCCCCCTACAGGAGAGACCGGCATGGCACTGGCAGCACAGACCGAAAAGATGCGGCACGGCCGCGGGTTCATCGCGGCGCTCGACCAGTCGGGCGGATCGAGCCCCAAGGCGCTGGCACTTTATGGCGTGCAAAAGGACGCCTATGCGAACGATGCGGAAATGTTCGACCAGATCCACGCGATGCGCGCGCGCATCTGCACCTCGCCCGCCTTTGGCGGCGACCGGGTGCTGGGCGCGATCCTGTTCGAGATGACGATGGACCGCGCCATTGCCGGGATGCCCGCCGCGCAGTTCCTCTGGCAGGTCAAGCAGGTCGTGCCGTTTCTCAAGGTGGACCAAGGGCTTGCCAGCGAGGTTGACGGCTGCCAACTGATGAAGGACATCGCCGGTCTTGACACGCTGCTGACCCGCGCGGTCGCTGCGGGGATCTTTGGCACCAAGATGCGCTCGGTGATCGGCGCGGCCAACGCGGCCGGGATCGCAGCCGTGGTGGCGCAGCAATTCGACATCGGCGCGCAGATCCTCGCGCATGGGCTGGTGCCGATCATCGAGCCCGAGGTCACGATCTCGATCAGCGACAAGGCCGAGGCCGAGGCGCTGCTGCGCACGGCGCTTCTGGCGCATCTGGACGCGATGCAGGGCGAGGCGCAGGTCATGCTCAAGCTCAGCCTGCCGAGCGTGGACAATTTCTATCTGCCGCTGGTGCAGCACCCGCGCGTGATGCGGGTTGTGGCGCTGTCGGGCGGGCATTCGCGCGAGGCGGCCAATGCGGTGCTCGCACGGCAGACCGGGATCATCGCGTCGTTCAGCCGGGCGCTGACCGAAGGGCTGTCGGCGCAGCAGACCCCGGCGGAGTTCGACGCAACGCTCGACGCGGCGATCGGGTCGATCTACGACGCCTCGGTCGCGGGATAGGCCAGAACCCGGCCGATTTGCAGAGAAAACGCTGCAAATCGGCCTGTTTAGGGCGATTTGGGATTCACAAGGCGATTCGTTTGTGCGATTCTGGCGGAAATCGCCCGCAAGTGGCGGTATCGAGGCATCTGGCATGATCCGTCGCAACCGACCGGCCCTGGGATCGCTCATGTTCATCATGGGGATGATCCTGCTCGGCCTCTATTTCACCTTTGCCGCCGTGCAGGGCGACTACGGCGTGTTTCGCCGCGCCGAAGTTCTGGCCGAGGCGCGCGTGCTGGCCGAGGAGCGTGACGCGCTGGCGGTCGAGGTCGCGCGGATGGAAAACCTCACCCGGCGGCTGTCGGACAGCTACCTCGACCTCGACCTGCTCGACCAGCAGGCGCGCGACGTGCTGGGCATGGTGCGCGCGGACGAGATCGTGATCCGTTAACCAAGCCTTTCCCGCCGCGCAGGGCTGCCATGCAGCCATTGCCTGCCGCAACGGCAGATTGCCCCTCGCCTTTGCGTCCCGGCTGCGCTAAAAGATAGTTTAAGGCTAAACTATCTTGGACCAGCAAGGGCGAGGACCAATGGCGACCAGAAAGACAGCGACACCCACCGCAACCGCGAAACCTGCCGCACAACCCAATGTCTCTGCTGGGGAATTGCTGGGCCATTACCGCGAGATGCTGCTGATCCGGCGATTCGAGGAAAAGGCGGGCCAGCTTTACGGCATGGGGCTGATCGGCGGGTTCTGCCACCTCTACATCGGGCAGGAGGCGGTTGTGGTCGGCCTCGAGGCCGCGGCGGAAGAGGGCGACAAGCGCATCACCTCCTACCGCGACCACGGCCACATGCTCGCCTGCGGCATGAACCCCAAGGGGATCATGGCGGAACTGACCGGACGCGAGGGCGGCTTTTCCAAAGGGAAAGGCGGCTCGATGCACATGTTCTCCAAGGAGAAACATTTCTACGGCGGCCATGGCATCGTGGGGGCACAGGTCCCGCTCGGCGCGGGGTTGGCCTTTGCCGACAAATACCTCGGCAACGGGCGCGTGACATTCGCCTATTTTGGCGATGGCGCGGCGAACCAGGGCCAGGTTTATGAGACCTACAACATGGCCGAACTCTGGATGCTGCCGGTGATCTTTGTCATCGAGAACAACCAGTATGCGATGGGCACCAGCGTGCAGCGCTCGACCAAGTCGCCCTCGCTGTGGGAGCGCGGCGCGGCCTATGGCATCCCCGGCGAAGAAGTTGACGGCATGTCGGTGCTGGCGGTCAAGGAAGCCGGCGAACGCGCGGTCGCGCATTGCCGCGCCGGCAAGGGGCCATACATCCTCGAGGTGAAAACCTACCGTTATCGCGGGCATTCGATGTCCGACCCGGCAAAATACCGCACGCGTGAGGAAGTCCAGAAGATGAAGGACGAGCGCGACCCGATCGAACAGATCCGGTCGATCCTCCTGACCGGCAATCACGCGACCGAGGATGACCTGAAGGCCATCGACAAGGAGATCAAGGAGATCGTCAACGAGGCGGCCGAATACTCCAAACAGAGCGCCGAGCCCGCCGAGGCGGAGCTCTGGACCGATATCTACGCGCACGAGGAGGCCTGAGCCATGGCGATCGAGATCCTGATGCCGGCCCTGAGCCCGACGATGGAAGAGGGCACGCTGGCCAAATGGCTGGTCGCGGAAGGCGATACGGTCAAATCCGGCGACATCCTCGCCGAGATCGAGACCGACAAGGCCACGATGGAGTTCGAGGCTGTCGATGAGGGCGTGATCGGCAAACTGCTGATCGCGGCGGGCACCGAAAACGTCAAGGTGAACACCGCAATCGCGGTGCTGCTGGCCGAGGGCGAGGATGCCTCTGCGGCGGCCCCGGTTGCCGCCCCGGCCCCGGTTGCCGCCCCGGCCCCGGTTGCCATGGCGGCCCCCGCAGTCGCCACCCCTGCCCCTGCCCCTGCCCCAGCGCCCGTGGCGCAGGCCGACACCAGCCCCGACTGGCCCGCCGGCACCGAGATGAAGACGATGACCGTCCGCGAGGCCCTGCGCGAGGCGATGTCCGAGGAAATGCGCCGCGACGAGACGGTATTCCTGATGGGTGAAGAGGTCGGCGAATATCAGGGCGCCTACAAGATCAGCCAGGGGATGCTCGACGAATTCGGCCCCAAGCGGATCATCGACACGCCGATCACCGAACATGGCTTTACCGGCATTGCGGTGGGCGCGGCCTTTGGCGGGCTGCGGCCTGTGGTCGAGTTCATGACCTTCAACTTTGCCATGCAGGCCATCGACCACATCATCAACTCGGCCGCCAAGACGCTCTATATGTCGGGCGGCCAGATGGGCGCGCCGATGGTGTTTCGCGGGTCGAATGGGGCTGCCGCCCGCGTCGGCGCGCAGCATAGCCAGGACTATGCGGCCTGGTACATGCAGATCCCCGGTCTCAAGGTGGTGATGCCCTATACCGCCGCCGATGCGAAGGGTCTGATGAAAACCGCGATCCGCGACAACAATCCGGTGATCTTTCTCGAGAACGAGATCCTATACGGCCGCTCCTTTGAGGTGCCGGTGCTCGACGATTTCACGATCCCCTTCGGCAAGGCCCGCATCGCGCGGTCCGGGCGCGACGTGACCATCGTGAGCTTTGGCATCGGGATGAGCTATGCGATGGAAGCTGCGGAAAAGCTTGCACAAGACGGGATCGAGGCCGAGGTGATCGACCTGCGCTCCCTGCGCCCGATGGACACGGCCACCGTGCTCGAAAGCCTGCGCAAGACCAACCGCTGCGTGACGGTCGAGGAAGGCTGGCCGCAGGGATCGGTGGGCAATTACATCAGTTCGGTGATCATGCAGCAGGCCTTCGATTACCTCGATGCGCCGGTGATCAACTGCACCGGCAAGGACGTGCCGATGCCCTATGCGGCCAACCTCGAGAAACTGGCTCTGGTGACGACGGCGGATGTGATCGCCGCTGTGCACCAGGTGACCTACCGGTAAGGAGACAGCGCGATGCCCACGGAAATCCTGATGCCCGCCCTGTCCCCCACGATGGAGGAAGGCACGCTGGCGAAATGGCTGGTCAAGGAAGGTGATACGGTCAAATCCGGCGACCTTCTGGCCGAGATCGAGACCGACAAGGCCACGATGGAATTCGAGGCCGTCGATGAAGGCGTGATCGGCAAACTCCTGATCGCTGCTGGCACCGAGGGCGTGAAGGTCAACACCGCCATCGCCGTTCTGCTGGCCGAGGGCGAAAGCGCCGATACGCCGGTCGTGGCGAAACCGGCCCCTGATGCCGCCGCCGCGCCAGCGGTCGCGGT